>JBCCYF010000117.1:0-14154 GCA_039190275.1 Pseudomonadota bacterium | reverse complement strand
GACCCCGCGCGCAATCAGGCCATCCTTGAGCGTATCCCCCTGGGCCGCTGGGCCGAGCCCAACGATATCTCCGGCGCGGTGACCTATCTTGCCTCACCGGCCGCGCGCTATGTAACCGGCATCACGCTGCCCGTGGATGGCGGATGGTTGGGCCGTTGAGCGGCGTCGTGGCGGTGTCCCGAACTCCAAAAGTGTTTGGTGCGGTTGCCGCCTTAGCGAACCCGGGCCACGCGCAAGCCTTCCGAGCGATGAGCGCGGATGTGATCGCCTTGGTCTGAGGCGCGGCGTCTGTCACCGCAATGTGCCGGAAACCGAACAGTGTCTGCGGCCGCCAATCGGAAAAGAGCCCTAGCGGCTTCATCGAATTCGCGGAGATTACCGTAGGCCTTATGTCTCCCGGCCGCATCGCCAACACGGAAGTGCGTGCACCCGATGGGTTGGAATACGTGGATACGGTTGCGGACCATGTCCGAGTGCTCCAGGTGCCGGGTGTTTCATCCGAGAACATCACCGTTGTGGGGTTCGGGTTGGTCGGTTCTTAGACCGATGCGCCGAGGCCGAGGTTGACGCCCTTCGTTTCGAGTTGATCGGCACGGGCTTGTGGCACCGAACGGGCTGGCCGGTCGAACTTGGGCACAACGGGCGTGTCGCCTTCCCGCACAGCGGCAATGGCCTGATCCAATCCGGGGCCGGCGCGGTTTGTGCCGGTGAGCCCATGGTCAGTGTAGCTGCGATCCGGGGCAGCCGTTGGGTTTTGCCTGCGTGAACCTGTCCGTTTACTGGACGTCTTTCGGACGCCCTGATCAACTCACCTTCAGGATGATGCTTAGCCACCACGCCAAGTCTTGAATGCCCGCCAAAGGGTGTGGAACGCGCCCCGTTTTTGGTCCTGCGCGGATGCTGATCTTCAACGCTAGGGCCAGGTTGGGTGGCGGTGCAAATGATGTGATTTCCATCCCTGGTTTGTTACTATATAACATCGGGAACGAACAGTGTGCGGGATCAGAGAATGGGACAGCGAGGAGATGAACTGCGCGCCGAAGTGGTGCGCGTATTGCGTCTAAGTGACGGGCCCAGGTCTGCATACGACATCCTAAAAGTGCTCCAAACCTCGAACCCTAAAACGGCACCTACAACCGTGTACCGGACGCTTAACGGCCTGATGGAGGTAGGGCTTGTTCACAGGCTTGAGTCCCTAAACGCCTATGTCTTGAGCCAAACCGATGATCCTGATCATCAGGCCATTTTGTCGATTTGCAACGACTGCGGTATCGTTGAAGAAACGGTCGCGCCAGAAGTGTTGAAGACCATGGTAGAGGCTGTCGGAGAGTCAGGATTTGCGCCCTCGCGCCATGTGATCGAAGTCCATGGAACGTGTGTGGATTGTTCTCCGGACAAGCAGACTTCATGAAACAGCCCGACTTTATGAGAAATCGAAGCAGGGGTATCAGTCTGCTCTTGGCTGGTGCGGGTCCCAGGCTGGCTGTGGCCACTCTGGTCGTGGCACTGCTTTGGGCAGGGTATTTTTGGGCAACGGACCTGTCTTGGACCAGTATTGGGGTTCAACAATGAACGCGCTGGTTTTTGACAACCTGACCCTCGGCTATGATCGCCATCCCGCTGTTCACCACTTGCAGACGGAAATCCAGACCGGAAGCCTTACGGCGATCGTCGGCCCAAATGGTGCGGGAAAGTCGACTCTCCTAAAAGGTATCATCGGCAACCTAACCCCCCTTGAGGGGCGCGTCGTTTTGGATGCGTTTGGCCGGGATGACATCGCCTACCTGCCGCAAAAGTCTGATATTGATGTTACGTTTCCGATGACGGTCGCGGATTTGGTCGCCATGGGGCTTTGGCGGGACATCGGCGCATTCGGAAGCCTTGGGCGCAAGAGCAGAGCGCGCGTTGCGCAAGCCATTGACGCTGTGGGCCTTCTGGGTCTGGAAAAACGGTCAATCGGGTCGCTTTCGGGCGGCCAACTACAACGGGCACTTTTTGCCAGGCTGTTGTTGCAAGACGCGAAGCTGGTCTTGCTGGACGAACCATTTGCCGCGATTGATGCCCGGACAATGGCTGATCTCGTGGGTGTCATTCGAACCTGGCATGGGGAGGGGCGGACGATACTTACCGTGCTCCATGATCATGAGATAGTTCGCGAGCATTTTCCCGAAACACTCATGATCGCACGTGAACTGGTTGCACATGGCTCGACACGCAACGTGATGATTGCAGAAAACCATGCGAAGGCGCGTGCGATGTGTGAAACTTTCGATGAAACGCCACAAATCTGCGAGGTCAGTGCCGCGTGATTTGGGAGGCGATCATTCAACCGTTCGCGGAATTCGGATTCATGCGCCGCGCCCTTTTGGGGTGCCTTGCCATTGCCGTTGGTTCGACACCTGTGGGTGTGTTCCTGATGCTGCGGCGCATGAGCCTGACGGGCGATGCGATGGCGCATGCGATCCTTCCGGGCGCCGCGATCGGCTTTCTGATTTCCGGCCTGTCGCTCGGTGCCATGACCATAGGGGGGCTTGTGGCGGGGATGGTTGTTGCTGTCGCCTCGGGCCTTGTTTCGCGGATGACAACTTTGAAAGAAGATGCCAGTCTCGCCGCCTTTTACCTCATTTCCCTGGCATTGGGTGTCCTCATCGTGTCCACACGCGGAAGCAATGTGGACTTGATGCATGTCCTGTTTGGTACGGTTCTTGCGCTGGACAATGCAGCGCTCACTCTGCTGTGCGGCATCGCAAGCCTGTCCTTGCTGATCCTTTCGGTCATTTTCCGCCCACTGGTTTTGGAGTGCGCCGATCCGCAGTTTTTGCGCTCAGTCAGCAAGCTTAGCGCCGTCACACACCTTCTTTTCCTAAGCCTGGTCGTGATGAACCTTGTCGCGGGATTCCACGCTTTGGGGACACTCATGGCTGTCGGCATTATGATATTGCCCGCGGCGGCTGCCCGGTTCTGGACAGGTAGTATCGGCGGCCTTCTTGTCGGATCTGCACTCTGTGCCGTTTTGTCAAGCATAGCAGGGCTGCTCTTGTCCTTTCACTACAGCTTACCGTCCGGCCCTGCGATCATATTGGTCGCGGGAATAATCTATGGCGTGTCAGTTTTCATTGGCCCGGTTGGGGGGCTCATTACCCAGGTTTTGCCGCGCCGCCACTACGAGAAATAAAGGGGAATCCATGTCATCTCGTCGATCACTTTTGAAGTCCGCAACCGCCCTCGTGGCAGCATCCATGATTTTGCCGGGTGTGGCATATGCCGACGAACCTATGCCTGTCGTCGCAACATTCTCGATCCTGGGCGACATGGTTGAGCGCATCGGGGGCGACCATATCGCGTTAACTACGCTGGTTGGCCCAGACGGGGATGCGCATGTCTATCAGCCGACGCCCCAAGATGCCGCCGCTGTCGCTAGCGCAGAGGTTTTGTTCATGAACGGCCTGGAGTTCGAAGGCTGGTTAGAGCGCCTTGCCGAAGCCGCACCCTTTGACGGGGAAATGGTCATTGCCACCTTGGGCGTTGAGGCCATCGAATTTGAAGATGACCACGATGACCACGGCGACGAGCACAGCGATCATGATGACCATGGCGACGAAGAGCATGCGGAAGGGGGAGAACATGATCACGATGATCATGGCGAAGAGGAGCATGCCGAGGGCGAAGACCACGACCATGGCGAGGAACATGCTGAAGGCGACGACCACGACCATGGCGACGAGCATGCAGGACATGATGATGAGGAGGATCACGCAGACCACCATGGGCATGACCACGGCGTGTTCGATCCGCATGCGTGGCAGACCATCGAAAACGCTCTGATCTACGTCGATAACATCACCGCCGGTCTTGCTAAGGCTGATCCGGAGAATGCGTCCGCTTACTACGAAAATCGATCGGAGTATGTCGCAGAACTTGAGGCACTGGACGCAGAGATCGACAGCATGATGGCGTCCGTTCCAGAAGATAAGCGCACGGTCGTGACGTCCCACGATGCCTTCGGATATCTGGCGGAACACTACGGCATGACCTTTGAGGCGCCGCAGGGGTTGAGCACTGAAAGTGAAGCATCAGCAGCGGATGTGGCTGCGCTCATCACCCAAATCCGCGAAGAGGGGATCTCTGCGGTGTTCGTTGAAACGGTTACGGACAACCGCCTGATCGAGCAAATTGCGAATGAAACAGGCGCGGGTATCGGTGGGACACTCTATTCTGATGCGCTTTCCGGTGAGGACGGACCAGCATCGACCTACATCGAAATGATGATGCATAATGCCATGACTTTGTCGGAAGCGCTTGGCTCGTAGCATGAGCGATCGCCGCCTCCCCATAACATTGCTCACGGGATTTCTCGGAGCTGGCAAAACAACGCTGCTGAATGCAATCCTTTCGGAGAGTGCTTCAGAGAAAGTGGCTGTTATTGTCAATGAATTTGGGGAGGCGGGCCTAGACCATGACCTGATCGAAAAACGCAGTGAAGAAGTTACCCTGATGCAGTCCGGTTGTTTGTATTGCTCGGTCAGGGGAGACTTGGCGCAAACAATTCATAAGTTACTCGTTGAGCGGGATGAGCAGCTACTGGGTTTCGATCGCATTGTAATCGAAACCACAGGTTTGGCAGACCCCGGCCCTATTATGCAAACGCTGCTGACAGATCGTTGGCTTGCCGCAGAAACGCGTCTTGAAGGAGTTGTGACACTGGCCGACGCAGTCAACGGGCCCGCAACACTCGACACTCAGTTCGAGGCCGTGTCGCAGGCCGCTCTCGCTGATCTGATCATTGTGAGTAAAACCGATCTTGTCTCGGACGAAGCGCTTAAGGCGTTTGAAATGCGGTTGCGTGGACTGAATTCGACGGCGGAAATACTGTGTTCCGTCCGCGGTACAGGCGTGCACGACCGTCTGTGGGGTCTTCATGGTATCCGCCGAGACGTAAAGCCAACCCAAGCGCTGAACTGGGTGCAAGAAACGCCAAACGATCCTTTTGTAAATTTGTCTGGGCTTGAAGGTGAAGCCCCTCAATCGATGCGGTCGTCACCGCATGATATGCGCATTGCAACAGCGTCCATCACTCTCGAGAAGCCGTTGTTCGATGTGGTGTTCGACACGTGGCTGGACACACTGATTAGATTGCGAGGCAGCAATATCCTTCGGGTGAAGGGAATTGTTTTTCCGAATAATATTGACGTTCCGTTCGTCTTTCACGGTGTTCAGCATATTTTCGATCCGCCTATTCCGATCCGGAATTGGACAGGAGCAGATAAATCTAGCCGTATAGTTGTAGTTGCGCGCGACCTTCCTCGACCTGAACTTGATCGCAGTTTGGACATGCTTCGTGCCACGCCATATTATCAGCCGGACTTGATTGCATCATGATATCGCTTGGTCGCCCAAAGACGAATAGTCCGCAGCGCAGGCAACAGCATCCAGGTCCAATGCGCCACTATAGTAGCTTGATACCGGAACGTCGCAAATGTCCGTCTGCAGGCACTCCTTCGCTGAGGCCCCGATTTGCTTGGCACACCGTCAGCGAGCATGAACCGCGTGCAAAAGGCATGAGCCTTACAAGTGAAGACCGAAGTCGGGATGAAAAACATTCTATCTGCAATGATGGCGCCTGGGCCGACCGGTGTTCAGCCATAACAGAACATCAAGCCTCATGAACGTCGGCGATCTATTCCGGAAAACTTGGCGGGGTCTGATGGTTGCTGGCCTGCTTTTCCCGGGAGGTATCCTCCAGGCGCATCCTCACGTGTTTGTTGATGGCGGCATTGACTTCGTCATGGGTGACGAAAACACGCTTGAGGCGCTCGAAGTGACCTGGCGCTACGATGAGTTCGAAACACTCTACATCCTTTCCGTGTATGGATTGGAATTGACCACTGACGGTGGACTAGATGAGCCGGACCGCCAGAAACTTGTTCAAAAGCGAAGTAAGTGGCCGAGTGAATTCGATGGATCGGCACATCTATCTGCGGATGGTGCGCCCGTAGCACTAGGCCGGCCCGTCGGCTTTGATGCGAAACTTGTTTCAGGTCGACTGGAAGTTAGTTTTTCGCGCTACTTGCACACCCCTGTCGATGTTTCGATCCGTAGGATCGAGGTGGCATTCTATGAGGCGACCTATTTCTATGCGTTTTCGGTCACAGATCGATCTAAGATTCTTGGTTCAGCCACTTGCGATACTACTCTTACACCGTTCGATCCCAACAAGCAGGACAAGGAACTTCTATCTGTACTTGCGGAGTTAAGCCGCGAAGAAACGCCAGCTGAGAACAACGTTGGTGCCAAATTTGCAGATAGGATCGCATTGCAATGCGCGTAGTATCGGTCGTTTTCGTTGCGGTGTTGATTTCACTGGCTGTGTTTTGGGTAGCTGATTTCAATGCCCTGTCCCAATGGGTTCTGGATCAGCAACGTGCTTTCCAGAACCAGATGGCAGCGTCCCTTCGAGCATTGCGGGCAGGAGATGTTGGTGCTTACTTCGCCTTGTTTGCAGCCACCGGTGCCTATGGGTTTGTCCATGCGCTGGGACCAGGCCACGGCAAGTACCTTGTCGGCGGGGTCGGTCTTGGGACATCTGTTCCGGGCCTAAGGCTTATCGGGATCGCGGTTGCTTCAAGCTTGCTTCAGTCGATTTGGGCGATCACGCTTGTCTATGGGGGGTTCGCGTTACTTCAAACCTCTGCGCAAAAGCTGATGTTCCTTGCCGAGGATGTCCTCGCCCCCGCTAGTTATCTCGCCATTTCCATGGTGGGCCTCGTCTTGGCGGCGCGCGGTATCAGGGCGCTGCTCAAGAAAACCACGCAGCCCGCCTTCCTCACAGCGGGGCACAGGGAAACACACGGTCACCATTGTGGATGCGGACACAGTCACGGGCCAACCCCGGAAGAAGTAAACAAAGTCGGGTCTGTGAAAGAAGCAATTGCTTTGATTGTAAGCGTCGCGATACGGCCTTGTACTGGCGCGATCTTTCTTCTGGTGATTACCTGGCAGATGGACGTTAAGTGGGCGGGCGGCGCAGCGGCAATTATCATGGGGTTCGGCACCGCAGCACTCACCAGCCTTGTCGCGGTATCAAGTATCGCAGCCCGGCGGATAGCGTGGGTCTCTGCTGATGTGTCCGGTACTTTGGGATTCGCATTTCCAGCAGTCCAGATCGCATCCGGCGCACTGATCTGCTGGATCAGTCTGGGCCTTCTTACAATCACACTCTGATCATTGTTGTTGTCGGCGGTTTGGGATTTTTTTGGCGAAAGTGTAATTTTCTGGCTGTGGTGAGCGTTTTTCTGACAGTAGGTCCGTACCGACGACACAGACTTTCACACCGAAAGGTTCATTGAAAGATGGGGTGCTGCGCATCATGCGCGCACTTTGGCATGTTTCAAAGAGGCCGCAAAAAGCGCTGCAAGACGGATCCCAACGAATGATCTAACCGCTGTCAGTCTGGCCTAAGTGTCGCGACGGTTTTTGGCCAAGGATCGACGAACTTCTCGCCGTTTTTCCAGGACCGGATTTCATCGTCGGTGCAAAAACAGGTCTTTAACGCATCAACAAATTCGTCCAGCTGCATCGCGTCCCCGATGACCGTGAGCTGGCAGCGGCGATCCCCGAAATCTGTGTGAGCCTCGACCAACTTTGCCCGCATCGCCTCCTTCTCCCAATCTGAGAGATTGAGACTGTCGTCTTCCAGCGTTGCGATCTTCCAGTAATTGAGGATTTCAAGACCAACACTTCCGCCCGTTTGGTTCCAGAGCAGTACAAGCTTGTCCCGGGTTGGAAGCCAGAAGAACCCTTTGCTTCGATAAATTCCGATCCCAAGGAACTTATTGTATACATCCCAGAGTCTTTGCGGATGAAAAGGCCGAGGATCGCGCAGGACTCGGCTTTCCAGAGCATAGGTATTGGGTTGCGCCATGGGCGCATTGGGGTGCTGCTCCTCCCACTCGGTTAATTCCTTGCCAAGGGTCTTCACCCGTTCAAAATCGTAGAGGGGCATTTCGAGGATCTTGGTCAGGCTCAGATTGCCCCACTGCATCGCAAGAATATCCGCGCGGGGATTGAGGGGGTGTATAGCCTGTGCCACCTGTTGGACAACATCCCCCGAGGCCTTGTCGGCCTTACTGAGCAAGATACGGTTGGCAAACATCACTTGTTCCGCCAGGAGGTTTGCCACCCCCCGCTTTCCTTCCCTTAGGTTTGCGCTTGCTTGCTTATGGATCTCCCGGCCAAGATCATGGTCCTGTTGAAGCACTACGGTATCCACGACCGACAAGAACCCTTGCAACCGCAATTCCGACATCGTGCGAATGGCTTGCAAAAGGGGCCAAGGATGAGTGCTTCCAGAGGTTTCTATGATAAGGTGCGTGACGTCCCCGTCTGCAAGCACGTTGTTCACGGCCTTAGTGAATTTTGGCAGTCCATCCGCACTGCTCATGCTCCCGCCCGGTATCGACGCGAAATGCGGGCTTCTGCGGGAAATCACCTCGCTTGTGTCAAGTACGGACCCATCAACATCAAGGGTGCTCATTTCGTTGATGACGATCCCAAGCGTGACATGAGGTAATTTGCGCGCCTGCACGAGGAGGTTTTGCAAAAGCGTTGTCTTTCCCGCGCCAAGGAAACCGTTCAGGATTGTTGTCGGGATCGGCATGTATTCATCTCATTCCTTGTGTCGAAGAGAGTGACGTGTTGTCGGTGTCACGCGGGCGTCCACCGACGCAGAACATGGCATAGGTCACGGAAGGTATGCCGCGATATTTTTCCACTTCGCCATGCGATGGGCAAGCGCCGCGTTTGTGCGCGATGCGTCGGCAGGAAGACTTACATGGATCATCGCTGTATTTTTGCATAGAGTTCAGTTTCGCGCGTATCGCAACACAATCGTCTGATTTTGCTTGCACTTGTGCGCGGTGGCGATACCGCTGCTGGCTGGCCGAGGGTTGTTTCACAACTTGGAACGGTACGACAGATGGGTCGGCGTGATCGCAAACGCAGAATTAGAGGGCCAGACAGAGCTATGTCCGAACGTAAATTTGAACCAATGACCAAAGCCGAAGTCGTTACCGCACAACGGGCGTGGGCGAAGTATGTCACTGATCAAGACGTCGACGGATTACTCGAACTCTATGACTTTGGCGATCCCGACGAACCACTACTGTTCAAACCCACCTTGGCAGACGTGATCCGTCTCGATCAAAAGGGGGCAAGAGCATACTTTGTTGGGGGGGACCCTGACTATCCGCAAGACAGCGGTTTTCTTAAACGCGGATGGCAGAAGGTGGAGTTTCAAAGTGCCGTCGGTCCCATCCTAAAAGCGGGTGGTCTGGGATACAAAGATATGGGCCACTACACGTTTGTAGATGGTGCGGGTAATGCAACACGCGCGGATTACACGTTTGCGTATCACAAACTGAATGGACGTGTCCTGATCTCCTTGCATCACTCATCGCTGACTTGGTTTCCGTCAGTTGATGGCTGAATTCGGAAGGCCGACGTGCAAGATCAGTGACGGTCTCAAGCAAAACTTAGAGTGGGGATTAGCTGCATGTCTTTAAATTACGTCATGCTTGGCTCAAATGATGTCAAAAAAGCACGCAGCTTCTATAGCGCGGTTCTCCCTATCATCGGTGGTACATTGGCAGCGGAGTATATGCCCCACGCATTCTGCTATGAATTGCGGGGAGGCGGCCGCGTTTGGGTTGCAACACCATACAATGAAGCGATTGCGGCTTCCGGGAACGGCACGATGGTTGGGCTTTCTTGCCAGACCACCGAAGAAGTCGATGCAGCGCATCAAGCTGCTCTGTCCTGTGGCGGAGCCAACGAAGGTGACCCGGGCCTTCGGCCGCAGTACGGTCCGGACTTCTACGGCGCCTATGTCCGCGATCTTGACGGTAATAAGATGAGTTTTGTTTTTCTGGGTGGCGGCTGACCGGCACGTATCAGTGGTCTTCTCGCCCCGCCCCAGACCTCAGGGCAGGACCCCAACGAATACCCAATCTTATGCCTTTGCGATTTTCCGCGGTTCCGGTTCGGGACTCGAGCCGCAATGCCCAGTTTCCCCAATGAAAGAGCCTCCTCAGAAACGGCGAAATCAATCGTACAAGATTGGCTGTTTACGCGTGTGTTTCAGAGCGTAGATCGTCAAACGTATCCGCTTGCTGAGGTACCGTTTGGTGCTGTGCCATAGTAAATATCACACTCCCGATGTGTAAGTTGTTCCAGAACCGGAACCAGATGTCTGGCGCCCATACACATCGCCGCCAAAGTATAAGTTTTTCTAGGCAGGTCAAACGCAGTAATCTATCATTATTACCGATACGGTTTTAAAGATCATCAAGAACCACGTAGTTTCATAACCTTAGATGGCATACAACGTTCCAAAGCTCCTTTCTCTGCCGTCGACCGATAGAACCCGCCGCTGGCGAAAGGAGCTGCGCAAACCGCTGACGCGAGAGGAGCTGTTGACGCTCGGCTCGCTTCTCGGCAAGCGGATTGAATCCAGTGTTCTCCTGAAACCACTGCAGCCGGTCCGCGCACTTTTTGTGCCGTCGCTCAACTTTGAAAAAGGCACCCCTGACACGCACGCGATGCGGATCAGATATGTGTATCTGATCCGCTCCAGTATTATTCCAGCAGATGTCCCCGCCCTGCACAGCGGGTTTGTTCTGACATTGGCAGACGGCGCAACAGACGGACGCGATACCTACACCGTATTGCAGATCGACGAAGGCGTTGTTGTCCCTTCCATTATCTTCGGACGGCCGTTCAAGGTAATCTTCCCCCCAAAAAAATTCGCCCTTAGACAACCCCGCGGCAAAGCGCCGGACCAATCGCCGGACGACCGCCTCCGAATGTCGTCAAACCGTGCGCCCAAACTGGAAAAAGCGGCACCCAGAAGCCCCGGTAAAATGTTGCGCCGCCGTCACATCGATTTGTTCGATAGCCCGCCCCAGGCTACCGAGCGTGATCACGTGGCGGATGCCTTGATGCCCACTGCCGTCCCGGACCTTGCCCCGCACCAAGAAGAGCTGCCGCCAAGAGAGGTGCCCCGCTACACGGACGTCACCCTGTTCAGTGGCTACTTCGCTGCATATGACAAGCCCACGCACGCGAGCCGCCTGGACCCTGCCGCACCAATGCGTTCGAACGCCGACTACACTATCGAGATCGCCATTCGCGCCAAGCTGACAGGGCTTCCCTCCGCCACGCCTGATGCCGCCATCGTGCCGCCGCGGCAGGACAACGAACCCGTCAAGCTCCGCGTTTTCCTAGGCTGCAACGCGCCTGAAGCTGTCCACATAGCGAACAACTTCAGGCTCATCGAATGGCGATTTGATCAGGACAGCGACCGTGCTGTTTTCAACATCGAGACCGGCGACACTGTCCCTGACGACCTCGCCTTCGAGGTTCGTGTCTACTCACACGCGCTAACGCTCCTCGATATCTTCACTGTTGAGCGCATCGACGGGACCTGGACAAAAAACCGGGAGGGGCACGAGACGCCTTGCGCGCAAGTGGACGACGATGGCCCGACCGCGATGGCCTTTCACCTTCGCCCCGCGAGCGGTGGAGTGAAGCTGGACTGCACCATTACACGCGACGAGGACAATGAGCCGTTCCACATCATGCTCGACCATATCATCACACGGACCGAGGCCGCCGACGTCCTCGCGGCGGCACGCAGGCATTGGTCGGAACTTGTCACCGGCACGATGAGCGCACGTGACAGTGTCACGAACGGGACGATGAAAACCGTAACCACGGCGTTGGCCGAGATTGGGCGGCGGGCGTGGCGTACGTTACTCAGCGACAGCCATGGCGACATCGCGACGAACGCCGCAAGCCTGCGCGATCACCTTGAAGACACGCCGCTCC
Source organism: Pseudomonadota bacterium (assembly GCA_039190275.1). Classification (GTDB taxonomy): domain Bacteria; phylum Pseudomonadota; class Alphaproteobacteria; order Rhodobacterales; family Rhodobacteraceae; genus Halovulum. The sequence goes on along the minus strand of JBCCYF010000117.1, from coordinate 2,271 downwards.
CCGAGGGTGCGCCGATCAAGATCACGCAGGACCCGGGCGTCGCCGACTTTGCCTTTCCCTGGTCCATCATCCATCCCACCGCGCCTGACCCGGCGGCGTCTTCGTTCTGGGGTCTAAAGCATCCAATCACGATCTCTCAGATCCGCAAACTCCGTACCAGGCGCGCGAAGCCTGGCCAAATTGGCATGAGCGCTGTGATCGATTCGAAGTTTAACTTCTCGGCGCGACACGCTGAATATCTCGACGAACTCGACAAGAGATATGCGAACCTGTCGATCACCAAGGCGACCACCAAGACAGAAATCCTTACCAGCGTTTCGCAAAAGGATTCGTCCGACATCTACTACTTCTACTGCCATGGCAAATCGGCAAAAGGCGGTCCGAGCATCCCCCCGGAACTCTTCGATGCCTTGGACGCTCCTGCGAAAGATCTGGACACCGACCAATTGGCTTACTTCGAAACCCTCCAAGACATCCTCAGGAAAGGACCCACGCGGGCCAGTATCTTCAACAGCAAGGCTTGGGTCGACATCGATGACTTTGCGAACGCTGGCCGCTACTTCCTCGACCGACCGCCGCTTGTGTTCCTAAATTGCTGCTATTCCGCCGACCTCTCGCCGGGCCTTGCGGGTGGCCTCGCGGGCTTCTTCCTGGAACGGAGTGCGTTTGCCGTTATCGGCACGGAATGCCCCGTCACTGACCGCTTTGCCCACGCCTTCGCGCAACACCTATTTGCGCGGCTTATCGCAGGCGACTCGCTGGCCAATGCCATGCTTGACGCGCGGCGGCACTTCCATGCTGCCAGAAACCCGTTGTCCCTGCTCTACACTGTGTACGGCTGGGGCGACTACTACTTGACCAACGCACAAGAGGGAGTTTCCAGATGACGCAACCAGACCCCAAAACCGTCAATCGCGCCGTGGCCGCAGCGGCGGATTTTGCCGCTGACTACGAAGGCACGGATGCGCTTTTCGTCCTGCTCGGGCGACAGGAAAAGGGGCTCGAGAACGCTCCGGAACAAGCGGACAACCCACGCTTCGACCCGGAATACGACGAGTCGCATATGGGTGTGATCGATACTCTTCGTGAGGCGGGCCAAAGGGTCGTAATGGGCGCGGCGGACGGGCTCCACCAGTTGATCTGTGGCGCTGAAAACCCCGACACCGAGAAAAACCGTCAGGCTTTACTGAACGCTGTCGGGCTCTCTGAGGCGACGGCCATTGGTGCGACAACGACGCTCCTCCTGACGCTTCCGGCGATCACGCCGATGATTGCCGCTGCCGCCGCCGTCGTCATTGTCCGACTGTTCCTGATCCCAGCCGGTGAGGATCTCTGCGAGTTCTGGGCAGAGAAACTAGAGGCCAAGGCCCTTTGAGCGACCTCTCGCTCGCGGACATGCGTCAAGCCGTGTGTCCGCTCTGTGCGACGCCTTTCGAGGCGCGGGTCTGGCGTATCATCGACATCGACGCGCGCCCCGACCTGCTCCCATGGCTCGCCGACGGGAGCTATCAACGCACGTATTGCCCCAAGTGTGTCGGCCCCGGCGTCGCTCATACCAGCTCGCTCCTGCTGATCAAAACCTGCGAAGGCAGCCGCCGTATCGCCTGGTTTGCCCCATACGCTGCCGACCGAACGAACCCGACGAAGGTCTCGCAGGCCGTGAAGACAGACCAAGCCCGGTTGAATCGCCACGCCGCGCGCCGGGGTGCCGTCCCGCCGGAAGCCGAGGTGCTCTCGACGCGGCTCGTGGATGACATGACCGACCTCGCAGGGCCCATCGAAGAGGCGTTCGACTGGGAGCTTCCGTGGCGCCTCACCGACGACACACGCACGCAGATTGCCACCTTCGCAGCGACCAGCACGCAGGCGGAGCGCCGCGCGATCATCCTCGCCCACCCCGATTTAATGCGCCCGCGAAGCGTCGAGACCCTTGCCAACATGCAGGATCGTGATGAACCCAGACTGACTGCACACATCCGCGACCTTCTGATGCTTCTCGCACAGGTAAGCCGCTTCGGCCTGAGTAAGGCGCTTTCCAACATGCAGGCAGAAGCCGCTTTTTGGAACCACCTGCAAAGCCTCTCAAGAGATGACCTCCAACGGCTATCCGCGTTGAGCGTCGACGACCCCGACATCGAGACCCTGCACGCCATCGAGGCTCGTCTCGCAACCCTCATTGGGCACTTGTCAGGGCCGGAACATGTGCTCACGCGGGCGTTTGCGCGTATCCAAGTTGGCGAGTACTGGCAATCTTTTCTTGATACCGCCCCT
>JBCCYF010000116.1:0-14180 GCA_039190275.1 Pseudomonadota bacterium | reverse complement strand
TGATGAAACGGTGGCCGGGAAGTCGACCCGGCTTCGCGCATGAACCAATTGTCCATCACAAGGTTGATGGAGGGCGCGCTCAGCAGGTGTGCCGCAATCTCGGCACACGGGGAGCGTCGCACAAAATCCTCGAACTGAGGGATCTTAGACCAGGCCCAAAAATCCTCGAAATAGGCCGGAGCATTCTTGTCTTTGGTATGCCGCGTAAAGTTCTGGGTTGGATTGGCAAGGTCTGCATCAATACCCTCGCGAAGGGTTTGGATCCAATCAGCCGAGAATCTGGACCTCAACACAGCCGCTCCATCACGCTGAAATGCGGCTTTCTCTTCGACCGTTACAGGGTTCATCGCCATCCTTTCCCGCCGCTTCCCGCGGTGACTATCACCAACAGCTGATAGGAACAGCAACGCCGTCCAACCTGTCCGCCATGTCAAAGCGTAGTGCCCGGGATGCTGTCCCGCAATCGATTGGTTCAGTGATGCCACATCAGGCGACCGTTTGGATCGGACGGAGAGTGTTTCGCTTTAGTAAGTGCCCGCGGCGCGGTCGTTCTGCCTGCACGAGAGGCGCATTTTTAGGCAGCAAAGCGCCACAAGACTTTCATTGGCCCCCCGACCTTCGCTGCGCTACATCGATGACGGGCGGCAGCAGGGGTTCCCGAAATGACCGAGCAGGTTTCACTGGCGCAGGCGGCGCGGGTCTATATCAAGATCGGGTTGCTGTCGTTCGGCGGACCCGCCGGTCAGATCGCATTGATGCAGGATGAAATCGTCGAGCGGCGGTCCTGGGTGCCCGATCAAGCGTTTCGCCAGGGCTTGAGCGTCGCGATGGTGTTACCCGGCCCCGAGGCCCAGCAATTGGCGACATATCTGGGCTGGCAGCTACATGGGCTGCGCGGAGGTCTTGCCGCCGGTCTGGCTTTTATCTTGCCGGGTGCCGCCTTGATGATCCTGCTTGCCTGGATTGCGGCGGCATATGGTCAGGTGCCGATAATTGCGGCGGTATTCTACGGTGTGCAGCCCGCCGTTCTGGTAATTGTTGCCCGGGCTGTCGTAAATCTGGGCAAACGTGCGCTGTCGGGCCCGGTTGACTGGGCGCTGGCGGCGGCAGCTTTTATGGCTTTGTGGGTGTTCGGCCTGCCATTTCCGGCAGTTATCGCTGCGGCGGCTCTGGCCGGTATCTTGCTGAAACCCGCCGATATGTCTGACGCTGGCCCCGGCGCCGAATTCTCACTGTATCGGCTCCTTGCCGTGTTTGCCACGGGCGGCGGAGTGATCCTGGCAGTCTGGCTTTCGGTGCGCATGAGCCTGGGGCCTGATCCGTTTGACGGGGTTGCCGCCCTGTTCACCTCCGCCGCGTTCGTTTCCTTTGGGGGGGCCTATGCCTTGTTGCCCTATGTTGCCGATCGTGCTGTCGAAACCTATGGCTGGTTGAGCGCGACACAGATGCTCAACGGTCTTGCGATTGCCGAGGCGACACCGGGGCCCCTGATCCTGGTCAACACCTATGCCGGCTTTTTCGCCGGATGGAGCCAGGGCACCGGGGTGATTACGGCCATGTTGGCCACGTTTTATACCTTCGCCCCGAGCTTTATGTTGATCCTGGCGGTCGCCCCCTATGTTGAGGCGGTCGAGCGGCAACCTGTGCTACGCCGCGCACTTGCAGGTGTCTCGACAGCCGTGGTCGGTGTAATTCTGAACCTGGCCGTCTACCTTGGGACCGCGTCGCTCTTGCCTTCAGGTCTGGGCACCCTTGAAGTGCCCAAACTGCTGTTATTGCTGGCGTTCGCCGCTTTGGCTCTGTGGCGCAACCCGCCGATGCATGTTCTTGTCGGTTTGGGGGCGCTGGCCGGTATAGGTGCCTGGGCGCTCCAGATTATCTAGCTTCCGTGGTGAAACGCTGCAGCCTCACCCCAGAGCTCTTTGACACGTGCATCGCGGCCGCATCCCCGTCTGTAGGTCGAATAGCGGATCGGGTTCTTTTTGTAGAAGTTCTGATGATAGTCCTCGGCCGGATAAAACGTTGCGGCGTCTCGCACTGTTGTGGCCAATGCCGTGCCCAGCGCTGCCTCCGCCGTTGCGACCGCATCGGTTGCGGCCTGTCTTTCGGCGGCGCTGGCAGTGAATATAGCAGTAGTATAGGGTTCGCCGCGGTCGCAGAACTGGCCGCCCGCGTCCAGGGGATCAATGGATCGCAGAAATAGGTGCACCAACTCGGCATAACTCACGACGTCGGGATCATAGGTGATCTGCACGACTTCAAGATGCCCGGTTTTCTTGCGCCCGATATCGCGGTAGGTCGGGTTCTCGAGCGTGCCACCGGAGTAACCTGAAACCGTTTCACTCACGCCTTCCACCTTGTCGAAGTCCGATTCAACGCACCAGAAGCATCCGCCCGCGACAACCATTGTGCGGGTGTCGGCGGCGTTGATCGGTAGCGCAAAGCAAATGAACAGGGCGATAGCGGCGATAAGTCGGTGCATAGGAGCCTCCTGAATGTATCGCGCAGAAGTGGCGCATATGGCATAATCTCGCAAGTACACGATCCATCACACCTTTGTGCGGACGCGGAAAAAAGGCACTATGCTATGCGCAGAACATAGCCACATTATAAGGAATACGTTCATGTTTCGGATGATACCTCTTGCGGCGGCATTGGTGGTCGGGCTCTCCCTGCCGGCGGGTGCTGAGATGACCGAGCGTGAGGGGTGGAGTGTTTTGCCAACGGAACTAAGCCATGCTGACCTGCTGGCGGCCACCCGTACTGCGATCAAGGCCAATGGTCTTGGGATTGTGACCCAGGCCGGGCCAACCAAAGCTGCCGCAAGCCGGGGCATAACCATCCCCGGCAACACGGTCATTGGCGCATATAACAACGATTTCGCGGTCCGTGTTCTGGGCCTGTCGACAGCGGCGATGATAGAAGCGCCGATCCGTTTCTATGTGACGGAAAACCTGGATGGCACGGCAACGCTCAGCTACAAGCAGCCCTCGACCGTGTTTGCGCCCTACATGTCCGAAGGCGGTGCGGAACTTGAGGCCATTGCCGCCGAACTTGATGAAATCTTTGCCGCGACCGCGGCCAGTGCGGTCAAATAGCTCTGACTGCGACGCAACAGGGTTCGGCCGCTGTCGAACCCAATGAAGTTAGAAGTGTCCGACACATGATTCTTGGTATTGGGACCGACCTTTGCAACATTGAGCGGATCAGCGGAACGCTGGAGCGGTTCGGGGATCGATTTCGCAACCGTGTCTTTACCGATATCGAACAGGCCAAGGCGGAGCGCCGTGCCGATACGCCGGGCACCTATGCCAAACGATGGGCGGCAAAGGAGGCGTGCTCAAAGGCCCTGGGAACCGGGTTACGCATGGGGATCAGTTGGCGGGATATGGCGGTGAGCAACCTGGAAACCGGTCAACCGATCATGCATGTCACCGGCTGGGCAGCCGATCGACTGGCGCAAATGACACCTGCGGGCCATACCGCGCAGATCCACGTCACACTCACTGATGATCACCCATGGGCACAGGCGTTCGTTGTGATCGAGGCGCGACCCGAGCGTGCTTGACACCCATCCATAGGGGCGCGACAAGCGCGCATTCAGATACGGTCAGGCAGCTTGTAGATGGCGAAGAAGAACAAATCCTCGGGTGGTATCCTTGAACTGGTCAAAACGCTCGTCTACGCGCTGGTTCTTGCTGGCGTTATCCGGACGCTGATTGTTCAGCCGTTCTGGATTCCCTCCGGTTCCATGAAGTCCACCCTGCTTATCGGTGACTTTTTGTTCGTCAACAAGTTTGCCTATGGGTATTCCGCCCAGTCCTGCCCCAGCTACCGCGACTTTAACATGTGCGGCGCTTTCGATGACAGCAAGGGCCGACTGCTTGGAGGTGAACCCAAGCGGGGGGATGTGATCGTTTTTCGCCACCCGGTAAACGGAGAGGACTACATCAAAAGGGTGGTTGGTCTGCCCGGTGACAGCATCACGGTCCAAAACAGCCAGATCCTTCTGAATGGTTCTCCGGTCCCGCAGGAGCCGGCCGGTGACTTTGTAGAGCCGTACCTGCAGCAGGGCCCTCTTCAAACGTTTCCGCAGTGCAAGGGCGGACGGGCGGTGGGACTCGGGGCCGATTGTTCCAAGGAACGGTTCATCGAAACCTTCCCCGAAGGTGTGACGCATGATGTGCTGAACATCCGCGAAACCCTGGCAGACAATCGCGGCCCGTTCGAAGTGCCCGAAGGGCATTACTTCTTCATGGGTGATAACCGCGACAACTCGGTCGATAGTCGCTTTAGTCAGGCGTCGGGCGGCGTTGGTTTTGTGCCGTACGAAAACCTCATCGGACGCGCCGACAGAATCCTGTTTTCGTCCGCCGGTGCGTCCATTCTGTACTTCTGGACTTGGCGGGGTGACCGGTTTTTCAAGGCGGTGCATTGAGCGGGTCGGCCGGACTGGTGGTTTATAAGTTCAGGACGGTTCATCGTTGCGGTGACCGTTCGATTACCACCCGGCATGTCGCTGGCTGTTTAACCGGGTGTTGGGTATGAAGCTGAACGCGGCGCAGGCGTCCTTCGAAGAACGGCTCGGTTATGAATTTACCAGCAAAGGTCTGTTGGTGGAGGCCCTAACCCACGCTTCGCTTTCGTCATCGAACGGGCGCGACAATCAGCGCCTGGAGTTTTTGGGTGACAGAGTTCTGGGCCTGACGATTGCGCAGGCACTGCTCGACCGGGACGCGGATGCATCCGAAGGCGAACTCGCGCCGCGGTTCAACGCAATGGTCCGCAAGGAAGCCTGTGCCGATGTGGCCGCCTCCATCAATCTCGGCGCGGCGTTGCTGATGGGCCGTTCGGAACAGGCTACTGGTGGCCGGCGCAAAGTTGCGCTCCTGGGTGACGCGATGGAGGCGGTGATCGCCGCCGTGTATCTGGATAGCGATTTCGATACCGCTTGCACCCTAATCCTCCGCCTGTGGGGCAGGCGTTTGGACAACGCGCAGGAGCAGACCCGTGATCCCAAAACTTCGCTTCAGGAGTGGGCGCAGGCCCGCGGGATGCCTCCGCCCGACTATATCGAGGAACAACGCAGCGGACCGGATCATGCCCCGGTATTTACCATGGCAGCCAAACTCACAAACGGTGCACGGGCCAGCGCCACCGCCCAATCCAAGCGCGCGGCACAACAGGCCGCTGCCGCTGCACTGCTGGCGCAGTTGGACGGCGGCACATGAGCGAACCGCGTTGCGGATTTGTAGCGCTCATCGGTGAACCCAATGCGGGTAAGTCGACCTTGCTGAACCGTATGGTCGGGGCCAAGGTCTCGATCGTCACGCATAAAGTGCAGACGACGCGAACACGGATCCGCGGTGTCGCGCTGGAGGGTGACGCCCAACTGGTTTTTGTCGATACCCCTGGGTTGTTCCGCCCGCGCAGGCGGCTCGACCGTGCCATGGTATCTGCCGCATGGTCAGGTGCTGCCGATGCGGACATTGTCGTGCTGATGGTCGAGGCGCACAGAGGGTTAACAGAAGGTGTCGACACCATTTTGAACGCGCTTAACGACCGCGTCGGTGATCAAACGCTTGTTCTGGCGATAAACAAGATCGACAGGGTCAAGCGGGAAGTCCTGCTGAAACTCTCCGAAGACCTCAATGCCCGGCAGGAGTTTGCGGCGACTTTTATGATCTCGGCAGAGAAGGGCCATGGTGTCGCCGCGCTCAAATCCTGGCTGGCCGGCCACATGCCGCAAGGACCCTGGCTCTACCCCGAAGATCAGATTGCCGATTTATCGCTTCGGATGATAGCGGCTGAGATCACGCGAGAGAAGCTTACGCTGCGCCTGCACCAGGAATTGCCGTATCAGCTGACCGTCGAGACCGAGCAGTGGGAAGACCATCGCAACGGCTCGGTCCGCGTACAACAAATCATATACGTGGCCCGGACCGGCCACCGGGGTATCGCACTGGGGCCTAAAGGCGAGACCATCAAACAGGTCTCAATCGCCGCAAGGGAAGAGCTTGAGGCGTTCCTCCAGCGTAAAGTGCATCTGTTCCTTGAAGTGAAGGTCCGGGAGAACTGGCAGAATGAAGCGGAACGCTACGAGGAAATGGGGCTGAACATCAGGGATGGTGACTAGGCCGGACACGCGGCAATACCGCCGCGAGCCTGCCCTATGAAGTGCTTTGCAAAACCTGTCGCGTGCGAAGTCGACACACGCTCCCTCGGGCGGCGCGATTTCACGCCGCTCCGTTGGGCCAAGGAAAACGCCCGAACTTGCAAGCTGTCCTTCGGCGACGCTTTCGAGCAGGCAGGCCGAGGTGATGTGCGCCTGTTTTGGGTTGGACTCATTGGATTTGCGTCGGAAACTTAGTGCGCCGGACAGGGTGGGAAGAGTGTCCACCCTGTCGGATCTGTGTTAGGCGGTGACCGACCGGGCCAGTAGACGCAATCGTGCCTGAAACTCTCCCCGATCAACGTAGCAGCCGTGCAGGTGGCGAAACCCGGTGCTTGGATCAAAAGCGTCGCGACCATGCAGGATGCGACGATTGTCGAAGACCACCATTTCGCCGCTTTGTAGGCGGGTGTTAAGGATGTACCCCGCATCGCGCGTGCGGGTCATATAGGCCCGATAGGCGTTGTAATAGTTCCGCATCTGCTCGGCCGGCATATCGAAGACACCGGCGATATGCGCGTTAAAGCGGATCTCGATCACAGTTCCCGCGTGATCAAGGGTAATGACCGGCCTGTGAACCCGCAAATCCGTTTCGCCATCGTGGAACCGAAAGGGGATTGCGACCTGAGACAACAGGGCAAAAAACTCCGGTGACTCCGCACGCATGTCTTCGGCGATTGCAAACCCATCCGCAAAGAGCGACCCGCCACCGGTCGCCTCGTTGGCGATACAATGCAGAAACTGAAACCCCGGCGGCACCTCCTGATTTGGAAGATCGGTGTGCAGCGGCAAACGCTCGGCAGTGTAGGCCAGGTTGTTCGGGTCCGGACGGTTGATGACCTCGAACGTCGTTCCGAAATTGGTCTTGCGCAGAAAGCCGATCCGCAGGGCCAGCGCAACGCTGTTCTCGGGATCGGTTCCGACATTCACGGCCAGCGCAAGTCCTTGTGCCGCGACATCAAGCATGAAGGTCTGCAACGCGCCGTCATCCGAAAGAATGGCTTGGGCGTCATGCCGCGGGAGATCCCCATCCGGCGGCGTCCCGCGCCAGATCCGGACCGGAACCTGGGCCGGATCGGCGGACCCCGTGCCCGGCGCGCTGTCACGCAGCCAATCGAGTGCAAACCGAGAGACATGGCCGTCATCCTGCCAGTCGATCACGGCCTCGCCCCGGTCGACGGCCGCGTGCGTTGCACGGGGCGCCGCGGGGATTTCCATAAGATCCCCGACACGCTCGAATGTCTTGGGGTGAAAGCCGGTCGGACAATTGTCGCGTAGCCAGATATAGGGATAGTCGCGGGTGATGCCATCGCCCCAATTCAGGGTGAGTGCATCGGTTCCCAGTTCAACAGTCGGTGTCATAGGTCCGTTCCTTTGCTGTAATCCGAAAATTTCCTGTACGGTCACAGTTCTGGCGGCGGCCACCATGCCTGGGGTTTGCCATAGGGTGCACCTGCCACGCGCAGGCCAGATGCGGCTTGCCGGTGCCGAAAGATCGGTTTGTCGATCGCATACCCTGACATGCCTGCAACGCTAGAATGCATCGCAGGACCGCGCAAGCGGGACAGTGATCACCGGTACCGAATCAACCTGCAGAGTGTGGTGCGCCACGGTCTTGCCACAGTTGCGTGCCGACTATTGCGTGTCGCGTGGTGTCCCGGTCACTTGTACAGGTGGCGCGGGATTGGCTGGGATCCCGAAATCTCCTCGTTCACCAGTTAATTAACCCCGGTAAGGCACCCTATCTGCGCGGGATCGCTTCAGAATTTCCCTATCGCGCTGGTTGACCGGGACCCGCGACGATAGCAAAATAGGATGCACATGTTGTATGATTGTTCCAGTAGTCCGGGAGTACGAGGTCTATGAGTTCTGAAACCAGCACAGCCAAGGCACCGCGGCGCCGGGTTGGGCGCCGTGTCCTGATCGGCAGTGTTCTGGGGCTCACTGTTGGCGTGCCTGCGGTTGGCGTGCTCAGCCTTAAGCTTCAGGACAATCCATTGCCGCGGGTCAAGGCACCTGACATGGTCTTTGTGGACGGGTGGTTGCTTGACGCGGATGATATCAAATTGAATGAATGATTTATGATGCAAATACGGGCACGTTGCCCGCAGACCTTTCCTTCAACTGTTGCGTAATCGGTTCCGGTCCGGCTGGAATAACGCTTGCCCTGAAGCTGGCGGAGGCCGGGCAGCGGGTGGTTCTGATGGAAGCGGGAGACCGGGATTTCACGGCCGAGTCCCAAGACCTGTATCAGGGCGCGCTTCTGGGCCTGGACAGCCATCCGCTGGATACGCCGCGTCTGCGGTACCTGGGCGGTACATCGGGTCATTGGACTGGACGATGCCTGCTGATGGACCCCAGCGATTTTGTCCGCCGCGCGGATGTGCCGCTAAGCGGCTGGCCGATTGGCTATGACGATCTGGCTCCGTACCAGAATGCCGCAGCCGAGATAATAGGGACCGAACCCTTCGACAGCCTGCGCACGCCAGCGGATGACAGTGGTACGATCGACCTGATCACGCAGCGGTTCAGTTCCGAACATGAGCTTTTTGACCTGCGGGCGTACGATTCCAGGCGGTTTGGAACCTATTACGAAAAGGCACTTGAGGAGACACCTGGAATAGATGTCATCCTGAACGCCAATCACACCCGTTTCAAGGTTGATGGCGACAACGGCCAGATCATCGCTGCGCAGTTTCGCAACTATGCCGATCTGACGGCCGAGGTTACGGCCGAGACATTTGTCATTGCGAAGGGCGCGATGGAGAACGCGCGCACGCTGCTTCACCTGAATGCCGAGTATGACAACCGCTTTGGCAATCAAGGTGATATGGTGGGCCGCTGCTTCATGGACCATCCGCGGGTCCGCCACGGCGCCTATTTCATCACCAAACGGCTGTACTCGCACTCGCGCTACTTCGAACTTGAACGGATCTTTCGGCGTACAGTGCCGGAGCTGGTGCTGAGCGCGGCGCCTGATTATGCCAGGTCCGAGGGGATGTTAAACGCCGCCGTGTGGCTGGAGCGGCTGAGTTCAGATCCGCTTACCGAATATGAAGTGGGTGAAACATCGTTTATTCAAGCACTTGAGTACAATAGGGACTACTTCTATGTCGGCACCAGCAAGGTGAACGGCGAGCAGTCCCCGAACTTGAACAGCCGCATCATGCTGCTGCCTGATCAGGACCGGTTCGGTCTGTACAAAATTGGGTTTGACTGGCAACTTCAGCCAATCGATATCAGCAGCATGCGCCGCGCAACAATCGAGGCGGCGCAATTTCTGATCCGCACGGGACTGGGTCGGATGCAGATAGACCCGGATCTGTGGGCCGAGCGCCCTCCGGAGGAATTGCCGCTGGAATCAAGTAGCCATCATATGGGCGGCACCCGGATGGCTGATACACCGGATCTGGGCGTGGTTGATGCCAATTGCCAGGTGATCGGTTCCCAGAACCTATATGTGGCGGGCTCAAGTGTATTTGCAACCTCGGGCCACGCGAATCCCACCTTTACCATCGTCCAATTGGCGCTGCGGCTTTCGGATCATTTGATCAGTCAGGCTTAACGAGAGTGGTTCTTAAACTCCTGGTTTCAGGGTGAAGAGTAAGGTTTCCATCGCGATCACTGCGATGCGACGTGATCCACATTCTTCGCAAATCGTTACTGGCGCGCGACACTCAACGCGCGAATTTCTTGTACTTGATCCGCTTTGGTTCCACCGCATCCGGACCCAGACGTCGAATTTTATCGGCCTCGTAATCCTCGAAATTTCCTTCGAACCATTCAACATGCGCTTCACCCTCGAACGCCAGGATATGGGTGCAGAGCCGGTCCAGGAAAAAGCGGTCGTGCGATATAATCACCGCGCAGCCGGCGAAGTCGGCAAGGGCATCCTCCAACGCGCGCAGTGTCTCCACGTCCAAGTCATTGGTGGGCTCGTCAAGCAGCAGCACATTGCCTCCCTCGCGCAGGAGTTTGGCCATATGCACGCGGTTGCGTTCACCGCCCGATAGAAGTCCGATTTTCTTTTGCTGGTCGCCGCCTTTGAAGTTAAACGCGCCCACATAGGCGCGGCTGTTGATCTCGGCGTCCCCCAGTTTGATGATGTCTAGACCGTCCGAGATCTCTTCCCAAACGGTTTTGTCATCCGCCAGGGCATCCCGCGACTGATCGACATAACTGAGTTTTACCGTATCGCCGACCTTGATCTCACCGCCGTCAGGTTGATCCTCACCGGTGAGCATGCGGAACAGCGTAGACTTCCCTGCGCCGTTCGGGCCTATCACGCCCACGATGCCCCCGGGCGGCAGCGAGAAATTCAGGTCGTCTATCAAAAGCCGGTCGCCGAACCCCTTTTGGAGCGCCTCGACCTCGATCACTTGCGATCCAAGGCGCGGCCCATTCGGGATCACGATCTGCGCGCGGCTGATCCGTTCGCGCTCGGACTGGTTTGCAAGGTCGTTGTAGGCGTTGATCCTGGCCTTCTGCTTCGCCTGGCGCGCCTTGGCCCCCTGGCGGATCCACTCCAACTCCCGTTCAAGGGTCTTCTGGCGGGTCTTGTCTTCCCGTGCTTCCTGCGCCAGGCGTTTGGACTTCTGCTCAAGCCAAGCTGAGTAGTTCCCTTCGTAGGGGATACCGCGCCCGCGGTCCAATTCCAGGATCCAGCCCGTGATGTCATCCAGAAAGTACCTGTCGTGGGTCACAATCAGAATGGTGCCCTTGTACTCGATCAGATGCTTTTGCAGCCAGGCGATGGTTTCGGCGTCCAGATGGTTTGTCGGCTCGTCCAGCAGCAGCATTTCAGGTGCTTCCAGCAATAGCTTGCAGAGCGCCACGCGCCGCCGTTCACCGCCTGAAAGCGTTTTGGGATCCGCATCATCCGGGGGGCACCGCAAGGCCTCCATGGCGATATCGATCTGACTGTCCAGATCCCACAGGTTTTGCGCGTCGATCTCGTCCTGCAGCTCGGTCATCTTGTCCATCAGATCCGGCTCATCCGCAATCTTCATCGCGGTATCGTTGAACTCGTCCAACAAAGCTTTCTTGGCGGCCACGCCCTGCATCACGTTTTCACGAACTGTTACCGTTTCATCAAGGGCAGGTTCCTGCGGCAGGTAACCGACCCGCGCCCCCTCGGCGACCCAAGCTTCGCCTGAAAAATCCTTGTCGATCCCGGCCATGATCCGCATCAGGGTCGATTTGCCTGCACCGTTCACGCCCACCACGCCGATCTTGACCCCTGGGAGGAAATTTAGACGAATATTCTCAAAGCATTTCTTTCCACCGGGATAGGTCTTGGACACCCCATCCATATGGTAGACATATTGATACGCGGCCATCGAAATGCTCCTGAGCTGATGTGATGCCAGTCTGTCTTTATCCCTGGGTCGGGGCGAGGGCAATGGGCGCTGACACCTGCAGGAATTCGCTCAAATTCTAAGGCTGATCAAGGTGCCTTCTTTGTGGCTTGCCTGGACGTTAGGGTCGTGGCGTGGGGCCTGTATCAGGACATGGAGTACAGCCGGAATGACACCATCAACACTCGACGCGCCCGGACCGCTGAGCACACGGGGCAATCAGATCATCGACAGCACCGGCACCGCGGTCGAGATCCGTGCGGTAAACTGGTTCGGGCTTGAGAGCGATATCATGACCCCGCATGGCCTTTGGGCGCGAAACTGGCAGGACATGATGGACCAGATGGTCGAGACCGGGTTCAATGCGATCCGCCTTCCGTTCAGCCACGAAGCCATTGATGCAAACAGCCGCCCCGGCAATGGGATCGATTTCGGGCTCAACCCGGATTTGGTGGGGCTGAACCCCCTGCAGATCATAGACAAGTTTGTCGACTATGCTGACGAGGTGGGTCTGAAGATCATCCTCGACCATCACCGCAGCGACTCGGGCGCGGGGCCCAATGGCAACGGGCTGTGGTACACACCGGAGTATTCGGAAGCCGAATGGATCGAAATGTGGGAGCTTCTGGCCGCGCGCTATGGGGACAGCCCGGCCGTGATCGGTGCCGATCTGCACAATGAACCGCACGGGGCGGCGACATGGGGCGGTGGTGGTGCCAATGACTGGGCACGCGCGGCCGAGGCTGCCGGGAATGCCGTGCTTGCCGTTGCCTCGGATTGGCTGGTTTTTGTCGAAGGTGTCGGACAGTACGAGGGGCAACCCTATTGGTGGGGTGGCTCGCTTGCCGGTGTTCGAGACCGACCTATTGAGTTGGATGTGGCCGGGCGGCTGGTCTATTCGCCGCATGACTACCCGGCATCGGTGTTTAACCAGCCCTGGTTCAATGATGGATCCAATCTTTACGAGGTGTTTCGAGAGAACTGGGGTTTCATTTTTGAAGAGGGGATCGCCCCCATTTTCTTGGGGGAGTTCGGATCGCGCTTGACCGAAGCGGCGGATCTTCCCTGGGCGGAGGCGATCACGTCCTACCTCGCCGGTGATTTCGACGGTGATGGCGATAGCGACCTTGCAGACGGGGATGCCGGAATGAGTTTCGCCTGGTGGTCCTGGAACCCGAATTCCGGGGATACCGGTGGCATCTTGAACGATGACTGGACCACGCTCAGGCAAAATGCGATTGATCTGCTGGCACCGTTGCTCAGCAGCGAGAACGGTGTGGCCCCGGCGATTATCGAGACGGGATCGACAACGGATGGGGTCGACGTGTCCGCCGATGGTCAGATGTTCGCAACGCTTGAAGGGCAAACCGTCAGCGATGATGACGTTGCGTTCGACTTCGGGGATTTTGATCAGGTCAGCTATGCCCTGGCAGGAACGGCAAGCGGCCCGGTAGGGGTTCTGATGGCCGCGCAGAGCAACGATAACATGCTGTTGGTCGCGGCGAGCGGTCAGGTGGACGGCGCAAACGTCGGCGTCCGGATTGAAGGCGTGGGCCACACGATCGAAAACGCGGGGCGCATCGCCGGTGGCCAGCTGGCGCTGGACATGCGGGGATCCGAGGGTGTTTCTGTGTTGAACACCGGGACTATTGAGGTCCCGTCGGGTACAGCGGTGCGCGGCGGCGTGGGCTCGGAAAATATCGAGAACAGCGGAGAAATCCTCGGCAGCATAGGCCTCTCAGGCGGTGATGATGTTTACAATGCCAAAGGCGACGGAAGCAGCGGTGTTGTGCGTGGTGGGCGCGGCGAAGACATGCTGCGCGGCGGCGCGTTGGACGATATGCTTCGCGGCGGCGGTGGCAATGACAAACTGAATGGACGCGCCGGCGATGACCAACTTGTCGGTGGGTCGGGCAACGACATGTTGCGCGGCAAGAACGGCGCAGATGACTTACGCGCCGGCAAGGGAGAAGATGTCGTGTCCGGCGGTGGTGGGCGCGATCAGATTGATGGCGGACGCAGCAACGACATTCTGACCGGCAACGGCGGCGCGGATCGCTTCGTATTTGGAGTGCGGTCCGGTGATGATGTGATCACCGATTTCATATCCGGCCTGGACCGGATCGATATTCGGGCGCTGGACGTTTCGGATACGGCTGACCTGCGTGCTGCAATTTCCCGTTCCGGCCCCGATACTGTGGTGGATCTGGATGCTTTGGGCGGGAACGGCTCGATTACGCTTAGTGGCGGGGACGCGGCGGTGACTGACTTTGTTCTGTGAGCTGGACTGGCTTGCGAATACATCGCCGTCACCAGACCCTTTCGGGCTGAGGGCGAACTTACGTAGGAGGATCGCGTTAATCGCAGCGACGGGCGCCCAGAGGGCATAGCACAAGGCCGCGTCTAAGGCGCAGAATGCCGGTTAGGTATAGCAACCAACTCATTGCTTTTTGAAACAAACGCGGAATGGGTTCCGCGTTTGGGTCCACCAACGTTGTCGAATTCAAACGCTTTGGTGGTCGAAGGTGAGGTCAGCGGTGCCCTCGGTCCCTGGTATTGCGCCGTACCGGCTGGGCCTTTGGCTGGCTCACCAGCTTTGCCACTGCAAAACCTGTGGCGGCCAAAAACAATGTCAGAGTCGCAAGCATACT
>JBCCYF010000115.1:0-14185 GCA_039190275.1 Pseudomonadota bacterium | reverse complement strand
TGAGCGGTTCTCGCTGACCGGTGAGGGCACGGGGGGGGCCGCGGGATTTGCAAAAGGGGGCGCAAATGTATCGTTGGAAGCCCAGGGAACGCAAACCATGTTGCGCTACACGGCCAGTGCGGATGTTGGCGGCAAGCTGGCCCAGCTGGGCAGCCGTCTGATCCAGGGCACGGCAAAGAAACTGTCGGCTTCCTTTTTCACGAAGTTTGCGACGAAAGTAGGCGCCGAAGAACCCGTCTGATCATGCGGTGCCCGTTGTTGTTATCCCAATGTGGTTTCGCCTTTGACGATAAACGGGATGTATCATTTAGTCCGTCGAACGTTCTGATTTCATTCAGTGTCTGGTGACAAACGAGATGGGCAGATTGTTCTGGCCTCACGCGTTGCGCATCGCACTGCCCAATACGCTCATCAGAAGCGTGACCGACGCAAGGGACCCTATGATCGGCCCTCCGGGCGTGTCGAAGCGGTACACCAGTTGCACGCCTCCGACTGCCGGGAGCGCGCCAATCCCCACAGCTTTGGTTGTTTCCGCCCGGGCGTACTGGCGACCGGGCAGATGGCAGCGGGGATGATGAACATCGCAGGGAATGGTGGCACAACCAACTGCTTGCACTTGGGATCAATTCCGCTGGCATGCCCCACCGCGGACCCGCGTGACCGGGGCTGCCGTGGGCATTACGGCGCCGATCAGTGCCCGCAGCAGCGTGAATGTGTTCACCAGGGCCTTTAGTTGTCACACGCCCCTTGGGCTGAACAGCCAGGGTGACGCCGTGCAACATGCGCTGGCGACCCAGGCGCGCAACGAGGCCCTGGACTATGACCAGGCTTATGCTTTGGCTTCGTCGGTGCAATTTGGGCAAACACCCTGGGCTTCGATGACGGTATACTCAATCTTAAATCCAGCCTCGCGCGCGACAGGGCCAAGGCTGGGGTCAGGGGTCGCTTCTGCCACTGCATCGCACTTGCGGCATATCAGGAATGCGGGGGCATGCGCTTCGCCGGGGCAAGCGCAAGCGATGAAGGCGTTAAGGCGTTCAATCCGATGCGCAAACCCGTGCTTAACCAGGAAATCCAATGCGCGATACGCCACCGGCGGCTGTGACGCTGCACCCTCTGCGCGAAGTACATCCAGCCCGAACCGGTCGCGAGCCTGGTAGATAGCGCGGGGCAGGCGCCCACAGTGCTGGTTCGGAGGGTCCGCAACCGCCCTGGCACCGGACGCAAAGCTTCCGGAAAGTCGCCAGGGGCTGGTGTTCGGTACCAGCCGCGACGATCAGAATGGGGACCATGATCATCACGACGCGTCTGATCCGCGTGCTTGGTTTGATCCGCTAAGCGGTGCGCTTTGCCGGTCTGCTGCCGGTGCGATTGCCCTGGGTGACGTGGTGGATCCTGTCCCTGCACGTGTCGCAGAGATCAGTGACCGGGTATGCGCCTATGATGTCGGCGGTGGTTGGGTCTAACCGTCGTCTGTTCCGGGTCTGGTCGACAGGATGAGTGACAGAACCGGTGCTGCCGCCACTGTGATAAGTCCCTTGGGTCGCGACATCGAAACGGACCCCGGGACTTATCCGGTGCTTTTGCACGGCATCGTCGATACATTGCTGTCCCGGCGCTTGACTTGGCGGCGCTCAGTTGCAGCGCATCGGTCGATGCGGCATTAAATAGATAATACAACGCGCTAGGCGAAATTCCTCATGTCTGGTTACAGGTCACAGGCAAGAGGATCGCACGCCAGACGTCTGGGACTGCCGCAGTCTATGCGCCGATGCGACCGCTCAGATCAATCTGTGCCGCTGCGGCGTGTATCAGTTCCGCGCTCTTTTTCAGTCCGTCCCGCTCGTCTTCGGCAAGTTCCGGCTTCAGGGTCGCCACGACGCCGGACGCGCCGATGATACGTGGCAATGAAAGGGCTACGTCCGATACACCCAGCACCGTGTCCGTGACCACCGAAGCAGACAGAACCGCCTGTTCATCGTGAACAATGGCCCGCACAATGCGCGAGAGCCCGGCCCCGATCCCGTACCATGTCGCCCCTTTTCCCTGGATGATCCGATAAGCTGCGCGTCGCACACCCTCGTCAATCCGCGCGCGAACCTGTGCCGTGATCGGGGCAGCGATCTGCGCTGCGAACTCCGTGATCGGGACAGAACCGGCGCGGGCGTTGGACCAGGCCAGAACCTCGCTGTCGCCATGCTCGCCCAGTACATAGGCATGCACCGAATGCGGCGAAATCCTCAGATGCGCCCCCAGCAGGCTGCGAAACCGTGCGGTGTCCAGAATAGTACCGGAACCAATCACCTGACCCGGTCGAAGGCCGCTTATCCGTTGCGTGATATAGGTCATGATGTCGACCGGGTTCGTCGCGACCAGCAGGATAGCCTCAGGTGCCTGAGGGAGTACTTGGTCCAGCACATCGCGGAATACCGCAGCGTTGCGTTCCAACAGTTCAAGCCTGGTTTCGCCCGGCTTCTGGTTGACACCGGCTGCCAATATAACCACGCCGCAACCCGCCAGTGCGTCATACCCCCCAGATGTCACAACGGTGCTGGCTGCAAAGGGGACCGCATGTGCAATATCCTCGGCCTGGGCTTCGGCCAACGCGTCATTCTGGTCAATCAGCGTGATCCGGGAAACGAAGCCAGCCAGGGCCAACGCGTATCCCGCCGCACTTCCGACCATTCCCGCACCGACAATTCCGACATGCATTCGCCGCCCTCTCATTGCCTGAGTTATATATGGGGTCCCGAATGCGGTTTCGCATCCGCTAGGGGCTGGAAAGCAGCCGGGTTACGCCAACCGATCCACCCCGCGCCAGGCTCGGGTCAAGCGCCATAGGGATGTACTCGCCCCGGCGCCACAGAATGGAAAGATCGTCATAGTGTCGCGACAAGGGATGACCGCTTTGTCCGGTTGAAGCAATAAAGACCGAGGATTCGGGGTCCGCGAAGTCGACAACGGCGCGAAACGTGCTGGCATGCACATTCGCATGCGGGAGCGGTCCGTCGCCCGAACTGAGCCCACGCAGCAGCGTGGTGTCCCCGCCCGGGGTTTCCTGCACTATATTCACCAACCAGCTGAGGGCTGGCTGGTCGCCCAGGACCGGGTGGCGGTGTGTCGCCCTGTGCGCGGCGCCCCAGCGCCAACCATCAATCCTGCCGCCGTAGGTTTCGGTCAGAAGCAGGAGGGCATCTTCGAGTGCCACCTCGGCGATCGACTGGCAAGTTTCCACGGCGTCGGACTGGACGATGTCGCACCAGACGCTGGCGTTGTCGACGTCTCGGAAGACCCGTTCAAGAAACAGGGGATCCGGGTTCGCAAACTCCCGTGCCAGCGCGCCAAGTTCGTCGATGATCAACCGGCGCTGCAAGGCGCGGGTCCAGGCCGCAAAGACCAGCGGCTCAAAACTGTGCTCGGACATATCGCCTGACCATTCTGCCAGCGCCTCAAGCGCCGTCTGCTTCAGCCGCTCGGCGCTGTCGGTCGGGGCCGGCTGATCCTGATACCACAGGTTCTGGGCAATCAGCGGCAGGAGGGCGCGGGCGGCCGGCGAGACCGTGTCGGTCTGCACCTCGATAAAACTGTCGAGCGTATGAAACTCGCGCCCGTTCAGCAGGTCCTCGGCCCGAGCGATGCGGTGCGCATCGCCCCAGTCAAAGCTCCAGTGTCTGGGAAAGGCGGTATCGGTGATGCGGTTGTTTGTGTTGACGACGATGCCGCCCTCGGGGTCACGGACGCCGGGGGCCTCATCCGGCGGTAGGGCGCCCTGCCAGTCGTTTTGGCTGACCCATCCGGCTGCGGGGAAACGCCCCTGACTGTCATGCGCCGGATCACGAGCCGGTGCGCGCCCAATGGCCTGAAGGGCGATCCCCTCGGACGAGGCCAGAGTAAGGTTCATGGACGGTGCGACGAAATACTCAAGGTTCTCAAGCGCGGCATCGATGTTCTGCGCGCGCATAAGGGCCAGACTGCCCTCGACACTCCGATCATCAGGGTCGAGCGCCGTCCATGCGAGTGCTGCAACATGGCCCGCTGGCGTGACGCTTGCGGCGTTGAAATGGGGTGCAGGGATCACCGGACCGTGCCGTGTCCAGCTGAGTTGTACGGTCCGCGGCACGTCGCCGGCAATTCGGATGACGCTGTCACGGACCCTAAAGGGCTCCGGCCCATTGGGTGTGTCATAGCGGCCCGGATCGCCCTCGGACAAGCGCTCGATATAGATGTCCTGATTGTCGATGTAGCTGCTTGTCAGCCCCCAGGCGAGGTTCTGGTTGCGTCCGATGTAGACCGCCGGAAGCCCCGGAACCGTCGCCCCGATCACACCACCTGTGCTGAGCTCCATGCGTGCCAGGTAAAACGGTCCAGGCGCTGTTAGGCTCAGATGCGGGTCGGTCCCCAGCAGGGGCGCGCCCGCTGCAGCGCGACTGGACGCTGCAGCAAAGGCATTCGATGCGCCTGCGTGGCCGATCGGTGGGAGAATGGACCGTGATGATCCTTGGGTCACATCTGCAAACATGGTTGGATCGACACCCAGATGGGCGGCATAATCGGGCAGGTCAATGACGGCCTTGGGTGCCTCGGGCAGGATGTCGGCAACGCGTTCGGGCGGAAGGCGCAGCAACAACGTCGCGCGCAAGACTTCCAGTTCTGCCTTATCCGTCAATTGCAGGGCAAAGACCTTTGCGGCGGCCAGGCTGTCGACGGGTGTCCATAGCGAAATGGAGGGTTCGAACAGAAAGAACTCCGGCGCGCCGCGCCCCAACGCCTCAGCCTGGATCAACGACAGATATCCGTTCACGCCATCGGCGTAGGCCTGCAGTTCGGCCATGGCCCGTGGCGAGGTCGCTTCGGCCGCCTCCCGCGCGGCGCCGTAGAGGTCAAGGGCGCGCAACAGGTGGTCGTTGCTGACCTGGCTTTCGCCGAACAGTTCCGCCAGGCGCCCCTGGGCCACCCGGCGCAGCATGGTCAATTGCCACAAGCGGTCCTGCGCATGGGCAAAACCGAGGCCATAGAACACCCCTAAGTCACTGTCCGAGAATATGTGAGGCACCGCATGATTGTTGCGCACGATCTCAATATCGGCCGGTGCCTCGGGAAGGCGCCACTCGGCTTCGTATGTCGGGATCGAATGCGAGGCCAGATAATACCCCAGACCGGCACCGGCCAGCAGCAATACACCCAGCGAGATCAGCAGGCGCAGTGTCCATTTGAACGTCGTCTTGATCATCGGGTGGCGTGGCTCTTTTAGCGGGTACTTTGGTGTATCAACAGTGCCCGGGGCCGTCCACCAGCGGTGCTACCGGATGAGCCGGCTGTACTTCGCACCTTCAAGGCTGGCACCGACGATCAGGCCGCGCTGGCCATAGATGATCTGGTAGATCGGCTGGCTAAGCAACGCGGTGGAGGTCCCGATGGCGGCACCATCCTCAAGGACTGCGACCTCCGCGTCGACGCCAACTTCCCAGCCGTCGGTTTGGCGGAAGTTTGCCAGTGCTTCGGGTGTGGTAAAGAACATCGCCTGCGCATAGCTTTGCCCGCCGATCTGCAACCCGAAGGCTGCAGCCGTGACTGACATATAGTCGACGGTGGCTTCGCCAACCAACAGGGCCCCTTCGCCATAGGCGCCGCTCAGGACGAAACCGCCCTCGATTATGTTTGGAATGATCAGCACACCCGCTGATCGTTCATAAAGGCTTTGGGTGCCAGGAACGCTGGAGAACAACAGGTTTCGGCTGGCGGCGACGTCCTGGTCGATCAACTGTCCGGTGCGTGGTGCGCCGGTACACCCTGCGGCGACGGCGGCACCGGATAGAATCAGGCTTCGGCGGGTAAGGGACATGAGCGTGGCTCCTCTGCGTGTATGGTCGTGCCTCAGATCGCCGATCTTGTGCCGGCATGTCCGCAAGCTACACCTTATTGGGACGGGTGTCACCCGGTGAGCGCCGCTGTAGTCGCGGATGTGAATGTGGAAAGGGAGGGGGACAGTGTGCAGCAGTCTCTGACTGACCGCGGGCGGGCACCGGACACCGATGGCGTGGGGTGCGGTCGGGCGAATTGACATCCCCGGCCACTGTCCCGACTTCACCTGACCTTAGGACCGGTGGTAGCCTCACGGACATACGCATCAGGCGGCGCATCGACCACTGGCCGTCCTGTCAACAACGGCACGACGCAACGGGGGTATGGCCATGCTGGGTTCGGGACCACTTCATATCTATGTCCCGCGCAGCTATCGGCGCGGTCAGCCCGGTATCCGGGCGTTTTATGACCGATTGTTTGCCGCGCTGGACACGGCGGGATACGCCCATGTCGCGCATCGCGGCCGCAAGGCGCCGTTGGTGCACCTTCCGCGCCGCTGCTATCTGACCTATCACACGCATTCGGCCCGCCCGAGATCCGGTGTGCTGCACCTCAAGCTGGACTATGTGACCAGCTATTTCACCCTGGATGCAACCGGCTACAGCGGCTGGTCGTCCCTGATCGACAGGTCGCTTACGCCGGATCTTGCGCGCGGCGAGGATGTCCTGGCCGAGTATCGGAAGGTGGGTACCAAGATTGCAACGCCCGAGGGAAGCGCCATGGAGGCGGACCGGCGCATCGTTGTGATGGGTCAGGTGTTCAACGACACGGTTGCCGTGTTTCACCGGCCGTGGGAAGACGTGTTTGAACAGGCACAGTCGCTGGGACGCGCCATGGGCTGCGCGGTGTCGTTTCGTCCGCACCCCAAGGACCACGGAAAGCTAGAGCAGGTCGCCCGGCGGTTTACCGGCATTGAGCGGTTCGAGGGGTCGCTGCAAGAGTGCCTGTCCAAACATGTGCTCTGTGTGCAGAACTCAGGTGTCGGATACGAGGGGTTGTTGAGCGGCGCCCCGGTGATTGCCTTCGGACGTTCGGATTATGCCTTCGCGGCGCTTGATGGCATGCAGGAGGTTTGCGCGCTGGCGCGGGGCGTTGCTGACTGGGATGCGACGGCGGCACTGGCGGCCGTGGGGGGCATGCAGGACAACCGGATTTGCAGCAACTGGTCGGACCAGAGGTTCCTGGGCGCGTTTAAAACCATCTTCGCGCGGCGCTTCGAAGCAGAAACCGGTGCCGACATTGATCCTTGATCGGCCCCCGTCAGCTCAGCAAGCGCGCTTGCACCTTGTCGAGGGCGGGGCGCGCTATCACCGTGTTTTCGTCGGTATGATCCAGAAGCTCGGGGAATATGTCGCGCAATTCCCGGATGCCGTTGGCGCCAAATGCGGCAGCGTCCTTGGCCGTCGGCATAAGCGATTCCGTCAATGCGCCTTCGGCATAAATGATCTCGTGTCGGTCAAAGGCGATATGGATGTAGGTGATCATCCCGCCGTTCTTGCGATACACGCGATCGCCGTCAATCAGATCAATTGCTGCGACAAGATACTCTGGCTCGCCAAACAATGCTTCGGCCATGCGGCCACTGATCACCATCCGGTGGTTGGGCGATACCGTCAAGTTGCGCCGATTGCCAAAGGTGCCTTCGGTGATCACCACTGGCGCGCGATGCCCCGATGCCGCCACCGTGCGGCGCCCGATCCACCGGATCTCCTGCGCGCCATGGTCGCGTGTTACCACCCGATCGCCAACTTCCAGATCCTCGATCGGACGAGAGCCATAGGGCGTCAGGATCATCGTTCCAATTGCGAAACAGGGGATATCGAAGGGGTTGAAGCTGGTGTCGCCGTCTTGATCAGTGTCGACGTCGATCACCACCGGCCCGCTGGCATTTGCAATGTCGGATCCCGGTGCAAACAACAGAACATTGCCAGGTAGCGAACTGCCATTTCCGTCCTCGCGGAAATTCCCCGGACTATTGAAGGCTTTGAACGTATCACCCTCATTGCCGTTCTGGATCTGAAGCGCGTTGCCGTCCCCGGCGGCTGCATTGCTCCCGGTATTGTTCAGATCCCAGAACGAGGTGTCTGCGTCATCAAGGCTGTTGGCGGCATCAAATGCCGCCTGATCGGCGAACACGTCGATCCGCGTAATGCTCGACCCATCGCTGTTGAAGGTTGTCACGATGATCTCGTCATCGCCGAACACACTACCATTTGGCGTTAGCGTGCGTGTCGCCTCGCCCGGATTGCCCGCAATCCCGCCACTGGCAAAATCGCTGCCCGCAAAGGTCAGCTGGTTAGCATTAAGGGTGACCATACGTCCGTGCTCCGCCGCGTTGTGTCCGCCAAAGTACAGTGGATGTGTTTCGGAAACGTGGTTATCTCGTTATCGGGTGTCCCAACGCGATCGTGGACAGATAACACAACTCGCATATTTGTTACCGCCATTCCGTAGTCCGAGGAAGCGTGTTTCGATCACCACGTGGTTCCGGCAGAAATTGGCCAATAGTATGGCAATATTCAGATACTTAGTGATGAAGAATTGGGCACTAGCGTGTAATCCAGCCTCCGCCCAGCACGCGTGGGCCCTCGGGTGCATAGAACACGCAGGCCTGACCAGGGGCCACGCCGTCTTCAGGTGCAAGGAGTTCGACCGTTGCGGTCGTCGGGCCAGTCGGCCAGACCCGGGCGGGCTTGGGCGGGCGCGTGGAACGTACCTTAACCTCAATTTCCCATCCGTTGGTTGAGGCATCTTGGAATGCGCCGTCGCCCAGCCAGTTCACGTCGGCCACGGGAATGCGCGCCGTGGCCAGCGCGTCCCGCGGACCGACGACAACGTGACGCCTGTCCGGGTCGAGTTTGACGACGTAAAGCGGTGCGCCGCCGCCGATGCCCAGACCGCGACGCTGACCGATGGTGTAGTGAATCACGCCTTTGTGCTGGCCCAGCACCGCGCCGGACATATCCACGATGTCACCGGGCTCAGCTGCGCCCGGGCGTAACTTCTCGATGACGGCCGCATAGGAACCATTTGGCACAAAGCAGATGTCCTGGCTGTCTGGCTTGTCCGCAACAACCAGGCCGAATTCATGTGCCAG
Source organism: Pseudomonadota bacterium (assembly GCA_039190275.1). Lineage (GTDB taxonomy): Bacteria > Pseudomonadota > Alphaproteobacteria > Rhodobacterales > Rhodobacteraceae > Halovulum. The sequence continues at coordinate 5,226 of JBCCYF010000115.1, read as the reverse complement.
CGCGCGTGTGTCTGCCTTGGACTTTAGGTGCCCGAGAGGGAACCGCAGATAGTCGAGTTGGGCGGCGGTGGTCGAGAACAGAAAATAGCTTTGGTCCCGATCAGGGTCCGCAGCACGGTGCAGTTCGGGGCCAGCCGTGCCCATGGCCCGCTGTATATAATGGCCTGTGGCCATGCAGTCCGCGTCCAGATCCTTGGCGGTCGCCAGAAGATCCCTGAATTTCACGCGCTCGTTACAGCGGATACAGGGCACAGGAGTGGCCCCTGCCAGATAGGCATCGGCAAATTCGTCGATCACGCTTTCCCGAAACTGGTTTTCATAATCGAGAACATAATGGGGAAAACCCATCTCCTCGGCCACACGGCGCGCGTCGTGGATATCCCGCCCGGCGCAGCAGGCGCCCTTCTTGGCCAGCGCCGCGCCGTGATCGTAGAGTTGCAATGTTATGCCGACGACATCGTACCCCTCGCGGGCCAGCAACGCGGCCACAACCGAGCTGTCCACGCCGCCCGACATCGCAACGATGACGCGGGTTTGCGCCACCGGTTTGCGAAAGCCGAGCGAATTCAGAGGCAATGTGTCAGGGACACGGGCGGCTAGGGTCATGGCGGGTCTCCGGAAGTGCGGCGAATATAGTAAAACTTTCAACACTCTCAAGGACCGACTTCACTGTGAGTTAAGGGCTGTGACCTATTTCTTGCGCCGGGTGTAAGGAGAAATGGGAATTGAAACATGTATATCAGGCGCGACAAAGGCCCTGTCTACGTCACACTGGCCGACGGTTCTAAACTCACGCGGTCCGATTTACCACCGCGCAATACGCGGCGCTGGGTGGCGCGGCGCAAGGCCGTTATCGTCATGGCGGTAAACGCCGGACTGTTGAGTGAGGCGGAAGCACAGGAAATGTATGGAATCAGCAGTGAAGAGCTTCACAGCTGGAGAATCTCCATGGAAACCCATGGAACAAGTGCGCTCCGTGCAACAGCAGTGCAGAAATATAGGCAATTTTAACGAGTATTGCGATCAACCAGTACGGGTGGTAATTTCTGGTTAACCATTGCGTCTTAAACAACCTGGTGTTGTTAAGATTAATCAATCGACCGGAGGTCAGAGATGCGCGTGCTACTCGTAGAAGACGACCCGACTACCTCGAAATCCGTAGAGATGATGCTGAACAGTGCCAATCTCAACGTTTACGCCACCGACCTTGGGGAAGAAGGGATCGATCTTGCACGTCTGTATGATTATGACCTGATCCTCTTGGACTTGAACCTGCCGGATATGACGGGGCATGAAGTGCTCCGTCAGTTGCGGATGTCAAAGATCGAAACCCCAATCCTGATCCTGTCCGGACTGGACGATACGGACAATAAAATCAAAGGGTTCGGGTTCGGTGCAGATGACTATATGACCAAGCCTTTCCATCGGGAGGAATTGATCGCGCGGATCCATGCGATTGTTCGTCGGTCCAAAGGTCACGCACAGTCGATCATCACCACTGGGCCGGTGCAGGTTAACCTTGACGCCAAAACCGTGCAGGTGGACGGCGTACCGGTACATCTGACCGGCAAAGAGTATCAGATGCTGGAGCTTCTCTCCCTGCGCAAGGGTACAACTTTGACGAAAGAGATGTTTCTAAACCATCTTTACGGCGGCATGGATGAGCCGGAGCTGAAGATTATCGACGTCTTCATCTGCAAGTTGCGAAAGAAAATCACCGAAGCCACGGGTGGTGAGAGCTTTATCGAAACGGTCTGGGGCCGTGGGTATGTGTTGCGGGACCCGATTACGGTGCCGATGCAGCAGGACGAGCCGTCGCAAATTGCTATGGGGGCCTGAGCGCCCCCAAAACCCTCTGGTCAGGTCCGCCTCCGCGGCATACATCTTAACCAGGATGTAAAGCGGAGGGCGGTATGCCCGGTGTAATCGCCGTCGAGGATCTCAGCAAACCGCAGGCTCGCGCCGAGTTGGAACGCCTCGCGGAATCGCTGGAGGAGGCAAATCTAGCGTATCATCAACAGGATACGCCGCGGATTTCAGACGCTGACTATGATGCGCTTAAGCGTCGCAACGCCGCTATCGAGGCGCGGTTCCCGGATCTGAAACGCGACGACAGCCCTTCCGATAAGGTCGGCGCCGCGCCGGCAAGCGGGTTTGGCAAGGTGGAGCATGCCCAGCGGATGTTGTCGCTGGGCAATGCCTTTACCGAACAGGACGTGCAGGATTTCGACATCCGAGTGCGACGGTACCTTGGGCTGAGCGAAACGGATGCTCTGACCTATGTATCAGAGCCCAAGATTGATGGGCTGTCTCTGTCGCTGCGGTATGAGGCCGGCATATTGGTTCAGGCGGCAACCCGGGGCGACGGCACAACGGGCGAAAACGTCACCGAAAACGCACGCACCATCGACGATATTCCGGCAGAACTTCGGAACGCGCCCGACGTGCTGGAAGTGCGCGGTGAAGTCTATATGTCCCATGACAATTTTCGGGCGCTCAACGCGCGTCAGGGTGATGCAGGTCTGAAAACCTTTGCAAATCCGCGCAATGCGGCCGCAGGATCGCTCCGACAGCTGGACGCGTCGATCACAAAAACCCGGCCGCTGCGCTTCTTTGCCTATGCCTGGGGCGAGGTCAGCGCTCCACTGGGAGCCACTCAATCCGAGGTTTTGGACCTCTTCGCCCAGCTTGGATTCAAGGTAAATCCGCTCACCAAAACCTTCGCCAATCTCGCCGAGATGATCTCGCACTATCGCCACATCGAGGCGGTGCGCGCAACATTGGGCTATGACATCGACGGTGTGGTCTACAAGGTCGACGATCTGGACCTGCAGCGGCGTCTGGGGCTGCGCAGTACCACTCCGCGCTGGGCCGTCGCCCATAAATTTCCTGCCGAGGTCGGTATCACCCAGCTTGAGAAAATCGAAATACAGGTCGGTCGAACCGGTGCATTGTCCCCGGTCGCCCGTCTTACGCCGGTCACGGTTGGGGGTGTCGTCGTTTCAAACGCGACGTTGCATAACGCGGACTACATCGCCGGGCGTGACAGCAATGGTGCACCGATCCGCGAGGGCCGCGACCTGCGCGAGGGCGATTGGGTCAGCGTCTACCGCGCCGGCGATGTGATCCCCAAGGTCAAGGATGTGGATCTGTCGCGCCGTCCAAGAACGACGAAACCATTTGTGTTTCCACTGGTTTGCCCCGAGTGCGGCTCGGATGTGATCCGCGAGGCTGGAGAGGCGGTGGCACGGTGCACCGGCGGTCTGATCTGCCCGGCGCAGGCCGTCGAAAAGCTCAAGCATTTCGTATCCCGCGCGGCGTTTGACATCGAAGGGCTCGGCACGAAACAGGTTGAAGTGTTTTTCGAGGATGGATGGGTAAAGGAACCCGCCGACATTTTCACCCTGCGGAACCGTCATGGTCCAGAGCATGCAGCGCCGTTGCAAGAGCGCGAGGGCTGGGGCCCAAAGTCGGCGGCAAACCTGTTCAGCGCCATTGACGACAGGCGGGCTATCCCGCTGAACCGGCTGATTTTCGGCCTGGGTATCCGCCACGTCGGCGAGTCCTCGGCCGCGCTTCTTGCGCGGACATATGGTAACTGGGAGGCCTTTCACACCTCGCTTGAGGCTGCGCGCGCGCAAGAAGGTCCAGAGTGGGACGCCCTGAATGCTATTGACGGTGTAGGCGCGGTTATGGCCGCCGCGCTTGTCGACTTCTTTCACGAAGCGACCAACCGCGCGGCGGTCGACCGCCTGCTTGAGCAGCTGGATGTGCAGCCGGTCATCGACACAGTGACTGACGACTCGCCCGTGCGCGGAAAGACCGTCGTTTTCACCGGCACTCTGGAAACCATGACCCGGGCCGAGGCCAAAGCCACCGCAGAAGGGTTGGGCGCCAAAGTCTCGGGCTCTGTTTCCGCGAAAACGGACATCCTGGTTGCCGGACCCGGCGCAGGATCGAAGCTGACCAAGGCCGAAGCCTTGGGCGTGAATGTAATGACTGAGGAGGCATGGCGCGCATTGATCGGTTGATCCCGGAACGCGCATCCGGTCAGGTGTGCGCATGACGAACGGCCGTCCACAAGAGTTATTCAGCCTGTTCGCGGACCTGACCGGTTTGCCCGGTGTGGGACCGAAGTCGGCGGATGCCCTGCAAAGGTTGGGTGTTACGCGCCCCCGCGACCTTCTGTTCACCCTGCCGGTCGGCGGAATCAACAGGACGCCGACCGCTTCGGTTCAGGGCGCCAAGACCCCGGGCGTTGCGACCGTCGAAGTTACCGTCGGGCTGCATCAGGCGCCAAAGGCGCGTGGCCGACCGTACCGGGTGTTTGTCCAGGACGCGCATACCGAGTTTGAGCTGATATTCTTCCACCCGCGCTCCGACTGGTTGCAGCGGCAACTCCCATCGGGTCAGCGTCGGCTGATTTCGGGCCGGATCGAGACCTTCGACGGTCGTATTCAAATGGCGCATCCCGACTATATTCTCGCGCCGGAGTCGGCACCGGATTTGCCGATGTTCGAGCCGGTGTATCCTCTTACGCAGGGTGTGACGCAAAAGACTATGGCGCGGGCGGCTGCGGCTGCGGTCGCGCTGGCGCCCGCCTTGCAGGAATGGATCGATCCGCAACTTCTTCTGCGCAACGGATGGCCGGACTGGCAGACGGCTGTTTGCGCTGCGCATACTCCCCAGTCCGAAGCCGAGCTCGCACCACGGGCGGCGCACCGGGCCCGGCTGGCCTATGACGAAGTTTTTGTGCACCAATTGACGCTCGCGCTTGCCCGTGCAACGGAACGCCGCCGCCCCGGTATCGAAACCCATGCCACAAGCCGGCTGCAATCGGCCGTGAAGGCAGGGTTGCCCTACGCGCCGACCGCGGCGCAGGACCGCGCGGTCACCGAAATTTTGTCCGACATGGCCGCGCCGCGCCGAATGAATCGCCTGCTGCAGGGCGATGTCGGGTCGGGCAAGACGCTGGTCGCCCTTTTGGCGATGCTTGGTGCGGTCGAGGCGGGGGGACAGGCGGCCCTTATGGCCCCGACCGAAATCCTGGCGCGGCAACACATGGGTGGACTGGCACCGCTGGCGGCGGCGGTTGGCGTGCGCATCGAAATTCTTACCGGGCGGGACAAAGGGGCCGAGCGGGCCGCGAAACTTGCAGCGACGGCGGCTGGTGAGATCCAGGTCCTGCTGGGAACACATGCGCTGTTTCAGCGGGATGTTACTTTT
>JBCCYF010000114.1:0-14392 GCA_039190275.1 Pseudomonadota bacterium | reverse complement strand
GACCCATTTTCGAATGTCCTCCCTTGGGTATGTCCTAGGGAGTATTTCATTTCTGATTGGGGATGTTAAATGCAATGCTCTGCAATTAAAATATCAGTTTCGGTCCGTAGTTGAGATGCTGAACAGTATTCGCCGGCACTAAATACCGAAACTGATATTTTAATTGCAGAGCATTGCATTTAACATCCCCAATCAGAAATGAAATACTCCCTAGGACATACCCAAGGGAGGACATTCGAAAATGGGTCGTTTTAATACTTTGATCGCCGCCGCTGCCATCGGCATCGTCGGCGTTTCTGCCAATGCACAATCGTTGAGCCTTGAGGGTGGCGGCTCAGCATCGCTGACGGGCATTGTGCCCCAGACATACGCGCAGTTCGCCGCCGAGGAAGGCCTGAGCCTCCAGGTGGTTCTGGGGCAGACCTTGACGCGGTCAGCGCTGAAGCTGGCTGCCGGTCGGATCGACATGGCAGTCGTGCCGCCGCCCGCCTTCCGCGCGATGAGCAACGGTGTGGGTCCATATTCCGAGCAAGGTGACCAGGCGAAGAAACTGTCAGAAGATGTTCGGGCACTGTTTGGTTTCCCGGGCGGCACATTCCACGCAATTGCATGGGCCGATAGCGGCATCGACAGCTGGGACGACCTGGAAGGCAAGCGTGTCTATATCGGCCCGCCCGCCGGCGCGGCATCTGGTCAGATGCAGGGGCTGGTCGAACATGCCTCGGGCGGTTTGAAGAACGAAGACAACTACGAAGGCATTCGTGCCCCTTGGTCGGCCGCACAACAATCGTTCCAAGATGGCCAGTACGATGTCTACATCGCATCTGCAGCAGTTGGCAGCCAAGTGCTGAACGAATTGAGCCTGCAGCGCGAGATCGTGATCCTTGGCGTGCCTGAGGGTTTGAACGAAGGCGAAGGCTGGGATGCCTTGCTCACAAAGGGTGCGCTGACGGCATCGACCATCCCTGCCGGGACTTATTCCGGACAGGCCAATGGGGATCAGGACCTGACCACGGTTGCGACGTCGATGATGATGGCGGTGCACAAGGACATGGATGACGACACGGCCTATAACCTGACCAAGGCGTATTGGGAAAACTTCGACGCCATGCTGAGCGCAAACGCGCTGATGCGGTCCATCAGCCCTGAGGATCCGTTTGGTGGCATGAATGCGCCCCTGCATCCCGGTGCGGCGCGCTACTATCAGGAAGGTGGGATCGAAATTCCTGAAAACTTGATGCCGAAATAGGGCCAACGGTCCGAGGGCGCGCTGAGAAACGCGCGCCCTTTCGATAAGCAAAATTCTTACTCAGCGCAGGGGAGGGCCGGAGCATGTCTGGCAACGTGACAGGTGCGCCACGCATCGCAGGTTTTTCAGTTTTCGCCGTCGGTCTGGTCATCGCTTTGATGGGTCTGGCCAACGTCATGCCTACCTACAACATCCTGCCACGGATCGGGCCCTTCCCGGTCGAGTGGTTCCGGCCCCTGTTTTATTGGCTCAGCATTCTGGTTTTCTTCGCCGGTGACGCCGAGAAGAAGGCCATCGCGGGGAAACTCAACGCGCTGCATCTGATTGCCTACGCGGTCGGATTTGTCGCGATCACCTACGTATGCTGGGACTACTACACGATTGGGCAGATCATCGCCAACTCGGTCATGTTCTTTGGCCCGCGCGAACTGTACCTGTCGCTCGTTGCGGCTGCGATCTCCATTTGGGCCTGCTGGATTCTGTGGGGTGCGCCAATCGCTATTATCGGTGCGATAGCACTTTTGTACCTGGGGACTGGACAGAGCTGGCCCGGCGCCTTGGCTACTGCGCCCTCGGACATTTACGACACGATACCAGCCAACGTTTGGTACGACAGCGCACAAGGCATCCTCGGCTCGATCATGGGCGTGGTGCTGACCACTGTCCTGCCGTTCATCATTCTGGGCGCGATCCTTGAAGGGTGCGGAGCAGGCGGGTCGATGATCCGCATTTCGTTCCATTTGATGAAGAAATTCAAGGGCGGTCCGGCTTACGCCGCAATCCTCGCCTCAGCTCTCTTCGGTACGGTCTCGGGATCGGCGGTGGCCAACGTGGTCGGCACGGGCGTCGTGACGATCCCGATGATCCGCAAACGCGGGTTCAGTTCGAATTTTGCCGGGGCCGTTGAGGCGACAGCTTCCACCGGCGGGCAAATTCTGCCGCCGATCATGGGGGCGGCGGCTCTGGTAATGGCCGACATCGTCGGCGTCAGTTACCTGACGGTGATCCTTGCCGTTATCATTCCGGCACTGGCCTACTACGTCTCGCTGTTCCTGGCTGTCTACTTCGAAGCACAGAAACTCGACATTAAGGTCACGGACGAAGACGTAGGCGTGCCTGCTCCGGTCACACAGGACTGGATCAACATGCTCCTGGTCTTCGGCCCGATTGCAATCATCGTCTATCTGTTGATCAGCGGGCTTTCTGCGGCGGGCGCATCCATCGCGGCAATTTTGCTTCTGCTGCCGATGAGCTTTCTCAACCCGGAGGTGCGCAAGGCGCCGCAAAAGCTGATCGCGGCCTTGGCAGATGGTGGCAAGGTGGTCGGGCAGTTGGCCGTCGCCATCGCGATTGTGGGCATCGTTGTGTCGACCTTGTCGGCAACAGGCGTGCCCACGAAATTTGCCGTTCTTCTGTCCACCGCGTCGAGCAATTCGCTTCTGATCGCGCTGATGATTGCTGCCTTGGGCTGCATCATCCTTGGCATGGGGATGCCGACACTCCCTGCATACATCGCGATCATCTCTGTGATGGGGCCGACATTGCAGGGCTTCGGTATGGACCTTCTGGCCGCGCATATGTTCGTCTTTTTCTTCGGCGTGGCGGCAGGCATTACACCTCCCGTGGCGTTGACCGCCTTTGCCGCAGCCTCGGTGTCGGGAGGGAGGCCAATTGCGACAGCGATTGCCTCCACCCGCATCGGAGCGATGATGTTCTTGATCCCCTTTGCCTGGGCATTCGACGATGCACTCCTGCTGGGGATAGGTGAAACAGACTGGGCCGTTGTGATCCCGTCCATCCTGTTCCTGCTGGCTGCACTCTACTTCTGCGCCAGTGCGTTGATCGGTCATGATCGCGGCAAACTGAGTTTGCTCGAACGGCTACTGCGGTTCGGAGTGATGGTGACACTGCTGTCTCCAGTTCTATGGGCTGAAATCGCAGCGCTGGTGGTCGGCATCTCTTTGGTCGCGTTCCGCTACGTCGGTGGATCGAAAGCGGAGGGGTCGGCGGCATGACCAAACGTCCGAACTTCATCCTGTTCATCACTGACCAGCACAGGGCCGACTACCTTGGCTGTTATGGTCACCCGATTGTGCGGACACCCAATATCGATGGGATGGCGGCACGGGGCCTGACTTTCGACAAGTTCTACGTCGCAAGCCCCGTTTGCATGCCAAACCGCGCGAGCCTGATGACCTGCAGAATGCCCGCCAACCATGGCGTTCGCATGAACGGTGTGCCGCTGTCCAAGCGCAACGTGACGTTTGTGGAGGTGCTTAAAGAGGCCGGTTATAAGACAGCGCTTATCGGCAAGAGCCATCTGCAGACATTCACCGGTGTGGCTCCAACCCAAAAGATGCCCGAAGCCCGAGAGGGATATTTCAAGGCAAACGGAGCGCTCAGTGAGGCGGTGCGCCACGATCTGGCCGAAGCCGTCTACAAGGTGGAAGAACCGGATTTCTGGTCCGGGCCGCAGCCCAAAGTTCCGACGCCCTTCTACGGGTTCGACCACGTTGAACTTGTGACGGGGCACGGTGACCACATTGGAGGTGACTATGCCGCCTGGTTACGAGAGCGTGAGCCGAATGCCGCGAAATTGATCGGCGCGGAAAACCAGCTTGCCCATGACTACACCTGCCCGCAGGCGGTGCGTACGGCGGTTCCAGCCGAGCTCTATTCCACGACCTACATCGCTGAGCGGGCAGAAGCATGGTTGGCGGAACAGGCGCAATGCGATGAGCCATTCTTTTTAATGGTCAGCTGGCCGGACCCACATCATCCTTTCAATCCGCCCGGGAAATACTGGGACATGTACGATCCGGATGACATGCAAGTGCCTGAGGCGTTCACCCGCAATGACTGGACACCGCCGCCGCATGTGCGTGGTGTGATCGAAGAGCGAGAGTCCGGCAATGCCGCCCTTCAAGGGATGAGCGCTATCGGGTGCTCGGCACGAGAGGCGCAGGAGGCGCAAGCCCTCACCTGCGGCATGATCACCATGATCGATGATTGTGTCGGACGGGTTCAGGCGGCGCTAAACGAAAGCGGGCGTGCGGGTCAAACCGTTGAGATTTTCACGACCGACCACGGCGAGCATCTGGGGGATCATCAGCTTCTGTTCAAGGGTGCCGAGCAATACGAGCAAATCACACGGGTCCCCTTCATCTGGGCAGACCCTCAGGCGAACGGCGGCGAGCGCACGGACTCAATTGGTCAAACCCAAGACATCGGGACGACCATACTTGAACGCGCCACCATTGAGGCGCCTTGGGGCATGCAAGGCCAAGATTTGATAAATGGTTCGGACCGCAGCGCTGCATTCATCCAATATGCCCACCAAAAACCGATGGATGGTTTGGCTGTTCGCCCGCATGTGCACTCGGTGCGCGATGCGCGTTATCGGTTGAGCGTCTTTCAGGGCATGGATTGGGGCGAACTTTACGACCTGGACGCCGATCCTGGGGAGTTCAACAATCTTTGGGGCGATGCTGGTGCGACACCGGTCAAGCTGCGGCTTCTGGAGCAGCTTGCTCAGGCCGAAATGGCCCATGTCGATCAAACGCCCATGCCGACCGGACGGGCGTAAATAATGAACTGGCTGTCGCATAACGGCATTGGCCTGCACTGGCGTGAGGATGGCGACCCGAAGTGCCCGGCGATCCTGTTCCTCAATTCGCTGGGGACAGATCTCCGAATGTGGGATGCCGTAATGGGCATCTTGCCGCCGGGTTACAGGATTTTGCGGCTCGACACCCGAGGACACGGATTAAGCGATGCGCCAAGCGGGGATTATGCGCTGGACGTGTTGGTCGATGATGCGCAGTCGGTGATGGATCAGGCCGGGATCGACACTGCCGTGGTCGTTGGTATCTCACTCGGTGGATTGATGGCTAAGGGTCTTGCGCTGAAAGACAAGCGCCGCGTTCGCGGGTTAGTATTGTCGAACACCGCACCGCGGATGGGCAGTCACGACATGTGGACTGGGCGGATGGCCGCGATTCGCGAAGAAGGGTTGGTTGCGATAGCGGACCAGATTCTTGAGCGCTGGTTTGCCAATCCGATCGTGACCTGCGCCGAGGGCCCATGGCGGTCGATGCTGTGCCGGACGCCGGTGGACGGCTACCTTGGGTGTTGCGCTGCCCTGGCAGCGGCGGACCTCACGGAACTTGTCGCCGATATTGATTGCCCAACTCTGGTGATCGGCGGCAGTCACGACGGCGCCAGCCCACCCGAACTTGTCCGCGCAGGCGCCGAACGGATTTCGGGGGCGCGCTACGTCGAACTCGACGGTGTCGGGCATTTGCCGCCAATCGAGGCACCACAAATATTCACCGACCAACTGGCCGCGTTCCTGGGAGAGATCAACCATGTCTGAGCGCTACGACGCAGGTATGAAGACACGACGCGCCGTCTTGGGCGATGATCATGTGGACCGGGCGGAGGCGACCAAGACTGACTTCGATCAACCGTTCCAAACCCTGATTACCGAGGGCGCCTGGGGTACGGTTTGGTCCGATGACGGTATCAGCCGCAGAGATCGCTCCCTTCTGACCCTTGCGCTGCTCGCAGCGACCGGGAACTTCGAGGAAATCCCGATGCATATTCGCGCAACGGCAAACACCGGCGCGACCAAGGACGAAGTGATCCAGGCCTTCCTGCACGTCGCAATCTACGCCGGCGTGCCCAAGGCGAACCATGCGATCAAGCTTGCCAAACAGACCTATGCCGAGATGGAGGGAACAGCATGATACCGAATGGTGAATACTATCAACGCGACCGAAACCTGCATCCACCTGCGTTTACGCCAGGATACAAAACCTCGGTCGCCCGATCGCCACAATACTCACTGATCGCACTTCAGAACTCTGTTGGAGAAATTACCGGGCCGGTCTTTGGCCATAGCGACATCGATCCAATCGACAATGACCTTTTGAACAACTACGCCAGCCCGGGCGAGAATCCGATTGGCGAACGCATCATTCTTCATGGTCGCGTGCTCGACGAAAACGCGCGTCCCGTGCCCGATACTCTTGTTGAGATCTGGCAGGCCAACGCGGGCGGGCGGTATCGCCACAAGAAGGACACTTATCTTGCACCGATCGATCCCAACTTTGGCGGCTGCGGACGCACGCTGACCGATGAGGAGGGGTATTACTATTTCCGCACGGTGAAGCCCGGTGCTTATCCGTGGCGCAACCACGTCAACAACTGGCGGCCCGCGCATATCCATGTGTCGGTCTTTGGTTCGGGTTTCTGTCAGCGGCTGATCTCACAGTGCTATTTCGAGGGCGATCCTCTGATCCCGGTCTGCCCGATTGTGCAGACTATCCCGGACCCGGACGCCATTGAGCAATTGACCGCGAAGCTCGACATGAACGCCACCATCCCGCTCGACACAATCGCTTACAAATTCGACATCGTGCTGCGCGGGCGACGCTCGACACTCTTCGAAAACCGTCTGGAGGGGAACTGAACGATGCCACAGGAACTCCACTATCTAAGAGAATCCGCGTCACAAACCGCCGGTCCTTACGTCCATATCGGGTTGGCACCCGGTGCCGCGGGATTTGACATCTACAAGCAGGAACTTGGCCACGACATCGCCGGACCAAATGCCAAAGGTGAACGCATTCGGGTCGAAGGACTCGTGATCGACGGTACCGGAAGCCCGGTCAAGGATGTGCTTCTGGAAGTCTGGCAGGCCAATGCGGATGGCAACTATGCCCATCCCGAGGGCGGTGGCGATGTCGAGAACGGCTTTCGAGGGTGGGGAAGGGTCATCACCGACTTTGAAACTGGCGAGTGGTCGTTCGACACGGTCAAGCCGGGGCCCACCCGTGGCCGCAATGTCGGAACACAGGCTCCACATATCAGCCTCTGGCTCGTCGCTCGCGGCATCAACATCGGTCTGAACACACGCATGTACTTCAGCGATGAAGAGGCAGCGAATTCGAAAGATCCGGTTTTTAAGATGATCGAATGGCAAGCGCGCCGCCCGACGCTTGTCGCGACACGATCGGAACAAGATGGCGTTGCTGTCTACCGGTTCGACATTCGTCTTCAAGGCGAGGACGAGACGGTATTCTTCGATGTCTGACCCCTGCATCATTTGTGTGGCGATTACCGGATCGCTGCCAACCAAGGCCAATAATCCTGCCGTGCCCATCTCGGTCTCTGAACAGATCGAAAGCACACAGGAAGCCTTTGAGGCCGGGGCCACGATCTGCCACGCCCACGTCCGCAATGACGACCAGACGCCGTCCTCGGACCCGGAAAAGTTCGCGCGGCTTAAGGAGGGTTTGGAGAAGCATTGTCCCGGAATGATCATCCAGTTCTCGACTGGAGGACGGTCGGGTGCCGGACGGGAACGTGGAGGAATGCTTCCGCTCCGCCCGGACATGGCGTCGATGTCGGTTGGATCAACCAATTTCCCAACGCGGGTTTACGAAAACTCACCGGACCTGATCGATTGGCTGGCCGCCGAAATGCGGACCTATGACATAAAGCCTGAAATCGAGGCTTTCGATCTGTCCCATATATTTCAGGCCGCAAAAATGCACACCAGAGGTCAGATCACAGATACCCCTTATGTCCAGTTTGTTATGGGTGTGAAAAATTCGATGCCTGTAGACCGTGAGGTTTTCGATTTCTACGTGCAAACGGTGAAGCGGCTCTTCGGTGAGTCCACTCCTTGGTGCGCGGCAGGAATTGGAGCGCAGCAACTGACGTTGAACGAATGGGCGATCTCGGCTGGCGGCCATGCGCGCACTGGGTTGGAGGACAACGTCAGGCTCGACCGCGACACGCTTGCACCGTCAAACGCGGCTCTGGTCAGTCGGGCAGTTGAACTTTGCGAAAAATACGAACGCCCGGTCGCAGATCACACAACCGCGCGCGCCATTCTTGGACTGGGGGAGCCAGCATGAAGAAGATCTACGCCAACGCGATGGAGGCGCTCGACGATCTCCTCAAGGACGATATGCTGATTGCCGCGGGCGGTTTCGGTCTCTGCGGCATCCCCGAACTGTTGATCGACGCCATCGTCGCAAGCGGCGTAAAGAACCTGACCATCGCGTCCAACAATTGTGGCGTTGACGGGTTTGGCCTCGGCAAGCTTCTCGACACCAAGCAGATCGCCAAGATGATGTCGTCTTACGTCGGCGAGAATGACGAGTTCATGCGCCAATACCTCGCAGGCGAGTTGGAAATCGAGTTCAACCCGCAAGGCACGCTGGCCGAACGCATGCGGGCCGGTGGATGCGGCATCCCTGGCTTTTACACCAAGACCGGCGTCGGCACGCAGGTGGCCGAAGGCAAAGAGCACAAGGATTTTGGCGGCGAGACCTACATTCTGGAAGAAGGCATTTTCGCTGATCTGTCTATCGTGAAGGCCTGGAAAGCGGACGAGACCGGGAACTGCATCTTCCGCAAGACTGCCCGCAACTTTAATCCACCTGCCGCAATGTGTGGCAAAATCTGCGTCATGGAAGTCGAGGAAATCGTGCCGGTCGGCAGCCTTGATCCCGATCACATCCACCTCCCCGGGATTTATGTGCATCGCCTGATCCAGGGCAAGCACGAAAAGCGGATCGAACAGCGCACCGTACGCCAGAAGGAGACTGCGTAATGCCATGGGATCGCAATCAGATGGCAGAACGCGCCGCGCAGGAACTGGAAGACGGCATGTATGTGAACCTCGGTATCGGGATTCCGACGCTGGTGGCCAACTATGTGGGCGACAAGGACATCACGCTTCAGTCCGAGAACGGGATGTTGGGCATGGGCCCTTTTCCCTTTGAAGGTGAGGAAGACCCCGATCTGATCAATGCGGGCAAGCAGACGATCACGGAACTGCGCCGCACCGCCTATTTCGACAGCGCCCAATCCTTTGGCATGATCCGTGGCGGCAAGATCGCCGCGGCGATTTTGGGGGCCATGGAAGTGGCCGAGAACGGCGATCTGGCGAACTGGATGATCCCTGGCAAGCTGGTCAAGGGCATGGGCGGCGCCATGGACCTTGTCTCCGGTGTGGGCCGGGTGATCGTGGTGATGGATCACACCAACAAGCATGGGGACAGCAAAGTGCTGAAGAAATGTACCTTACCACTCACTGGCAAAGGCGTGGTCGACCTGATCATCTCCAACCTTGGCGTGCTCGAAGTGGCCCACAAGGGGCTGCACATCCTCGAGCTTGCCCCCGGCGTGACGCGCGAAGAAATGATCGCCGCCACAGAGGCGACCATCGTCTAACTCGTAAGGAGTTGATACCATGACAGTCAAATCGATACTTTGTGCCTATAGCAGTTATGAAGCCAAAGGCAGCGGACTGCAGCATGCCATCCGGTTGGCACTCCACCACAAGGCTCATCTGACCGGGGTGTTGCGGCACGGTACGTCGTTTCTGGCCGATCGCTACGTGGCGCAAATGCCGGAAGCACTTCTATCCCATATCAGGGAAACAGACGCCAAGATCATTGCAGAGATCCGGCAACGATTTGAAAGCACGACGGCCGCGGCGGGCCTTGTGGAGCAGTCAGAATTCGTGGAACTGAAACCCGCACAAGACGGCCCTCTCTCAGAGTTCGCCCACGGATTTGATCTGATTGTCACGGGTGTTCATTCCGAAGCTGCGACCGAGGCGCATTTATCGGCCAATCCGGACGTACTGGCATTGAAGTCCGGTCGGCCGGTTTTGGTTGTCCCTGATCAGTACGATGCGGACGGTCTTGCCGACCGCGCGCTGGTTGCCTGGGACGGGCGTCGTTCGGCGGCCCGCGCGATTGGCGATGCGATGTCGGTCCTTGCAGAGAAGTCCCATGTCACTTTGTTGAGCGTCGGAAGCACGCCGCGCGGGACCGACCGCATGGTCTCCAACATGCAAAGACATGACATCAAAGTCGATGCTCGAACGGTGGACCGCAGCGGCAGCATAGCTGATACGATCCTCTTGAGCGCACAGAGTGACGGTGCGAAACTTTTAGTCACCGGGGCATTCGAGCATTCGAAATTTGCACACGATCTTTTTGGAGGTGTGACCACCGACATCATCGCAAATGCAGCCGTTCCCGTTTTTATGGCGCATTGAGTCGTGGTGGGCGTCGCCGACTTCATGACAAATCCCATCTTCGGATGCGGCGATATCCGTGCGCATCTGAAACCATCAGCGCTTTGCACGGAAATGGTAAAGGTCGAGCTCGCGTTAGTGCAGGCGCAGGCCGAACACGGCGTGGTTCCAGACGCGGCTGCGGCGAACATCAGAAATAGGCTTGAGTCCGCGAAGGTCGATCTTGACGTCTTGAGGGCGGGTGTTGCGAGCGCGGGTGTTCCTGTCCCTGAATTGGTCAAGTCGTTGCGCGCGCAGTTAGATACAAAGGACGCAGACTGGTTACACTATGGGGCGACCAGTCAGGACATTGTGGATACGGCGTACTGCTTGTGCTTCAAGGCGTGCCTTTCTCACATTGAAGATGACATGGTCCGACTGATCGACCTTTTGGCCGATCTTTCGTTGCAGCACGCCGACACGCTGATGCTGGCCCGCACGCGCGGTCAACTGGCAACCCCGATCACCCTGGGGCTTCGGCTCGCGCAATGGGCGCAGCCTTTGACTTCTCTCGAAGCGGAATCTGACGCTGTCCGCGCCGTGGCTTTGCGCGTCCAGCTGGGCGGTGCCTCGGGGAGCCGGAATGTATTTGGCGGCAAGGGCGCAGAGGTTTCGAAATCACTCGCTGCGCAACTCGGGCTGGAAGACAGTGCCCCCTGGCATATGGACCGAAGCGGCTTTCGCAGGTTGGCAAACTGGCTATCGCGCATTGTCTCTGCGACAGCGAAGATTGGTCGCGACTTTTCCATCGCTTCACGTGGCGAGATCGGAGAGCTCCGGCCCTCAGAAGGCGGGGCCTCTTCCACCATGCCGCACAAGTCCAACCCGGTGGTGGCTGAAGCGCTGCAATCTATTGTTCCAGTAGCAACTGCCTGCGAGGCCGCACTTGCCGCCAGCAGTGCCCATGCCGAAGAACGCGACGGTGCCAACTGGCCGGTTGAGTGGGTCATGATGCCCATGCTCCTTGAAGCGACAGGCGCCGCTTTGGCGCATGCACTCAACTTGCTTGATCAGATGGTCGTGAATGCGGACGCGATGAAGGCGAGGATCGATACCTTACCGGATGTCAAAGCAGAGGCTTTCGTTTTTGCACTCGCGCAAGAGATTGGGCGAGTAGAAGCGACGCGCGTTGTCACTGAAGCGCTTGGGTCCAAGCGGCCAATGAGCGAATTGTTCGAACAATATCCTGAGTTAGATCTGAATGCGGCCACTTCGGATGCTGCATTTGCAACCTGCGCGGCCGAAACCGCTGCGCGTATCTTCGCCGATAGATGTCCCGCAACACGCACGCGAGGTGGTGGCGCCCCAGCTTACACAACAAACGGGGCAGCGGACCGATGATTTCCCTCACAACAGAGATGTTAGTCGTTTTTGCCTTGCTGGGAGCGACGGTGCTGCTCTTTGTGACAGAGATATTGCGCATCGATCTGTCAGCAATTCTGATCATGGTGGTACTCGGGCTGCTGTCGCAGGTTCCTGGTCTGAACAACCTTGCTGATCCGGCACACTTGTTTGATGGCTTCGCATCGAACGCAGTGATCTCGATCATCGCTGTCATGATCATTGGCGCGGGGTTGGACAAAACCGGTCTGATGAGCCGTGTGGCCGGGGCAATCCTAAAATACGGCGGATCGTCCGAAGGGCGTGTCATCCCCATCATTTCGGGCACCGTCGGGGTCATTTCGTCCTTCATGCAGAACGTCGGAGCGGCTGCGCTGTTCCTGCCGGTCGTCAGTCGCATCTCGGTGCGCACCGGATTGCCGATGAGCCGGCTTCTGATGCCCATGGGGTTCTGCGCCATTCTGGGCGGAACGATGACGATGGTCGGCTCGTCGCCCCTTATCCTGCTGAACGATCTTATCCTGAGCGCGAACGCGTCGCTGCCCGTCGAGCAACAGATGGAGCCATTCGGCCTGTTTTCCGTCACACCAATCGGTCTTGCATTGATCGTGACCGGCATCCTTTATTTCGTTCTTTTCGGCCGGTTTGTTCTTCCGTCGCAGCGCGAGGGCGGGGATCGCGCCAGCGGCCAGTCAATTCGGGAATACGTGCGTGCAACCTATGGTTTGAAAGCCGATATCTATGAGTTGGATTTCACTGAAGGTTGCGGAATTGACGGCATCACCATCCTGGACCTCTCGCACGATGCCCATGTTTCCATCATCGGTAGCTATCATAGGGGATCGAGGTATTTCGGCCCCATTGCCACAACGGAATTGATCACGCCGTGCCGCCTTGCCGTTGTTGGCGAACGCCGTGCGGTAGAAAAGCTTGCGGCCAATTACGACGCTCGTGTCCTCGGCGAGTTGGAGGTCTTCGCTGAAGAGATGGCGGCAACAAATGCCGGTATCGCAGAGGTTGTCATTCCGCCGGGCTCCAGCCTCATTGGCAAATCCGTGCGCGAAGTGATGATGCGAAAGACTTACGGTTTAAGCATGCTCGCCATTCATCGCGGCCAATCAACCTTGACTGACATGGAAAGGGATCAGGGCGAAACCTCTGTCATAACCGATCTGCCGTTTCAGGCCGGCGACACACTGGTTGGCTTCACTAAATGGGACCGGCTTGCGAAGCTGACATCTGATGCGGACTTTGTCGTCGTCACACAGGATTTCCCGCGCGAAGAAATGCGCCCTCAGAAGGTGGCGTATGCGCTGGTTTTCTTTGCCATCGCTTTGGCGCTTATTCTGTTTTCGGATATCCGACTTTCACTGTGCCTTTTGACCGGCGCGGTCGGCATGATCGTCTCTCGCGTGCTGTCCGTCGACGAAGCCTATAACGCGGTCAGTTGGAGCACGGTTTTCCTTTTGGCCAGTCTCATTCCACTTGGGCAAGCAGTTCAGGCGACGGGGACTGCTGCGTGGATTGCGCAGGAGGTTCTGCGGCTGCTGGACGGTGTTCCGATCTTTGGCTTACAAATTGGTGTTGCCATACTTGCGACCGCCTTCACCCTCATAATGTCCAACGTCGGTGCGACGGTCCTTCTTGTCCCTCTTTCGGTGTCGATTGCCGTAGCCGCCGGAGGGGATCCCGCGATCTTTGCGCTGACGGTTGCTATAGCTACTTCAAATTCATTCTTGATCCCTACCCACCAGGTCAATGCCCTGATCATGGGGCCTGCAGGTTACTCCGTGGCAGATTTCATGAGGAGCGGGAGCGTGATGACCATTCTTTTCCTCGTAGTGTCGATGACAATGATGAGCTTGCTCTACTAGCGACCTAGACGCGTCAGAGACCAAACGCCGTTGAGTTGGGGACGAGTTGCATGGAGTCGCAATGCCACGATTGACCACTGTGTAGCAAACCTGAGTTCACCAAAGGAGGACGTGACGTGTTTATCAGAAGGACCACTTATAAGCTGGTACCAGAACACGATACCGTCGAAGGCCAACAGGCCTTTGAAGCAGAGATGCAGGAATTGATCCGACCCGAAGCCATTTCCGGTTTGATCAGTGCCAACCATGTACGAAATGACGACGGTACATGGAGTGTCGTTGCTGTTTGGCAATCAGAAAGTCACGCAATGTCGAACAGCGAAGATATCCGGAAAGTTTGGAAGGGTTTCACTTCAAGGCTGTCAGCTTCCCCGGAGATCGAGACCGGCGGGGTTACGTTAATGCGCGATAGTTAAGCAAACGCTTGTTTCGCCATGTCCGCAAAAGGGCGAGATCTCTGGAGTTCGGATCAGCGCGTCATCTGATGGAGTATTGGCTGTGCGCGGCAATTTTTATCATTAGGGGTCCCGCAGCCTTGGTCAAAACGGGCTCGGAATGATCCAACGTCGCATGAGGTACTGACAACCAATTTGACGTGGCGAACGGCCAGACCGTTCGCCAATGTTGTTCAGATATCGATCCGCTCTGCGATGCTCAGGGCATCTTCCAGCTCAACGCCAAGATAGCGCACAGTACTGTCAACCTTTGTGTGACCAAGGAGCAGTTGTACCGCGCGGAGATTGCCGGTCTTTCGGTAGATTTCCGCTGCCTTTGTGCGGCGTAACGAATGCGTGCCGTATCCGCTCGGCTCTAACCCTATCGCGG
>JBCCYF010000113.1:0-14803 GCA_039190275.1 Pseudomonadota bacterium | reverse complement strand
TCAGATCTCATTGAACGGCTCGTCCGACCAAAAGGCACGGTATCTGCCCAAGCTGATCTCGGGTGCGCATGTGGGCAGCCTTGCGATGTCCGAGGCGGGTGCCGGCTCGGATGTGGTCTCGATGAGCCTGCGGGCGGAAAAACGAAACGACCGATTTGTTTTGAACGGCTCGAAGTACTGGATCACGAACGCCCCGGACGCCAATGTGCTGGTGGTCTATGCCAAATCTGACCCGGATGCAGGTGCGAATGGCATCACCGCATTTCTGATCGAGCGTGAGATGACCGGTTTCAGCGTCGGGCCGCACTTTGACAAGCTGGGGATGCGCGGGTCGAATACCGCCGAGATAACCTTTGACGATGTCGAGGTCCCCTATGAAAACATCCTGGGTGAGGAGGGTAAGGGCGTGAGTGTGCTCATGTCGGGTCTGGACTATGAGCGGGTTGTTCTGTCCGGCATCGGCATTGGTATTTTGCACGCGATCCTGGACCACATCATGCCCTATATGCATGAGCGCAAGCAGTTCGGGCAGAGCATCGGAAACTTCCAGCTCATGCAGGGCAAGATTGCGGATATCTACGCAACCATGAATGCCTGCCGGGCCTATGTCTACGAAGTCGCCAAGGCCTGCGATCGGGGGGAGGTCACACGGCAGGACGCGGCGGGCTGCGTTCTATTCGCGTCCGAGAAAGCCATGGAGATGGCGGTACAGGGTGTACAGGCAATGGGCGGTGCTGGATATCTGAACGACTCGCCGCTGGCCCGGATCATGCGCGATGCCAAGTTGATGGAGATCGGGGCAGGTACCTCGGAGATCCGCCGCATGCTCATCGGCCGCGAGTTGATGAAGGCGACGGCATGAAAGGCGTAGCAAAGGATCCGACGGAACGGGACGCCGGACAGACTTTTGCGCCCGGACCTGACGTCGAAAAGTCTATACCCGCGGTTGCAATGATGCGAGGTTCGGACCCGCAGCAGACAGCGGTCATCGGGGAGGCAATAGGATGATAACGCGACGCGGGGTGGGTATGGCCGTGGCGCTTTGGGCAGCGGCGACGGGTGTTGGGGTGACGCAGGATCTTCCGCCCGAGAGCCAGGCCGCGCTTGAGGCGTGTTACTATGGTGCGGAGGAGACGGCGGGCCGGTCGGCCTGCAAGGATCTGGTGTTTGACCGGTGCCAGAGCCAGCCAAACATGGGCACGACCTTGGGCATGATGACCTGCGCCCAACACGAGACCCAGGCCTGGGATGTACTACTGAACGCGGAATATGCCGAGGCCCTGGCCTGGGCCAAGGGCATGGATGCGCAGGACCAACAACACTTCCCGGAATTTGCGAAGAGGGCCGAAAGCCTATTGGCGGCGCAGCGGGCCTGGATTGCGTTTCGTGACGCGGAGTGCGGTCTGGCTTATGCGGTCTGGGGGGCAGGGTCCATGCGGACCCTTGCCGGAACAGCCTGTCACGCGGATATGACGGCCGAACGGACCCTGGCCTTGCGTGCCCTGCGGGATGAAATGTTGTGAGGGCGGTTGCCTTTGCCATGTTGATCCCGGCTTTTATGGTGGCAATGCCGGTGCCGGCACAGACGGTGCCTCAGACGTTGGCACGTCATGCGGAGTGCGTCGCGCGCGCGGACAGCAGCACGACATGTGTCGAAATTCTCAACACCTATTGTCTAGAGACGGCGGGGCATGCCCGGGACCTTGCACGCTGCAGGGTTGCGGTGACCGATGCACTGGAGCATCGGGCCAACGCATTGATGGAGCGGCTTGAGGTTCTGGGTGCACGGCCCATGGCAATAGCGCTTTCCGACGGGGCGGAGCGGGCGGTATCAGGTTTTTGTGCGGCACTGGCCGGGCGAATGCCCAGCGATGGTCCGCCGCAGGATATCCGCTGTGCACTGATGCGGGCGCATGTTCTGGTCTATCACCTGAGCCGGGCGCTCTCGGATCTGGACCATAAAACATGAACCAGAACCGCGCCGGCCACGAAGCCCAGATTGCACAGATTGCAAATGCCGCTGCCCAGGCGGTCGCGGGTGGCGGTGCACAAGCGCTTGAGAGGCATCTGAAGCGCGGCAAGATGGCGCCCCGCGAGCGGGTGGCCAATCTTCTCGATCCGGGAAGTCCGTTTTTGGAGATCGGAGCGTTCGCCGCGCATGACCTCTACGATGGTGTGGCCCCTGGCGCGGGTGTGATCGCGGGAATTGGTCAGGTTGCCGGGCGCGAGGTGATGGTTGTGTGCAACGACGCGACGGTGAAGGGCGGGACGTATTTCCCGATGACCGTCAAGAAGCACCTCCGCGCGCAGGAGATCGCGGCAGAAAATCACCTGCCATGTGTGTATCTGGTGGACAGTGGCGGGGCCAATCTGCCCAACCAGGACGAGGTCTTTCCCGATCGTGACCACTTTGGACGGATTTTCTACAATCAGGCGAACATGAGCGCGGCCGGGATTGCGCAGATCGCGGTCGTCATGGGCTCCTGTACCGCTGGCGGCGCCTATGTTCCGGCAATGTCGGATGTGGCGATCATCGTGAAACAGCAGGGGACGATTTTTCTGGCCGGCCCACCGCTGGTGAAAGCGGCCACGGGCGAGGACGTCAGTGCCGAAGACCTGGGCGGTGGCGATCTGCACACGCGTCTTTCGGGTGTGGCGGATTATCTGGCCGAGGACGATGCGCATGCCCTGGCACTTGCCCGGCAGGCGGTTGCCGCCCTCGGCCCCCCGGTGCGGGAGGCGCTCGGGCGGCAACGCCCGGTTGCACCGGGCGGCTGCAGGGAGGATCTGCTGGATATAGTACCGGTTGACCTGCGCCAGCCGTACGACGTGCGGTCCGTGCTGACCTGCCTTACCGATGCCGGTGGTTTCGACGAATTCAAAGAGCGTTTCGGCACAACCTTGGTCTGCGGATTTGCGCATATTGATGGCTGGCCGGTCGGTATCATCGCCAACAACGGCGTGCTGTTCGCGGAAAGCGCGCAAAAGGGAGCGCACTTCGTGCAGCTCTGCGCCCAACGGAATACCCCACTGATTTTTCTGCAGAACATCACGGGATTTATGGTCGGACGTGATGCCGAGGCCGGTGGCATCGCGCGCCACGGTGCCAAACTTGTCGCGGCTGTTGCGACCGTGGCGGTCCCGAAAATTACGGTTCTAATCGGTGGTTCCTATGGTGCCGGAAACTATGGCATGGCCGGGCGGGCGTACCAGCCGCGGTTTCTGTGGAGCTGGCCCAATGCCCGTATCTCGGTCATGGGGGGCGCTCAGGCGGCGGATGTCCTGGCAACCGTACGCCGCGACAGCATTGAGCGGAAAGGGGGCAGTTGGAGCGCGAATGACGAAGCCGCGTACAAACAACCAGTTCTTGACCGGTTCGAGGCGCAGTCGCACCCGCTTTATGCGTCGGCCCGTCTGTGGGACGACGGGATCATCGACCCACGCGATACACGCCGGGTCTTAAGCCTGAGCCTGTCGGCCTGTGCCAATGCGCCGAAAGCGCAGACACGCTTCGGCGTGTTCCGGATGTAGCACATGCACCCGATGGACCGCACCGGGTGCGACACACCCCCATGCTGCGAATCCGCACCGAAGGGCGGGCTGGACCATCGGGTGCCGGATTTCGCGACGGCGGCAGAGCCGGAGACACGCTGTGTTCTCTAAGATCCTGATTGCCAACCGGGGCGAGATTGCCTGCCGGGTGCTGCGCACGGCGCATGAAATGGGCCTGGCGACTGTCGCGGTCTATTCGGACGCTGATGCCGGTGCGATGCATGTCGAGATGGCGGATGAGGCGGTCCGCCTTGGCCCCGCATCGGTGACGGACAGCTATCTGAACATCGCAGCGATACTGGAGGCGGCCCGTGCAACTGGCGCGCAGGCGATCCATCCAGGCTATGGCTTTCTGTCCGAAAACCCCGAGTTCGTCGAGGTGGCCGAGGCGGCGGGCCTGACGTTCGTCGGACCTTCGGCCCATGCGATCCGCGCCATGGGCCTTAAGGACCGGGCGAAGTCGATGATGCAGGACGCGGGTGTGCCGGTCGTGCCCGGATACCACGGAGCGCAACAGGATGCGACATTCCTTGCGGCCGAGGCCGACCAGATCGGCTATCCGGTTTTGATCAAGGCGGTTGCGGGCGGCGGTGGCAAGGGGATGCGGCTGGTCGAACGGGATGCGGATTTCGCCGATGCGCTGACCGGGGCGCGGGCCGAGGCCAAGGCGGCCTTTGGAAACGAAGACGTGCTGATTGAAAAATACATTGCAAGTCCACGGCATATCGAAGTCCAGGTTTTCGGCGACGGCGACAAAGCGGTACATCTTTTTGAGCGCGACTGCTCGCTGCAACGGAGGCATCAAAAGGTTATCGAAGAGGCGCCAGCGCCGGGAATGACCCCCGACGTCCGTGCAGCCATGGGTGCTGCCGCGGTGCGGGCGGCGGAGGCCATCGGCTATGCCGGGGCCGGGACGGTCGAGTTCATCGTGGATGGGTCCGGTCCGCTACGCCCGGACGGGTTCTGGTTTATGGAAATGAACACGCGCCTGCAGGTCGAACATCCGGTGACCGAGGCCGTCACCGGCATCGATCTTGTCGAATGGCAACTCCGGGTCGCGGCTGGCGCGCCACTGCCGTTGGAACAGGATCAAATCCACCTCAGCGGACATGCGGTTGAGGCGCGGCTCTATGCTGAAGATCCCGAAAGTGGTTTCCTGCCCGCCGTTGGGACGCTTTCACATCTGCTGTTTCCTGATGGATTGCGCGCGGATAGCGGTGTCCGCCCTGGCGACGTGATCACCCCCCACTATGACCCGATGATCGCCAAGCTGATCTGTCATGCGCCGGATCGCGATGCTGCGATCCGCGGCCTGCGGCAGGGCCTTGCCGAGACCGCGATAGCGGGAACCGTCACGAACCTTGGGTTTCTGTGGCGCTTGCTGGGTGTGCCCGCATTCCATAATGGACGGATGGATACCGGCTTGATTGACCGCTGTGGGTCCGGACTGACAGCCGATCCACGCCCCGAGCTGATTGATATTGCGGTCTCGGCGCTTGCCTTGGCGGACCTGCCAAGGGATGGGTTTGACGGATGGAGCAATTGGGTGCCGCTGACCCAAATGATTGTGATCGCGCATAAGGGTCAAACCCTTGCGGTGCAGGTGTCGCAAGCGCCGGCCGGTGTATACCACGTCTCACAGCCCGGCGGTGCGCTTAAACTACGCGACATCAGGGTCCAAGGCGACGACTGGCACGTCACATACGACACCCGCCAGATCCATCTGAAGCTCTGTCGGGATGGCGACACGGTAACTCTGCATCGCGGCGGCGCGCGCCACCGCTTTCAGCGCCCGGACCCGCTGCTGCGCGATACCGAAAACACTAGGCGGGGGGACTTTGTCCTGGCACCTATGCCTGGACAGGTACGTCGGCTAAGCGTGACCAGCGGACAGCATGTCGAAGAGGGTGAAGTGTTGCTTGTGCTTGAAGCCATGAAGATGGAGCACAGCCTTCCGGCGCCCAGGGCCGGGCAGGTGGCCGAAGTACGTGTTTCCCAGGGCGCGCAGGTCTCGCAGGGGGACACTCTGATCCTCTTGGGGATCGAGGATGGGTGAAAAACTCAGCATATTCGAGGTTGGGCCCCGGGATGGTCTGCAAAATGAGCCGCGACCGATCCCGACCGTCGGAAAGATCGCATTAGTTGATGCGCTGTCAGCGTCGGGTCTGAATGCGATCGAAGTGACCAGTTTCGTGTCCGCCCGATGGATCCCGCAGTTGGCGGATGCGGCTGACGTGCTGATGGGGATCCGACGTTCGGGTGGCGTCTGCTATAGCGCGCTGACACCGAACATGCGGGGGTTCGAGGCAGCACTGGCTGCAGACGTCGATATGATCGCTGTGTTTGCCGCGGCCACCGAGAGCTTTTCGCAACGAAACATCAACTGTTCTATCGACGAGAGTTTCGCACGGTTTGCGCCGGTGATAGAAGCTGCGCGCAACGATGAGGTGCCGGTTCGCGCATATGTTTCATGTGTCACCGATTGCCCCTTCGAGGGTCCCGTAGAGCCCGGCGCGGTAGCGCACATCGCGGCGCGTTTTGCGGCGGCCGGGGTGGCGCAAATCTCGCTCGGGGAAACTCTTGGCCGCGCCCGTGCGCCAGCGGTTTCGGCGATGCTGGAGGCAGTGCTTACCGAAGTTCCATGCGGCTTGTTGGCGGGACATTTTCACGATACCTCGGGCGCGGCGCTTGAGAATGTTGCCATTGCCGCTGAAAAGGGTCTTCGTGTGTTTGACAGCGCTGCAGGGGGTCTGGGTGGATGCCCATATGCGCCAGGCGCGGCCGGGAACCTGGCAACTGAGCGGCTTTTGAACTGGGCCCTGGCACAGGGCTTTGACACCGGGGTCGATCCGGTTGCTCTGGAACGGGCCGCTGCACTTGCGAAGGAACTGAAGATGGGACAGAGCGATGTCGTTTGAAACGCTGGATCTGGAAACCGATGCGCGCGGCGTCTGCACCGTCACCTTGAACCGTCCGCAGATGCATAATGCACTTTCGGCAGAGTCGATCGAAGACTTGGCCAGCGCGACACAGCAAATAGCTGCGGACAAGGACATTCGTGTTGTAGTGCTGAGCGGGGCGGGCCCGTCCTTTTGTGCGGGCGCGGACCTTGGGTGGATGCGCGATCAGATCGAGGCGGATCGTGTGACGCGCATGTCTGAGGCCCGGAAGCTGGCGCATATGCTGCGGGACCTTAACGTTCTGCCCAAGCCGCTGATCGGCCGCGTCAACGGAACGGCCATGGGCGGCGGTCTGGGGCTTATGGCCGTCTGTGACATCGCAATTGTCGCCGACAATGGTCGTTTCGGCTTCACCGAGACCCGGCTTGGCCTGATACCGGCGACAATCGCCCCCTATGTTGTGGCCCGGATGGGTGAGGGGCGCACACGGCGGGTGTTCATGAACTCCAAACTGCTGCGTGCCGCCGATCTTGTCGAACTTGACCTGGCAGCGCGTGTCGTCGCGGCCGAGGATCTCGACTCAGCTATTGAAAGTGAAGTCACGACCTATCTGCGTTGTGCTCCGATTGCTGTTGCGCGCTCAAAGGCGCTGGCACGGCGCTTGGGTCTGCGCATCGACGTTGAGGTTATCGAGGGATCGATCAACGATCTCGCCGATACCTGGGAGGGGCCGGAAGCCCGTGTCGGTATTCGCGCGTTCTTTGACAAGACCCGCGCGCCCTGGGGCTGAGGCGCGAAACCGCTACCGCCCTGGGACTGTGTGGGACGACCTATCCAGGTACAGGGGCGTCCTGGCGCATCAGCTGTTTCGATTTCAACTCCGACCAAAGTGCTGCCGGGACTTCCGCGTTGGCGACCTCCAGGTTTTGCACCATCTCAGCCACGCCCTGTCCGCCCGGAATGACCGAAAGCACGCAAGGATGGCCCAGCGGAAACTGAAACGCGGCAGCTACAAGGGAACTGCCCTTAGCGATACATTCGGCCTCAAGCGCGCGCACCTGCGCCATTATTTCCGCAGGTGCGGTCTCGTAGTTGTAATAGGCGCCCTGCTTTGGCCCGGTTGCCAGGATACCTGAGTTATAAGGGCCTCCGATGATGATCCCGATACCGCGGTGCTCGCACAAGGGCAGGAAGCTCTCAAGGGCGTCCTGTTCCAGCAAGGTATAGCGCCCCGCCAGCAGGAAAATGTCATAGTCACCCCGCTCGGCCAGTTGTTGGCACACCTCCCATTCGTTGACGCCTGCGCCAAAGGCCTTGATCACACCTTCGTTGCGCATCCGCTCCAACGCGTGGTAGCCACCGGCCATCAATTGGTCGACCTTGGCGTCCACATTGGCGCGCTTGCCCTGGTTGGGAACGTCGATGTCATGTGCAAAGAGCAGATCGACGCGATCAACGCCCAGACGTTCAAGAGAAAACTCAAGGCTGCGCATGACGCCGTCATAGGAGTAGTCATAAACCTCGGTGCGGGCCGGTACCTCGAACCATTTGCCAAACCCGTCCCGTGCCTCTGGCCCGCAGGGTCGCAGCAATCGGCCGACCTTGGTGCTGAGCGTGTATTCTTCGCGCGGTTTGTCGCGCAGGAACCGGTTGAGGCGGGTTTCAGACAAGCCCAGACCGTAGAGCGGCGCTGTATCGTAATACCGCACCCCGCCGTCCCAGGCGGCCTGCAGGATCGCGTCGGCCTCGGCATCGGTAATGGCACGATAGAGGTTACCCAGCGGCGCTGTCCCGAAGCCCAGTTCGGTAAAGGTCAAGCCGCCGTTTCCAAGGCGATCCCAGTGTCTTGTCCGCAAAGCCATCGTATCCGCCCCCAAGATTGGTTTTGCCAGCACAGTAAACCGCCTTTAGGCTTGGACGAAAGACTTGAAGGCGGATCTGTGCGATGGGGAGCAACTTCCAGAACGTATTTGGCGGCGGCAAGCCCGTCATTGCCATGGTCCACCTTGGGGCCCTGCCAGGAACGCCGCTTTACGATGCGGCGCGGGGTGTTGATGGCATACTGGCCGATGCCGCCGCCGATCTCGATGCGCTGGAGGCCGCTGGCGTTGACGCTGTCCTTTTTGGCAATGAGAACGACCGCCCCTATGAATTTCAGGTCGACCCGGCAAGTACTGCGACCATGGCCTATGTGATCGGAAGGCTGCGCGCGCGGATCAACGTGCCGTTCGGGGTCAATGTGCTCTGGGATCCGATCAGTACGATGGCGCTCGCCGCGGCGACCGGGGCGGCCTTCTGCCGCGAAATTCTGACGGGAACCTATGCGTCGGACATGGGCGCCTGGACGCCGGATGCGGGGGCCGCGCTACGCTACCGCGCTCGTTTGGCGCGGAATGACCTTGCCGTTCTTTACAACGTCAGCGCCGAATTTGCCGACAGTCTGGACCGCAGGCCCCTGCCGGATCGCGCCCGGTCGGCTGTATTCTCTTCGGTGCCGGACGCGGTGCTTGTTTCCGGCGCCATCACGGGTGAGGCAGCCGCGATGCAAGACCTCGAAGCCGTCAAAGCCGCCGTGCCGGATATGCCGGTTTTGGCCAATACCGGGGTCAAACACGAGACTGTGGCCGAGGTGCTGCGTGTGGCCGACGGGTGCATCGTTGGATCCTCGCTCAAGGAGGGGGGCGACACCTGGCGGCCTGTTGACCCGGCGCGTGCCAAGGACTTCATGGACCGGGTCCGGGCGGTGCGCGGGTGACGGACACGCTACGCACCGACCTCATGGATCTTATCCAGGTTCCCGGCCTTTCGGGGCATGAAGACCGGGTTCGGCGCGCACTTTCGGCACGGCTGCCAGGGAGACCTGAGAGCGACACACTGGGCAACCTTTGGGTGACTTTTGACGGCGATCCAAAGTTGCCCACGGTCATGCTGTTCACGCATATGGATCAGCTTGGCTTTGTGGTGCGTAAGATCGAGGCCTCGGGGCTGATCCGTCTCGAGCGGCTTGGTGGTGTCCCCGAGCGTGCATTGGCGGCTCAGGCGGTGCTGATCTGTGTCGGCGAGGGGCGTGATGTGATGGGGGTCATCGGCACCAAAAGCCACCATGCGACGGGCCCGGAGGAGAAGTTCCGGGTGGTTCCCTATCAAGAGCTGAACGTTGATGCCGGTTTCACCTCCGCGACCGAGGCTGAAGCCGCAGGTGTCCGTATCGGAACCCCTGTCGTCTATGCACCCCGTGTCCTGCCGCTGGCGGGCACGCGGATTGCCGGTACGGCCATCGATGATCGCGCGGGCTGTGCCGTCCTGCTGGACGTGGCGCGAAGTCTGGCATCGCGACTGTCCGGACCAACGGTTCACCTGTGTTTTACCGTGCAGGAGGAATTCAATCTGCGCGGCGCGCAACCCCTTGCTCAGCGTTTGAGCCCGGACATAGCGGTTCAGGTCGATCTGATGCTGGCCACCGATACGCCTGATATGGCGGACCGCGGTGAGATGGTAGTCGGTGGCGGACCTGGGTTGAGCCTGTATTCGTTTCATGGGCGCGGCACATTGAACGGTGTGATTCCGCATCCGGCCGTGACCGCTCTGATCGAAAGCACAGCCGCGCGGGCTGGAGTTTCCCTTCAGCGCAGCGCTCAAACCGGTGTGCTAACGGATCTGAGCTACGTTCAACTGACCGGACAGGGTGTGGCCTGCGCCGATGTCGGGTTCCCGATACGATATTCGCACAGCGCGCTTGAGGTATGCGATCTGGCGGATCTCCTTGCGCTGGCAGAGTTGCTCAAAACCATGCTCGCGGGGATCGACGGCGATTTTACCTTGGACCGGGACGCAGTCACATGAGCCATACGCTTGGCATCGACATTGGGACCTATCAATCCAAGGGGGTATTGGTCGATGCGGCTGGCAACGTGGTTGCGCAGTCGACCCGCGATCACAAGATGCTGGTGCCGCAGCCGGGTTGGGCTGAGCATCGGCCGGACGCTGACTGGTGGGACGACCTGACGGGCATCACGCACACGCTTCTTGCAGACAGTGGAGTTTTACCGGCAGAGATCAGGGGGGTCGGGATCTCGGCCATAGGGCCGTGCATGTTGCCGGTGGATGCAGCCGGCGCGCCGTTGATGAACGCCGTGCTCTACGGGGTCGACACCCGCGCCGAGGCGGAGGTTGCAGAACTGACCGAACGGATAGGGGAAGCTGTGATCCTGCATCGTTGCGGGAACGCGCTCACCTCGCAATCCGTCGGGCCCAAGATCCTGTGGCTGCGCCGCAACCGACCAGAACTCTTTGCGCAGACCGCAAAGATACTGACATCCACCAGCTATCTGGTGCATCGGCTGACCGGCGAGTATGTGATCGACCACTATACCGCCGCGAACTTCTCGCCCCTTTACGATGTTGAGCGTCTGGCGTGGGTTGATGATCTGGCTGACGATATCTGCCCCTTGGATTGGTTGCCGCGGCTGAGATGGTCGCACGAGATTGCCGGTTGTCTGACGGCAGAGGCTGCCACCCAAACCGGATTGGCCGAAGGCACGCCGGTCATTACGGGAACCATCGACGCGGCGGCCGAGGCGCTGTCGGTCGGGGTGACCGGCCCCGGGGACATGATGATGATGTATGGCTCGACCATTTTCATTATCGCGCTGACGCGGGCACGGGTCCGCGACGGGCGGCTCTGGTATGCCCCATGGCTTTTCCCCGGGCAGCATGCCTCAATGGCGGGGTGTGCCACCTCGGGTACGCTGACGCACTGGTTTCGCGATCAGTTTGCAAAGGAATTGGACCCGGCGGGGGCATTTGCTCAATTGGCGGCGGAGGCCGAGGCCTCGGCCCCCGGTTCGAACGGCCTGCTGGTGCTGCCGTATTTTTCGGGCGAGCGGACACCGATCCATGATCCGCAGGCAAAGGGGAGCGTCTTTGGTCTGAACCTCACTCATACCCGCGGCGATGTCTATCGTGCGCTGATCGAGGGCATCGCCTTTGGGACCAACCACATCATCGAGACCTTTGCCGAGGCTGGCGAGCGTCAGTCCCGTGTTCTGGCCGTGGGCGGAGGAGTGAAGAACCGGCTTTGGTTACAGGCGACCAGCGATGTCACTGGCCTGGATCAGGTGGTCTGCGACAAGACCGTTGGTGCGAGCTACGGCGACGCGTTTCTGGCCGCCGTGGCGCTGGGGCAGGCTGAGCCGAGTGATATTGCGGCGTGGAACCCTGTGGCCGAGGCTGTTCGGGCCGAGGCTTTGCCCGTATACACGCGGCAATACGGTTTGTTCCGACAGCTCTACAAGCAGACCCGGGAGATCTCCAAGGAGTTGGGCGACCACAGCTAAGCGCGTCTGCAAAGGTTCAGTTCAAAGGGACCGTATGGAAACTGTTTGGCGCGCTTTTTTCGGTTTACTTCACAGCCCCCGCGGCCATGCCCTGGATGATGTATTTTTCAAGCACTACGCCGATCACCACAAGCGGCGCGATGGCGGCGGTGGATAGGGCAGCCATCGACCACCAATTGATGCCCTGGCTGCCGGTCTGGCTTGCCACCATCACGGGCAGTGTTGTTGCGTTCGTGGAGGTCAGCAAAGCCGCGAAAAAGTACTCGTTCCAGCATAATACCAGGCTCAGGATGAACGCCGCGACCATACCCGGCAGGGCGATTGGCAGAACGATCTGAAAAAACGCCCCCCAGACACCAAGGCCGTCGACCATGGCCGCCTCCTCCAGTTCGGAGGGGATCGCCGAGAATTGGTCGCGCATGATCCAGATGACGATTGGCAGCACGGTTAGCGTGTAGAGCAGGATCAAACCGATGCGGCTGTCAAGCAGCGCCAACTCCTTATAGAGCACCAGGAATGGCAGGGCCAAAACAACCGGCGGCAGGATCAACTGGCTGAGGAAGAAGAAGCTGATGTCCTGATTTTTCATCGGACCAAAGCGGTAGGAAAACCGGCTGAGCCCATAGGCCGCCAGCGACCCCAGACCAACGGCGAGCAGTGATGCCGAGATCGAGATGACTGCGGAATTATAAAAGCGTTTCAAGAATTCCGCGCGCACGGTTGAAATCTGCCCCCATTGCTCGGGCGCTAGTCCCAGCGACTGCCAGCCCTTCCATTGCGGTTGAAACTCCAGCCACGGCCAGATGTTCCCGCGCATCACATCGGGCGCGATCTTGAAGGATGTGGTAACGGTCCAGAAAATGGGGAACAGGCAGACGAACGCCCAGAATATCAGCGCGCCATAGATCAGCGTCCGGTTGAAGTACCATTTGGCGCGAAAGGCGCGATCCTCGGCGGTATCGTGAAAAACCTGGGTCATTCGGGCCGTTGCATCCAGCGTCTGGTGAAACTCAGAAATGCGGTGATCGCGACAACGATCAGCACCAGATAGATCATTGCAAGCAGGGTTCCGTAGCCGACGTTAGACCGGTCGCGGTATTCCCGGAAGATGAAGGAGGTGACGCTATCCGTCGCGCCGCCTGGACCCCCCGAGGTCACGTTGATAATGATGTCGGCCAGTTTGAGCTTGAAGATAATCCGGATCAGCAGCGCCGTGATGCTCACCGGTAGCATCAGCGGGAAAATCACCTCGTGGAAGGTTTGCCAGGCGCTGGCGCCATCGACTTTCGCGGCCTCTAACACCTCACGGTTGAGGCTCTGCAGCCCGGCGAGCAGGATAACCATCATCAGCGGGATCCAGGTCCATGCATCCATGACCATGATCATCGTGCGCGCGATCTCGGGGTCCGAAAACCAGGCGGGGCGATCCCATCCAAGCGATTTCGCAAGCCGCGTCACCGGGCCGAACCGCGTCTCCATCATGGATTTTCCGATCATCCAGCTGACCGCAACCGGGCTGAGCATGAGCGGCATCAGGAACGCCACGCGGAAGAACTTGCGAGCCCGGATCTGAGAATTCAGCAGCAGTGCGAGCCCGAAGGCGATCACATATTCGGCAGCGATCGCGAGGGTGTAGTACACCATATTTTTAAGGGCGTTCCAGTAGAACGGGTCGTTCCACATCTGGCGAAAATTGTCCCACCCGTTGAATTTGCGTCCGTCAAGCGATGCCAGGTTCCAGTCGGTCACCGCGATCGACAGTCCGAACAGCAGTGGAAAAACCACCATCGACACCACAAACAACACCGCCGGAAGGACGAACAGCGCACGTTTGCCCTGCTCGCCCCGGATCAGCACTTGTCCCCAACACAGGCATGTCGCCCAGAGCGCATAGGCATATAGCACAGGGCGCCACGTATCGAAACCGGGGGCCCGCCCGACCTCATGCAAAGACTGCACAAGCGCCAAAATAACAAGCAGAGCGAACGAGCCCCAGATCAGCGCCCGTCCGAATGCGATCCGGCGCGCAGGAATGTCCTGAGGTGTGACCGTGTGCAGAAGGTCCGAAGGGCTGCTCATCACGTCACTCTAGCGGGAATGCCACCACACACAACTGCGCGCCGCTTGGCGTGTGCCCGGATCGGATGAAACAGGCTGGACCCGCAACATTGGACTTGGGACGGACGAATATATGACTGTCTTTGCGGCGTGTGGTGTACATTGCACTGGCGCCGCTTGCTGCCTATATCTGCACCCGGTTACAGGAGTATGCCCCATGTCCGAGTCCCGGCACACACGTCTTTTGATCATTGGCTCCGGCCCCGCAGGCTATACGGCCGCCGTATATGGTGCGCGCGCAATGCTCGAACCCATTCTGGTCGAGGGCATACAGCCCGGTGGACAGTTGACCACAACGACCGAGGTCGAAAACTGGCCCGGCGACACCGAAGTACAAGGACCTGATCTGATGGTTCGGATGGGTGACCACGCCAGGGCGATGGGCGCCGAGGTTGTTCAGGATTACATTTCCTCACTTGATCTGGGCAGCCGTCCCTTCACCGCCAAGTCCGACAGCGGTACGGTCTATACAGCGGATGCGGTGGTGCTTGCGACCGGTGCAACCGCGAAATGGCTTGGGCTGCCATCAGAAGAAAAGTTCAAGGGTTTTGGCGTCAGCGCCTGTGCCACCTGCGACGGGTTTTTCTACCGCGGGCAGGAGATTGTCGTGATTGGGGGCGGCAATACAGCGGTTGAGGAAGCGCTGTTTCTGACCAATTTTGCGTCCAAGGTGACCTTGATCCACCGGCGGGATTCGCTTCGGGCTGAGAAAATACTCCAGGACCGGCTGTTCAAAAACCCCAAGATCGAGGCACTGTGGTTCCATGAACTTGACGAGGTGATCGGCGCCGATGACCCGTTGGGGGTCGAGGCCGTGCGCGTCAAACACACCAAGACCGGGGAAGTCACAGAGATTGCCTGTAAGGGCGTCTTTGTGGCCATAGGTCACTCTCCCGC
>JBCCYF010000112.1:0-14852 GCA_039190275.1 Pseudomonadota bacterium | reverse complement strand
GCGATGGGTTTCCCGGCGTCGGAGAAGCGCTCAGGCGGGAAATCGCGGGTTTGGTCCTGTTGGGTCGGCTGCTATGGGGATTTGTACGATGGGCTTGCCTGGGGTCTGATCTGGCCTACCCGTTGAAGGGTTTCTGTCAGGTTTTCCTTACCAGCATTTGGGCGATATGCGTGTTGTTTTGTCTCTTTCGCCGGCCTGTTCCGCGTCGATAATCCGATCAATGCATGACGATGGGTGCGCAGTTGAGCTCGGCTGCGGCTGAAGGTGTCTATAATCAAGTTGCGCGCGCGTTTCATGCGGCGGCCTTTTTTGGTTTTGGCGGCGCTCTGGGGTGCTGGGCTGGCGCGATTGCCTCGACGATGATCAGTTGCCCGCCACAGCATGGACAGGGCAGTGCGAGGACCCTGGGGGGCTGATTGATGTCGCATTCACTTGCATCACCGGCGTCTTCCCGACTTGGCGTTCTGGCCCCGAGCAGGCCCCAGATCCTGGCGATATTGGCGGCGCGGTTGCCATTTCCGTAAAAGCCGTAGTGGCGGATGCGGTGCTGGCCCTTGGGCAGCACATGGATGAGGAACCGGCGGATGAACTCGTCGGTCGCCAAGGTCATGGTGGTGTGCCGGCCAGAACCTTTTGCGCGGTAGTTCTTGACCTTGAAGGTCACGCTGTCGGCATCGAACCGGATCAGGCGGCTGTTTGAGATGGCGACGCGGTGCGTGTAGCGAGACAGGTAGGCTAGCACGGCCTTTGGTCCGGCGAAGGGTTCTTTGGCGTAGACGACCCAGTCGATTTTGCGCAGCGGCTGCAGGAAAGCGTTGAAGGCGGCAGGATTGTTAAGCTCGGCATGGTTGCCGAAGAACTGCAGCTTCCCGGCCCCGTGCAACTTGTCCAGCCTGTCCAGGATGAGCCCCCGGTGAAGCCGGGACATGACCCGGACGGAGAGGAAAAAGTTCCTGCGGCAGGCGATCCAGCTGCTGCCATCGGTCGACAATCCACCTCCTGGAACGATCATGTGGACATGGGGGTGGTGTGTCATCGCAGAGCCCCAGGTATGGAGCACGGATGTGATCCCAACGCGCGCGCCAAGGTGCTTGGGGTCGGCGGCGATCCTGATCACCGTGTCCGCGCTTGCCCGCATCAGCAGGTTGTAGAGTTCACGCTTGTTGGTGCGCGCGATGTCGGCGATCGGCTTCGGCAGGGTGAAGACCAGGTGGACATACCGCACGGGCAGCAGTTCGGCCTCGCGCGCGGCCAGCCAGGCCTTTGCCGCACCCGCCTGGCATTTGGGGCAATGGCGATTGCGGCACGAATTACAGGCGATGTGTTCATGCGCGCAGTCTTCACATCGCGCAACATGGCCGCCGAGCACCGCCGTGCGGCAGCGCTCGATCGCGCTCATCACCTTCAACTGGTCGAGGCTGACATGGCCGGCATTGGCCGCTCGCCAGGCAGCACCGTGGGCGCGGAAGATATCCGCAACATCCAGCTTTTCTCGTGCCAACGTGGGCTATGAAGCGCCTTTCTTGCCCTTTTTGCGTTTGGCCGCCTGGCTCAGGTTGTCCAGGGGGCTCTCCACCGCTGAGATCATGCCCGTGGCAACGCTGGCATAGCGTGCCGTCGTGGTCAGCTTGGTATGGCCCAAGCGTGCCTGTATGACCCTGATATCGACACCGCGTTCAAGGAGGTGCGTCGCAAAACTGTGCCGGAGCGTGTGCAACGTGACCGGCTTGGTGATGCCCGCCGCCTTTGCGGCTTGCTTGAACAGCCGCGAGATCTGGCGTGGCGACAGATGCTTGCCATTATACCCGGGGAAGATCACCCGGTCAGGTCCCGCCACGCCTTGGTCCTGACTGGTCGGACGTTCCTTCCACCAGTTGCGCAGAAGGCCAAGAATATCGCCGGGCAACATCACGTTGCGATCCTTGCGGCCTTTGGACTGTACGATGCGGATGATCTTCTGTTCCCCGTCGATATCACCGACCCTGAGCCGAACGACCTCGCTCGCGCGCATGCCGCAGCCATAGGCCAGCGACAGCATCACCCGCGCCTTCAAGCTCGGCGCCATGGCCAGGATACGCTTGACCTCGTTGCGGCTCAGCACCAACGGAACCTTGACGGGCTCCTTCAAACTGAAGATCTCCGACACAAGGTCGTGCCGCCGCAGCGTGACCCGGAACAGAAACTTCACCCCGGTCATCGTGCGATTGCGGGTGCAGATGCTGGTGCCGGTCTCCATCAAATGCTGCTGGAAAGCGCGCACTTCATCTGGTGTGGCCGTCTCCGGCGACCGCCCTAGCCAGGCCGCAAATCGCTTGCAGGCCCGCAAGTGACCAACCTGAGACGCCGGTCCCAGATTGCGCGATGACATATCGGCGATCATGCGCGCGCGAAGGGGTGTCGTTGGTGTGGAATGCTGAACGTTCATGGGAAAACCCTCTATCAATCGAGGCAAAATCACCTCGATCAACAGCACACAGCCGGACACCTCAATCCGCGAAACAAATCCCGTTCAGACACAGCGCCAGCCACAGGCGCCCATATCGCGGAGCGATTTAGTGCAGGAGCCCTTTTTGACAAATTCTGCTTTGTCGGCAAACAGCCGCTTCGATGCGGTTCACGGTACTTGAACGTTGTATGTTCGTCGACTGGATGTGAGCAATGGGTCCGTAGAACCTCGCAGCACGTGACCGACAAAAATTTGCAGACTGAATGGACCATCAGAGACTAGGTTAGATTGTAGTTAATGACGTATTTCGTTGGACGTGCAGATGCAATCGATAGATCCCAAGACCGAAGTCATTGAAGACGGCTATGACGACCAGGAAGTGACCAGCTTTTCGGGTCAAGTTGCTAGGGCTATTGGGCTCGACCTTCTTGGGCTCCTTTCGGCAGGCGTTCTTCTTATTGCGGCCGCGATTTTCATCGGACCTCGAGCGCCTCCTCAAAGCCCGGACAACGATCTTGGCTTGCTCAGCAGCAGCACTTACTTGGAACGCACCGAAGCGACTGATTTTTTGGCGCCGTTCGCCGCTCAGGAGTTCTTGTTCACGCCCACCGAATTTGAACCACAAGGCTTTCATCCAGGGCCTATTGCGGCTGTTGCTTATGGTCCCGGGGGGCAGCGGGTGCTGACAGGCGGAAGCGACGGCACCGCGCGGCTTTGGGATGCAGCCACAGGGGCAGAGATCCAGCGCTTCGAGGGACATGGTGCCTCGGTCCGGTCCGTCGCCTTCTCGCCCGACGGCGCGCAGGTGCTGACCGGGTCAACCGACGGCACCGCGCGGCTCTGGGATACGGTGACAGGGTTAGAGATCCGGCGTTTCCAGGGATATGAGGTCCACTTTTGGTCGGTCGCCTTCTCGCCCGATGGCGCGCAGGTGCTTACCGGATCAGACGACGGCACCGCGCGGCTCTGGAACGCGGCGACGGGGGCAGAGCTCCGGCGTTTTGAGGGACATGGGGACAATGTCTGGTCTGTTGCTTTCTTGCCCGATGGCGCGCAGGTGCTTACCGGATCAGACGACGGCACTGCGCGGCTCTGGAACGCGGCGACGGGGGCAGAGCTCCGGCGTTTCGAGGGACACGGGGCATCTGTGTCGTCTGTTGCCTTCTCGCGCGACGGCGCGCAAGTGCTCACCGGATCGGGAGACGGCTCCGCGCGGCTCTGGAACGCGGCGACGGGGGCAGAGCTCCAGCGCTTCGAGGGACATGGGGCCTTTGTGTCGTCTATTGCCTTCTCGCGCGACGGCGCGCAGGTGCTCACCGGATCGGGAGACGGCACCGCGCGGCTCTGGAACCCAGGGACAGGCGCAGAGATCCAGCGCTTCGAGGGACATGAGGCCTTGGTCTGGTCTGTTGCCTTCTCGCCCGATGGCGCGCAGGTGCTCACCGGATCAGAGGATGGCAGTGCGCAGCTCTGGAACGCGGCAACGGGGACAGAGATCCAACGCTTCGAGGGACATGAGGCCTTGGTCCGGTCTGTCGCCTTCTCGCCCGATGGCGCTCAGGTGCTCACCGGATCAGACAACGTCAACGCGCATCTGTGGGACGCGGCGACGGGGACAGAGATCCAACGCTTCGAGGGACATGAGGCCCTGGTCTGGTCTGTCGCTTTCTCGCCAAATGGCGCTGAGGTGCTCACTGGATCCGAAGACCGTACCGCGCGGCTTTGGAATGTGGCAACGGGAGCAGAGATCCGGCGCTTTGCGGGACATGAGGCCCCGGTCCGCTCTGCCGTCTTCTCGCCCGACGGCGCGCTGGTGCTCACCGGATCAGAGGATGGCAGTGCGCAGCTCTGGAACGCGGCAACGGGAACAGAGATCCAGCGCTTTGCGGGACATGAGGCCCCGGTTCGGTCTGTCGCCTTCTCACCCGATGGCGCGCAGGTGCTCACCGGATCAGACGACGGCACTGCGCGGCTCTGGAACCCAGGGACAGGTGCAGAGATCCGGCGCTTCGAGGGACATGGGGCTTTTGTGTCGTCTGTTGCCTTCTCGCGCGACGCCCAGGTGCTGACAGGCGGAGGAGACGGCACCGCGCGGCTCTGGAACACCGGGACAGGGGCCGAGATCCAGCGTTTCGACGGACACGGGGTTTGGGTCTGGTCTGTCGCCTTTACGCCCGATGGTGCGCAGGTGCTTACCGGGCGGAACGACGGCACTGCGCGGCTCTGGGACGCGGCGACGGGGGCATGGATCGGATCTGTTTCCGACCTTTCGAGCGGTCCAGTTCTCTCGGTCGCCATAAGCGACGATGGACGCACAATTGCCTTGGGTACACTCCGCGGCTTTCCTTATCTCTATGCCCCAGTCCCTGGACCGGTTCTTGGACCGCCGATCTGGTCAATCGCATCTTTTGTTGTCGGTTTTTTGGTCACGGTGCTTGGATGCAGCAGATTTGCGACGAGACTGCGATTGTTGCCTGCCAGACCGGCCATGGCTGCGGTCTTCGTCCCCGATACACCACTCACCGACCCAGCCTTCGCCGGCGATACGCTAAATGTGTTTTGTACAAAGATTGCCAGGTTCCTGCTTAATCCGAACACTGGCGCACCCTTTTCGATTGCACTGACCGGCGATTGGGGGAAGGGCAAATCTTCCGCCATGAAGCTGATCCAGAGACAGTTGGAAGCGGAATCCTACCCGGTCCTTTGGTTCAACGCCTGGCATCACCAAAAAGAAGAGCACCTTTTCGCCTCGCTCATGGAGGAGATCCGCCAAAAGGCGATGCCTGCAATGACATCGTGGCGGTTCTTTTCTCCAACAAGCTTGCTGGCGCGGATCAATCTATTGGCGATCCGGCTTAGTGCGCGGCCAGCTCGGTTTGCCTTTCTGACCTTCATCATCGCTTTTGCTTCGGCCTTGTTTGGCGGCTTGGAAGGGGTGGACCTGAACGTGCCAGGATACTGGCAGGCACTTGGCGGGGCCGGTTTATTGCTCTTTGCTTTGCCGGCTTTTAGCCGTTTCATAGTACCTTTCCAGGTAACGGGCGCTGCACTGTTGTCCGAAGGCCGCAATCTCGTGGGCATGAAGCGGTTCTCTGAAAAGCTGAGTTTTCGCGATCAGTTTGGTGAATCCTTCAGAGAGGTCACGAAAGCCCTTGGCTCCAAACGATTAACGATCATCATAGACGATCTTGACCGCTGCGATATGGATCAGGTCATAGACATGATGGAAGCCATCAACTTTCTTACAAGCAGCGGCGAATGCTACATCATTCTTGGAATACACGAAGCCCCCGTGCGGCACGCCCTTGGCCTGAGAAAAGAAGAGTTGGCACGCGCGCATGCCATTACCCTCGAAGGTGAGGGCATAGCAAAGTTGGATGATGAAGTTGGCCTTCAGGCGGAACGCGACCGCTACGCTGATTTTTTCCTGGAGAAGCTTCTGAACCTTCGAGTTGCTGTACCCGACTTCGATGGGAAAGCGCTGTCAAATTTCATTGAAAAGCGCATTGAACGAGCGACAACAATTACACCGAAAGCACCCGCGGAAAAGCTTGCTGAATGGTGCAGGAACAATGCGGAGCTAGGCATGTTCTCTCTGAATGCCCTTGTGCTCGTTTCAGTTGGTTGGATCGCAATGATGCTGGCGGCGAATGAAGACGTCACTTCATCCTTCGAGAGTTTATTTGCCGCCGTCTTTCCGCCTTCGGAGGATTGCTCGGTGCCGCCCGGAGCAGAAATCAGGCGCTTTACCGGCCACACATCAGAGGTTGGTTCAGTTGCGTTCT
This sequence comes from Pseudomonadota bacterium, assembly GCA_039190275.1. GTDB lineage: Bacteria > Pseudomonadota > Alphaproteobacteria > Rhodobacterales > Rhodobacteraceae > Halovulum. Next base: position 8,621 of record JBCCYF010000112.1, on the reverse strand, counting down.
CCCCTGATGGGAAGCGCGTGATCACGGGCGGGCCGGATGGTGTCGCGCGGATCTGGGACGCTGACACCGAATGCGGAGAGTTTATTCAGGAGACTGGTACGTCGGTAGCAGGCGCGCCAACTGAAGATGGCGCAGCGCGCACTGCTTTGGTTCCAAGTACGTCTACTGATAGCAGCACGCAACCATTTGCGATTGAACCGAATGAAGAGGAAGTGTTTCGAGCCGGTCAAGCCGTTCCGGCCAAAACGTTGGCGCCGGAAGAAGGTGACGCAAGTAGAACCAGTCAAATTCGTTCGTTGATCCTTGAGCAGCCAGCTTGGTTGGTCCTAGTTTTGTTCCTAGTTCCAATTGGTCGGTTCGGCCAGAAGTGGGTTGAGCGTCGTCGAAAAGCACGTCAAAACCGCGAATTGGAAGAGGGACGGCGGGACTCCAATGCTTTCCGGCATGAAATAGAAATGTGCCTACGCGCGATTCAAGACCCTGATCTCACCCCGCGCATTCTCATGCGCTTTTTAAACTTATCTCGGTTCCTTATTGCCGGTCTTCCACCAGACGATCGAAGCGTGCGAACGCGCATAAGGCTGTTCGCGATTGAAACAGCAAAAAACGGCATCGACCCCTCCAAAACCAGCGTTGACGAGATCCAAGCCTGGATGGCGCAGAATTCGGATTTCAAGGGCGATACATCCATTTCGTCGGACGACCTAGACGACTACCTCAGTGAACGCCGACGGCTAAGCTTCTAACTCGAAGGATATGTCCCTTTTCAAGCGTTTCTCGGCGGAAGTCGCCATTGGAATTAAGTAAACGAATGACCGCTTTATCTAAAGTTTGTTGCTGCTGTCAGCTTGAGCTGCAGCGGCGACAAATCTGACAAGGAGGAAAGCGCGGGCGGCTTTTATTTTTATGGGGATTGTGGGTTACGGCTGTAGAGGTGGATGAGCTGAGTGAGCGGCTGTGTGATGGCAGGCTGTGCAATCCAATTGATGTTCCCGACACGACTTTGCCAATTTGGCTCCCACTTTACCGCGACAGTCCTGATGCAGCCCGGGATTTTGTGAGATGGCCGCACTGATTGGTCCGGGGTCTGCGCAAGAAGGGGCCGGGTTTTCGTGTTGTATCATGCGGCATCCTCCCAAGGTGGTGCGCGGGATTTGGGTGTTTGACCCCGCAGGAAGGTGCCAATGATGACCATCGCGCCTCCGCATTTGGGGCAAGACTGTTTCGCACGCCGCTCGTCGTTGCCGTCACTTGTCCCTTCGTCTGATGTCTGCGCCGGTTCTGGCGCTGCATCCAACAAGCGCCTGATCTTTTCGATCCTGTCTCGCCGGATGCCATTGGCGAGGAAGCCTGCATGGCGGATGCGGTGGAAGCTGGGCGGCAGGACATGGATCAGGAACCGGCGGATGAACTCGTCGGTGGGCAGGCGCATGACCTTCATCCTTTCTCCGTGCTTGATCCGATAGTCTTTCCAGCGGAACGCCACGGTGTCCGCGTCGGCAGCGATCAGGCGGTGGTTCGAGATCGCGACGCGGTGCGTGTAGCGGCTGAGATATGCCAGCACCTGTTCGGGTCCTCCGAAGGGCGGTTTGGCATAGTCGAGCCAGTCGGTCTTGCGCAGCGGCGCGAGATGGGTCGCGAAGGCGTCTGGCTCTGCCAATCCCCCAGATCACCAAAGAAGCGCAGCTTGCCGGTCTGGTGCAACCTCATGAGCCCTTCGAGGAACAGGCGCCGGAACAGCCGTGACAGAACCTTCACCGGCAGAAAGAACCAGGGGCGGCAGCCGATCCAACGCTTGCCGTCAGGCGACACTCCACCACCCGGCATGACGACATGGACATGCGGGTGATGGGTCATTGCTGACCCCCATGTGTGCAGCACGCTGGTCATGCCGATCTTTGCGCCCAAATGCTTCGGATCGGCGGCAATGGTCAGGAGCGTCTGTGCCGACGCTCTGAACAACAGACCATAGACCGCCGCCTTGTTCTGGTACGCAATGTTCGCGATTGGCGCAGGCCGCGTGAACACCACATGGAAGTATTCGACCGGCAACAGGTCTTCCATCCGCGCCTGCATCCAGTCGCGCGACGCGTTCGCCATTGTGCTTGAACCAATGGCGCAAAATGGCTCACCCTGGCACTTTGGGCAATGCCGGTTGCGACAGGAGTTGTAAGCGATGTGCTGGTGATCACACTTTGTACAAGACGCCACGTGCCCGGCGAGCGCAGCGGTGCGGCAGGTCTCGATAGCGGACATCACCTTCAGTTGTGGCAGGTTCAGATGTCCGGCATTGTCACGGCGATAGGCGGGCCCATAGGCGCGGAAGATATCCAGTGCCCGGCAGGCGATTTGGCAAAGCCAAATCTGCCGAGAGGGGGCGACCTCCAGCCTTGGGCGAGGCATCGGGCCGGGATCAGCCGGGTGCCGCTTCCCGCCTCACCAGCAGATCGAGCGGGCTGGTCACATCCTGGATCGTCTTGGTCGCCACCTTGGTGTAGATCGTCGTGGTCTCCAACTTGGCGTGACCAAGCAGGACCTGCCTTCTCATCGATACTGCGTATCGACTGCCGGGTAACAGATCACGCGGATGTCCGTCCCGCCCTCCAGCAGATGCGTCGCAAAGCTGTGCCGCAGGGTATGAGGCGACACATTCTTCCTGATCTCCGCGAAGTCGCAGGCCACCCCGAAGGCGCGATTGAACTGTCGCGTCGAGATCGGGTCGACCCGGTTGCGGCCCGGAAACAGCCACCCTCTCGGGCGCGCCTCGCGATAATAGTCGCGCAGAAGTTCGAGCAGGCTCGGCGACAACATCACGTGACGATCCTTGCGGCCCTTGCCTTGCTCGATCCGGATCAACATCCGGTCGCTGTCGATATCCCCGACCTTGAGGTGCGTCACTTCGTTGGCGCGCAGCTCGCCACCATAAGCTACACTGAAGGCAGCACGATACCGCAGACCCGGCCCAGGTGCCGCTTCGAGAATACGCGTGACCTCCTCGGCGCTAAGCACGACCGGAATCTTCTTGGCCGCCCGCTGATACCGCATGTGACGCTTCATCTCGGGTCGGGGACATGTGGTGGCAAAGAAGAAACTGAGCACTGTCATACGGTTGTTGAACGTCGGCGCGCCCACGTAACGTTCTTTTATGTCCAGTTGAAACGCCCGCAACTCCTCCGGTGTCGCACTGTCGGGCGAATGGCCGAGATACCGCGTGAAGTCCCGCATCGCCCGCAGGTACATCGTTTGCGTCTTCGGCTGCAGCCCCTTGATCCGCATGTCTTCGAGAAAACGCTGGCGCAGCGCAGGTACATATTGGTCCGTCATCGGAACCTCCTGTCATCAGATTGAGAAGGCCCCAATCGTCAGACAGGCGCGTCAGTTCGCAAAATCCACGCCGCTCACATCAGCATGCAACACTCGCTACAAGCGCCAATACCGCGAGAGCGGTTTCGTCCAAGTCCGCTGAGCGGCCGCGTGCGATAGCCGCTGTAGATGTCCGCGTCGATGTCGTGAGTGCTCGCAAATCGCCCGCTTTAGCGAATGTGCGCCGATTTGGATCAGTAACAGGATGTTCCTAGCGCCCCTTTCATCCGGAGTTGCTTGACGGGCCAGTCGCAGGGTCCGCTCTGAACACAGAGGGTGGTTGCTAGAATTGTCCCCTGCCCTTTCGGATCATTCCTCGCGCCGCGAAACTCAGGCCCCCTGCCCTGCTCCAATCCGCTTTGCCTTCGGTGTGTTCAGGCCTTTGTCACCTGCACTCTGACCATCATTGAAATATCAGAGAAGGAACACAGCAATGATTACAAACTGCATCAAATCCGAAAGCGCTGATATTGAGACCGCCAAGGACGTTGGTTCGATCTCCACCCTAACCTTCGATATCGACATCACCGTCGAGCCTGTAGCTAGCGACAATCCGATGGACCGCTCGCACCGTGTTCTCGGTCGTTCAACCCGTGACCAACCGGTCGAATGCGGTGGCATCCGGCAGAAGCTGAACCGTGACAAGTGTGCCGAATACTTCACCATGAACATTCGGGATTTCGGCTCCAACGGTAATCTTAGCAAGGCTGCCAACCAGGATGATGACACAGTTCAGGCGGTGATCCCGTAGGGCCCGTGGAAGCTTTACGATCAGAGCGCCAAGCTAGATTTGATAGCTTGGCGCTCTGCACTAACGGGCTCTGTTAACAGCTGTTAACTCGGCTGAGCGCGTGGCTTCCCTAGTAGGCCATTGGTTCGGTAGCACAATTTGTGGATAAAATCCTTGACTTAGCAGGGTGAATCACTGCCTTTGGAGTCAAGTTGCGCAAATAAGCGCATTCGAGCAGAGAAATTGCAACTATGTTTCAGACGGCACCCATCGAAGCGGCCTCTCAATCCGAACTTACAAGCCAAATGGCTGCGCGTCTACATACTGCGCTCACCACCCATCTTCAGCAGGCTTATGCGCCCGATCAGCGCAAAAGTTTGAGACTATTTAGCGCAACAGAGACTGCAGAGCTCCTTGGCGTGACCGGACAGTTTCTGCGAAAGTGCCACAGTGAAGGATCCTTGCCGGAGCCGCAAGTCATCAAGAACGGACGACGGTTCTATTCAGGCGAGGAAATCCTGCAGGCGCGTCATCTATTGGAGGCAAGCTCTCGAACACCCGGAAAGTACCTTCCCGGTCGCCGTGAGGGTGACAAGCTCCAGGTCATTCAGTTGATGAACTTTAAAGGTGGGTCTGCCAAGTCCACCTCCGCCATCCACCTTTGCCACTACCTCGTTTTGAGCGGATACCGGGTCTTGGCGATTGATCTTGACCCGCAGGGAAGCCTCACGGGTTTCTGTGGAATCCAGACAGAATTGGAGTTCGACGGCGCATCGATTTACGACGCGCTCCGCTACGAGGATCCTGTGCTCATGTCCGAGGCCATCGTGGAGAGTTACTTCCCGGGTCTTCATCTCGCCCCTGCCCGTCTGGTCTTGAGCGAGTTCGAAACAGAAACTGCGATCAATGCTGGTCGCGGTGTTGCTTTCTTTGAGAAGCTTAGTCATGCGATCCAATCCGTAGAGAACAATTACGATGTGGTGGTTATCGACAGCCCGCCAGCACTTGGGTTTTTGACATTAACCGGTCTATATGCAGCAACATCCGTCATTGTACCGATGACGCCGAGTATGCTCGACCTGGCCTCAACACAGCAGTTCGTGGAGATGACCTCCGCCTACCTGGGTGTGATTGAGGACACGGGTGTAAAACTGGATCACGATTTCTTCTCCTTCCTTATTACCCGCGATGATCCGAGCGATATACCGAGCCAGCAGATCGTGAGCCTAATGCGCGCCCTGTTTCAGGACCGTGTCGTGGCTGCGACGAGCTTGCGCAGTACTGCGATTGGCGACGCATCTATGCTCAAAATGTCGATCTATGAGGTCTCTCGCTCGGAGATGACCCGGTCGACCTATGATCGGGCCAAGACCAGTATGGATGCCGTTGGTGCCGAGGTCGCGGCAATGGTCCAGCAGGCTTGGGGGCGCTAATCATGGCGATGGGCAAAAACAAAACCGGAATTATGGCCGCGATCACGGCCGCATCCGAAGGTGCTAAAGACGTTGGGTCTGAGCGTGCGCACCGGACCTTGCCGAAAGGGACAATTGGTTCTGTTCGTGCGGGCCTCGGTGGTATTCAGGACATTGATACAAGTCTCATCCTGTCCTGGGGTCCTAAGGACCGGCTGGATATCGAGTTAACAGCTGTTAACAGCGCTGAGCCGCATGAATCGATCCAAGACCTTGCATCCAGTATTGCCGAGGCCGGGCAGCAAGTACCTGTGCTCCTCCGCCCATCCAAGGAACGTGACGGTCATTTCGAGGTGATCTACGGCCAGCGACGGATACTTGCCTGTCGGCATCTCGGTGTCCCAGTTCGAGCGTTGATCCGAACGCTCGATGATACTGACGCCTTGTTGGCGAAAGGGCTCGAGAATGCCGGGCGTGCAGAGCTGAGCTACTATGAGCGTGTTCGCTTTGCGCAAGCGATCCTGGAGCAGGGTTACTCCAGGGCGGAGGTTTGTCAGGCATTGGCAATCAGCAAAAACACACTTTCTCAACTTGAACGTATCAACCGGCTGGTTCCCACCGCTGTCGGTGAGGCGATCGGCACGGCTCCGGGAGCTGGGCGCCCAAAATGGACATCTCTCGCAACGGCGTTTGAGAAGGAGCAACTGACCGAGAAAGCTGCTTTGCGGGTTCTTGGCCGATCCGGTGAACTGGAATCCGACAAGCGATTGGAGCTCGTGCTCAAGGAGATCGGAAAACGCGGGAAACAAGAACGGTCCGTTGAGGAACGCTCGCCACTTCCTGGCGTTCAGATCAAGAGCGGAAAGTCCGGACTCTCAGTGACCGTCAGGAGGGTAGGGGAAAACACGAAATTTGCAAACTGGCTGGATCAAAATTTGGACCAGCTCATTCAGGATTCCTTCGAACGGTTCCAATCAGAGAACCACGAAGGATAGCGGCGGTTAACAGCTGTTAACCGTCAGAACAGAGGCAACGAGCAGAAAGGAGGAAGGCACAAAAAACCCTCGAAACCGAAGTCCCGAGGGCTGCTGCGCACAAGGCGCGACTTGTTTTGACACAACAACCCTAGCAGCCCGCGAATCGCTAAACAACGAAAAACGTCTTCGGGCGAACAGGTTTTCTTGTGCCAGCTTTGTAAAATGACAAAAATCAATGATGCTCCACATGGAGCGACTGGGACAGTCATGCCTCAGGGTTGTGGAGGTATGTCCAACGTCAACCAACCCTCGGGTTGGCGGAAAGCGACAGCCGGACTCGCTGTCGCTGAGCAGCTAGCCGAGGCCGGTGAACGGGCCGGGGTGCCGAAGACCGACGCCTTCGTGGCCGTCAAGCGCGTTGGCGCACATATCGGTCTCAAGGCGAGCGATCTGATGCTCCTGGATACACTAGGAGCCTTCACGCAGCCCCAGGATTGGGAAGAGCGCCGACGGCCGATCGTTTGGGCCTCCAACGCCTACCTGATGGAGCAGACCGGTTTTTCGCTCTCCGCCCTCAAGCGTCATGCACGGCGGCTTGCGGAAGTCGGGGTGATTGCGTTCAAAGACAGCCCAAACGGCAAGCGTTGGGGCAGGAGAGATCCTGATGGGCATATCGTCGAGGCCTATGGGTTCGATCTGTCGCCGATGGCGGCCCGCGTCGAGGAATTCGCGGAACTCTACGGCCGTAACCAGGAAGAACGGGCTCTGTGCCAGCGGCTCAAGCGCCAGATCACCGTGGCGCGACGGATGATCCGTGCGCGGATCGAGGCGGCGCTCCAGGGCGCCCTGAGTGGGGCATGGACGGAGTATCTAGAGCGCTTCGAGGGCCTCCTGGCGCGGCTTCCTCGGGTGAACGCGGCTTCTGAGACGCTCGAACAGCTCCTGGCCTGGTTCCAAGACCTCCAGAATCGAGTGGAACAGGCCTATCTGAAGGCGTTTCGCGGGGACGAATTTGTGGAGAACACGCCTCAAACAGAAGGACAAGTTGCCAAAGAGACTCAAGAAATGAACCCCACGAGGGCCAATTCCGACCCTCATATACTAACTACAAATCAACTCGATCCTGTAACATGTAATCGCTCAGAAACTGAGCAAGCGGCGGGCGTGGCACCCGGAAAGCCAACCGTAGTGCCGGTTGAGAGGCCGGAGCCGGAAGGGAAGGGGGTTGATGTCGCGAATTCGGTCCGAGGGGTGGCCGTAGATGTTCGAACGGTCATGCAAGCCTGTCCGGAATTCGCCTACTGGGCGCGCAACACGAGCGGATATCTGAGGGATTGGGGCGATCTTTATCGAATTGCCGGCGATCTGAAGAAGATCATCGGGGTCTCGGACCATGCCTGGTTGGACGCGCAGGAGGTCATGGGCAAACAGATGGCCGCGGCGGCGATGGCGCTCGTGTTTGACAAGCACGCCAAGGGCGAGGTGGCTTCAGCCGGTGGGTACCTGCGCGGTATGACGGAAAAGGCCGGGGCCGGGGAGTTGCATCTCGAGCGGAGCTTCTATGGCCGATTGAGTGGGCAGGCGGCGTGATGCATTGATCAGCGATAGGCATTGGCATATATTGCCAACAATGGAGGCTCGACAGATGGTGACACGCAACGTTGTTTTAACCGACAGCCAGGATCAGCTTGTTCAGGCGCTGGTGGCGTCAGGGCGCTATCAGAACGCAAGTGAAGCGCTGCGCGCCGGTCTGAGGCTTCTCGAGCAAGAGGAGGCGCAGCTTGCGAGCATCCGGCAGGGGTTGCTGGAAGGATTGGCGCAAGCTGAGACCGGCAATCTTGCCGAAGGCAGCGGGGAAGATGCGATCCGGCGCGCCTTTGCGACAGCGCGCGCAACCTCGTGAGCCGATCCTTTCGGCTGACGCGTCGTGCGGAAGCCAGCCTGGTCGAGATCGCCAGATGGACGATCGACATCTTCGGACACAGGCAGGCGGAGCGCTACGAAGCGGAATTGCTCAGCCGTTGCGAGGCGATTTTGAGCGGCCAGGCGCACAGCCGGAGCTGCGCGGTTCTTGTGGATGACGCTGACGACTTGCGGTTTGTCAGGGCAGGGGAGCATTTCGTGGTGTTTCTGGACCGG
>JBCCYF010000111.1:0-15177 GCA_039190275.1 Pseudomonadota bacterium | reverse complement strand
TTCTTGGTCAGGGTGAATGTGCTGTCGTGCTTGGGATCACATCCGATCTGCAACACCCTGTGGCCCAGCTTCGAAAACGCCACCGACAGGTTCGAACTGGTGGTGGACTTCCCGATACCGCCCTTGCCATAGACGGCAAACACCTTGGCGCCGTTGATCTTGATCGACATGTCCTGATGGACCTGAACCGACCCCTCGCCATCCTGGCCCTTTAGGCGCGGTACGTCGTCTCTGGGGCTCATGAGCGCCCTCCCACTTTATCCCCGAAATATCCCCGCCGGAGGCTCCGGCGGTTGTCATATCGGTGTGTCCAACTCATTCCGCGGCCACCTCGGGCATCACAACACCCTCCAGCCGGTCTTCCAGTTCCTCCGCCCCACGGCGCAGTGCCTCCAGGGTCTCGTCATCCGGGGCCCAATAGGCACGCTCCTGCGCCTCTAGCAGACGGTTCGCCATCCGGGTCGAGGCTGCAGGGTTCAGGTCAGCCAGTCGGCGCCGCATGTCGTCATCCAGCACAAAGGTCTCGGTGATCCGCTGATAAACCCAAGGTTCGACCTGTCCGGTAGTGGCAGACCAACCCATGGTGTTGGTCACATGCGCCTCGATCTGGCGGACGCCTTCATGCCCATGCTGCAAGAGGGGCTCGTAGAACTTCGGGTTCAGCGCCCGGGTCCGCGTCTCAAGCGCCACCTGCTCGGTCAGGGTGCGGACCTTGCCATCCCCCCGGGTCTGATCGCCGATGTAAATCTCGGGCGCAGTGCCCTTGGCCCGTTTGACGGCGCGGCCGACACCGCCCAGCGTATCGAAATAGTGATCGACCGAAGTCACACCGAGTTCAACGCTTTCCAGGTTCTGATACGCGACATCCACATCCGCCAGCGCCGCTTTAAGCAGGTCACCCCGCTGCGCGGGTTTGCCGTCGCGGCCATAGGCAAAGCCCTTGCGCGCCTCATAGGCATCGGCCAATTCGTCCTCGTCAGACCACGCGCCGCTGTCGACCAGCTGGTTCACATTGGCGCCATATGCCCCTTCGGCGTTCGAGAATACACGCAGACAGGCGACCTCAAGGTCAACCTGCATCCGTTCGGCATAGGCCAGCGCGTTTGCACGGACAAAGTTCTGCGCCTCCGGCTCGTCGGCATATGCGGCCAGCCAGGCGGCTTCGGCCAGCATGCGCGTCTGCAAGGGCAGCAGGTCGCGGAAGATCCCCGACAATGTCATCACCACATCAATCCGGGGCCGGCCCAGGTCCTCCAGGGGAAGCAACTCGGCACCACACAGGCGTCCATAGCTGTCAAACCGCGGGACAGCCCCCATCAAAGCCATCGCCTGGGCAATGGGACCGCCATCCGACTTGATATTGTCCGACCCCCAAAGGACCATCGCGACAGACCGGGGCAACGCTTTGCCATGCCGTTGCAGCAGCCGTTCGGCCTGCTTGCGGCCATCCTGGACCGCGAATGCGGTCGGCATCCGGAATGGGTCGAAGGCATGCATGTTGCGTCCGGTGGGCAGAATCTCGGGGCTGCGCAGCAGATCGCCACCTGGAACAGGCCGGATAAACCGCCCGCACAGGGCGCGCATCAGGGCTGGCGTCTCATGATCCTGGTGCAGCAGCCCGGCGGCACGCTCCAATACGTCGGGGTTGGCCCCGTCTACCTCAGCCATGGCCGCCAACTGCCCCTCGATCTGCGTCGGGTCGGCCGCGCTTCCCACGACATGCAGGCCTTGCGGGATCAACGCCTGTTCCGTATCGAGGATTCTCCGCCACAGGGCACCGATCTCGGCATCGGCGTCTGTCCAACTTTCGCCCGCCAGGTCAACCGCCTGTGCCTGTGCGAGGATCAGCTGGGCCAGGTCCTGCCGGTCGGGGGCCGCCGGATCCCCGTTGCGCCAACGGTCCAGGCTGCCCTTGAGGTCCAGCAAACCTCGGTACAGTCCGGACTGCCCCAATGGCGGTGTGAGATGGCTGACAACAACAGCCCCGGTGCGCCGTTTGGCAAGTGACGCTTCGGACGGATTGTTGGCCGCATAGAGATACACATTCGGCAGATCCCCGATCAGCCGGTCAGGCCAGCAGTCCTTGTCCAGGCCCACCTGCTTGCCTGGCATAAACTCCAACGCACCATGCATACCGAAGTGCAAAGCCACATCCGCCCCGAAATCCTCTCTCAGGTATCGGTAGAACGCGCTGAACGCATGGGTCGGCGCAAAGCCCTTTTCGAACAGCAAGCGCATCGGATCACCCTCGTAACCGAACGCGGGCTGGACACCGATCATCACATTCCCAAGTTTCGCGCCCAGGACAAAAACACCCGAGCCATCGCTCTGCGCACGGCCCGGCGCGGGACCCCACTGCGCCTCGATCTCGGCCAGATGCGGCTCGCGGGCGACCAACTCATCGGCCGGGATATGCGCCAGTACATTGGCCTCCTGCCCATGGCGGGTCGCATTGCCCTGTAGAACCAGATCGCGCAGATCCCCGACCGTTGCCGGAGGCTCAACCGCGTATCCCGCCGCCTTCATACTATGTAGCGTATTGTAAAGGCTTTCAAAAACGCTCAGATATGCTGCAGTGCCAATGGCCCCGGCATTCGGCGGAAAGCCATAGATCACAACCGCCACCTTGCGGTTGGCCGCTTCGGACCGCCTCAACGCGACCAGCTTGGCGACACGCGCGGTCAGCGCGTCAACACGCTCCGGACAGGGCACCATGGCACGCATCGCGGGGGCCGTGCCGGACCCGGGTTGGGGGAACTCCTGCGCGCCCAGCCGCCCGCCATAGACCATCGGGTTTGTCGCACCATCGATCTCGGGCAATGCCACCAACATTGTCGCCTCGACCGGCCCCAGTCCAGTGGGGCTGCGCTGCCACTGATCGAGTGTCTGAAACTCCAGCGAATGGGCCGACACATAGGGCACGTCAAGCGCGGCCAACGCCTCTTCTGCCGCGGCACTGTCGTTGTAGGCAGGGCCACCAACCAGGCTAAATCCGGTCAGCGAGACGACAGTGTCGACCTTTGTCACCCCATCGTCCGCGAAATACGCATCCATCGCCGGTCGCCCATCCAGACCGGCCGCAAACGCGGGCACCACGCGCAACCCTTTCGCCTCCAGCGCACGGATGACGCCGTCGTAATGAGCGGTGTCTCCCGCCAGTACATAGGACCGCAACAACAGCAGCCCAACCGTCCCTCCGGCGCCTTTAACGGCAGGCAGATCGGACAGATCCGTGCTTATTCGCCCGGTCATATCCGGGTGGTAGAGGCCGGTTTCAGGGTATTCAACCGGCGCTGCGGCAACCAGACCCTCTACGATCTCGGCTCGCGGCCCGCGGGCGTATTTTGTCGCCAGAAAGGACACAAGGCTCACGATGTTCTCGTCGGATCCACCCAGCCAGTACTGCATTGTGAGGAAATATCCGCGCAGATCCTGGGCCTTGCCGGGGATGTACTTCAGGATTTTCGGTAGGCGCCGCAGCATTTTCATCTGCTTGGCCCCCGATGCGCCCGAGGGTTTGTTCGACCCGCGCAGTTTCTTGAGAAGCTTCATCGCCCCGCTGGCGGGTTTGGCCATGTCCAGCCCGCCCATTTTGGTCAGGCGGACAATATCAGCCGCGGCAATGCAGCAGACCATTGCGTCACAGGCCTCCCGCCGTGCCTCAAGCGCGGGCAGGATTGCGCGAATATGCTCGTCGAGAAACAGCAGTGTGCAAACGATGATGTCAGCCTGCGCAATGTCCGACTTCGCGGCCTCTAGTGCGCCAGGCGTTTCGGCCCATTCGGCGGCCGCGTGCACGCTCAGCGTCAGACCCGGGACTTTCGCGGTCAACGCAAGCTCTGCCCGCTCGGCCGGACCCGCAAGGTGACTGTCCAGCGTTACCACAACGACCCTGAGCGGGGTATGCATATGCCGGGAGCCGTTATCGAGCATAATGCGCCTTCGCTTCGTAGAGCGTGTCTATGCTGATCGCCTCGATGCCCCGCTCCGAGGCAAAGGCCTCGGTGTTGCGCCGCGCCTTACCCCGGACAAAAAACGGGATCTTGCGTAGCTCTTTTTCTGCTTCCTTGCCCCAAATCACCCCATGCTCAGACTCTTTGGCTGACGTGATTTCTACAACCTCGGCCGTGGGCGCAGCCGGCGCATGCCCTGACAGATGACTTGGGCCTGCTTCATCGTGGAACTCAAAGTCCTCGCGGAACATGTGCAGAAGATGTTCCTCCAGCCCCATGACCAGAGGGTGCACCCAGGTGTCAAACAGCACATTCGCCCCTTCGTGGCCCATCACGGGCGCATAGCGTGCGGGGAAGTCCTGCACATGAACGGGAGCCGAGATCACCGCACAGGGTATGCCCAGACGCTTGCCGATGTGCCGCTCCATCTGCGTGCCGAGGATCATTTCCGGCTGGGCCTCTGCGATGGCTTCTTCAACTTCAAGATAGTCGTCAGTGATCAATGGCGTGACGCCGTAATCCTTGGCAGCGGTCCGAATATCCCGTGCGAATTCCCGGTTGTAGCAGCCCAGGCCGGCCACTTCGAAACCCATCTCATCCTGCGCAACGCGCGCTGCGGCCAGCGCTTTGGATCCGTCGCCAAAGATGAAAACCCGCTTGCCTGTCAAATAAGTGCTGTCGACAGACGCGCTCCACCATGGCAAACGCAGCCCGCTTTCATCCGCCCGGGTCGTCGGGTCCAGACCGACAATTTCGGCCACTTCCGACACGAAATCGCGGGTGGCACCGACACCCATCGGTACGGTGCGCGTGTACTTCTGCCCGAACTCCCGCTCCAGCCAGCGGCAGGCGGGTTCGGCGACTTCCGGATAAAGCATCACGTTGAACTCTGCGGCGGCCAGTCGCGCAATATCCTCAGGTGCCGCACCCAACGGCGCGGCCACGTTCACATCAATGCCAAGCCCGGCCAGAAGCCGCGTAATCTCGGTCACGTCGTCGCGGTGCCGGAACCCCAGCGCGGTGCCGCCCAGTATGTTGCAGGTCAGCTGTTCGGTGGGCTGACATGGCTTGGCCAGGTGCCGGACAATCTGGAAAAAGGTTTCGGACGCCCCCCAGTGCTCCTTGCGCTGATAGCTTGGCAGTTCCAGCGGGATTACCGGAACCGGCAGGCCCATGCTCTCGGCCAGACCTCCGGGATCGTCCTGGATCAACTCTGCGGTACAGGATGCACCGACGATCAAGGCCTGTGGGCGAAACCGGTCATAGGCGTCGCGACATGTCTGTTTGAACAGATCAGCGGTGTCCGAGCCCAGGTCCCGCGCCTGAAAGGTCGTATAGGTTACCGGCGGGCGATGATTGCGCCTCTCGATCATCGTGAACAGCAGGTCAGCATAGGTATCGCCCTGCGGCGCGTGAAGCACATAGTGCAGGTCGCGCATACCAGTGGCCACACGCATGGCACCGACGTGCGGCGGACCCTCATATGTCCAGACCGACAACTTCATGCCTTGGCCCTGCGCGCAGGATGCATCGCTTCGATCAACGCACGGCGGCGCAACGGACGCGCGAACAACTCAGCCAGATCAGCCGCCTGTTCAAAGCCGTGGATTGGTGAAAAGACCAGTTCAATGGCCCATTTGGTGGTCAGCCCTTCAGCCTCCAGCGGGTTGGCGAGGCCCAGGCCGCATACCGTAAGGTCCGGGCGGGCCGCGCGGACGCGATCCAGCTGCTTGTCCACATCCTGACCCTCGGAAATCACAGGTCCGGTGGGAAGCAGTGCCAGATCCTCTCCGACCAGCCCGCGGTGGATGTAAGGTGTGCCGACTTCCACAGCCTCCATCCCGCATTCCCGCGTGAGGAACCGCGCCAGCGGAATTTCAAGCTGGCTGTCAGGCAAAAAGAACAACCGCTTTCCGCGCAGGTCACGCGAAACCCGCGCCACGGCGTCCGCGGCCCGCCGATGTGGAACCGCAAGGACCGCATCAATGTTTTCGTGCGCCACCCCCATCGCCCGCGCGCCAGCGGTCAACCAGGCGGCTGTGCCGTCGGCACCAAATGGGAACGGGGCGGGCAAGACCTGTGCCCCGCGCTTGCTGAGGGCCGCGGCGGTTTCGCCCAAGAACGGTTGTGCCAGCAGGACCTTGGTGCCAGGCCCGATGCCGGGCATTCCATCCCGGGTCGGCGCAGGCAGGCTGACCAGGTTACGGACACCCATGGCGCCGAACAACCGTTCGAACTGGTCGCCGACCACATCCGGGAGGCTACCGACGATCATCAGTTGTTCGGCATCGGTCGCCGGCAACAGAGGCGCGGTTGCCTGCAGGCAAGCATCCTCACCTTGGGTAAACGTGGTCTCGATCCCCGAACCCGAAAAGTTCACAACCTGGACCTGGGGGCCGTGGATCATTGTCAGGCGTTCGGCGGCACGCTCCAGATCAAGTTTGATAACCTCCGACGGGCAGGATCCGACCAGAAAGAGCTGCTTGATATCGGGCCGTCGGGCAAGCAGTCTTTGAACTTCGCGATCCAACTCCTCGTTGGCATCCGCCAGGCCTGCGAGGTCCTTCTCCTCCATAATTGCCGTACCGAACCGGGGCTCGGCAAAGATCATCACCCCGGCTGCTGACTGCAACAGATGCGCACAGGTGCGACTGCCAACAACAAGGAAAAAGGCGTCCTGCATCTTGCGGTGCAGCCAGACGATACTGGTCAGTCCGCAAAACACTTCGCGCTGTCCGCGCTGTTTCAGGACAGGCGCATCCGCACAACCGGCGATATCGATCACATCACCGCTCATGCCGCCACCGCCTGACGCTGCGACTGATCCAGACGGGCGGCGCGCAATTTAAGGACGAACTGCACGGCGTTAACCACGTAAACAGCATATGCTGCCAACGCCAAAGCCATCTGGACCGGTGCAGCCGCCCCGGTCAGCAAGGCGACCAGATAGGCCACATGCAAGGCTATGACCGCCATCGACACCACATCCTCCCAAAAGAATGCAGGCGCGAACAGGTACTGGCCGAACACAACCTTTTCCCAGATCGCTCCGGTGCTCATGATGATGAAAAGAAGCAGTGTTTTGAGCAGGATCGAGGCAGTGGCCAATTCGTAGCCCAGTCCGGTCACGAGGTAGCGCAGCACAAGCACGACACTCACCGCGCAAACCAAAAATTGAATCGGCGCGAGAATCCCTTGGATCAGTGTCCAGACCGTCGTATCCCGTCTTACACGCTGTTCTGCGGTGTAGAGCATTGTTTTTGTTTGCTTTCCTATCGGACCTTACCCAACAGAGGCATTCTCACCCACTCCCTGAATACGGCTAAGGTTAGGCAAGCACGTATGAATGTCAACTTAAACTTACACCATTCTATAGCCGTCCGCCATGACGCAATCGCACCTTAAGCTTCTGGAAATAATAGAATATATGGGATCAATCGAAGTTTACACTTCGGGTTCATGCTCCACTCTGGAAGTGTCATATCAATTTGACATTTTTGGCGCACCGTGGTCTTTTGGAGACGCCCGAGGGGCTGCGAGAGGTCGTGGTCTCGCATGGGCGCACATTCAGGATGCCAAAATGTCGTTGTTGGAACTGATTGCGCGGCGATCCAAAGTTGACCCAAGTCACTTCTCGTTGCCCGATTTGCTGGCGGAGCAGGCGCTTGCCCGTATCGCCATGCAACCACGACATCACCTGAACCACCTGATTTCCGAGTGTCTTGCGGCCGAACTCTTGCGGGAGGGGTCAGCGAATGCGCTGGATTACGTTCAGCGGCTGCTGGACCATGGCGTCTCCGAGGAGCGTCTTCTGAACGGTTATGTCGCTGGTGCTGCAGACCACCTTGGCCACGCATGGGAAAAGGATGATCTTTCCTTTGCCCAGGTGACCCATGCGATGGGACAGCTTTTGGAAGTATCGCGCAGCGTGATGCGCGCACCCCCGGCCGACAAGTATTTCGATCCCGACCGCCCGCGGGTCCTGCTGATGCGACCGCCAGGCGAAGAACATGTGTTGGGCCTGTTGCTTGCGGCGCAGGAGATGCGGCGAAACGGATGGCTGGTGCGTGTCGACCTGTCCGCGGATATCGCCGTGCTTGCCACGACAACCGGGGCGCTTGAATTCGACATCATCGGGCTCACCGCCGCATGTCCGGCCAGACTGCCGGATCTGCAACGGGCGATTGGCGCGGCCCGACGGGCGCAGCCGGACGCCCGCATCGCGTTGGGCGGCGGACTGGTGACGCTGGACCGGAAAACGGCCGAGGCCAGTGGTTCCGACGTAACCATTGCGCGCGGCAGCGGCATCGTTAAGACAATCCAGAAGGAGTTTGGCTTGGGTCGTGGCCGCGCGATCGACAGAGTAACGGGCGCTGCGGGTAATGGGGTCAGGACATAGGGTGAATAAGTCAGGCTTCTTCCAATCCGCACCAGATGGTTTCCTTTCACTTGACGGTGAAGCGCTCAAGCAGATGATCGCAAACTCTTCGGATTTTGCCCTGGTGCTGAATTCCGATTTGCACGTCGAAACCGTCTATGGCGGGGCCGAGACACTGGCATTTGAAGAACTGCGCGAGTTGCGCGGTGCCCTGTTCGAAGCGACTTTGGAGCAGGAAACCCTGGGCAAGTTTCACGCGCTCATTGAAGGGGCCTCGTCCAAAAAAGACCCGCGCTGGCGGCAGCTGAACCACAAGACCGAGGGCGATCTGAGCTTCCCCGTCAGCTATGCCGCGCTGCAGATGGGCGACAAGTACCTGCTGCTGGGCCGCGACAAACGCGAGATCGCGCTTCTTCAGCAGCGCTTGATCCACGCACAGATGACCATCGAGCAGGACTATGAGCGTATCCGGCAGGTGGAAAGCCGCTATCGTGTGCTGTTTGAAACGGGTACCGACTCTTTGCTGATCCTCTCGGCGGACAACGGCAAGATCCTGGACGCCAATTCCGCCTCGGCAAGACTGCTGGAGCGCGACGCCTCGGATCTGATCAATCGCAGCTTCGCAAACAAGATCGACCCGGGGTCTGTCCCGCTGCTGCAGGAGACCTTTGATGAAGTGCGCGCCAAAGGCGGCCAACGCTCGGTCGTGCTGACGCTGAAGGCAGATAATCGCAAGGTCTGGCTGGATGCGCTTCTGTTCCGGTCCGTGTCCGATACGCTGATCCTGTGTCGCCTGCGGCCCCAGGCGTTGGTCGCAGAGGGTGCGGAACCCCTGCTGGACGCGTTCAGGGATCTGTTTCAGCGGTCCGGCGATGCGATCATCTTTACCGACAAAGAGGGGCAGATACTGCGCTCGAACGCCGCGTTTCAAGCGCTGGCGAATGTCGCGGTGAACGACCGGCTGACGACGCAGAACCTGTCGGAGTATCTGGGCCGCCCGGCGATCGATCTGGACGTGATGACGGCCAATGCCGAACGTTCCGGGCGCCTTTCGGTCTACGGCACCACGATCCGCAGCGAGTATGGCACACAGGTCCCGGTCGAGATCTCGACCACCTATCTTCCGGATCAGCAACCGCCGGGATTCGGCTTTATCATTCGTGATGTCACACGGTTGGAAGCTTCGCGCCAGTCCGGTGCCACATTAACCACCGAGGCGGTGGAGCATGTCATCGAACTTGTCGGCTCCAGCCCACTGCGGGATCTCGTCCGCTCGACGACGGATGTGGTTGAGAAACTCTGCATCGAAACCGCGATCAGGCTCACCAATAACAACCGCGCCGCCGCAGCCGAAATGCTGGGGCTTTCGCGTCAGAGCCTCTATGTGAAGCTGCGGCGCTACGGGTTGGTTGACTCGGGCGAGTAAACACGATCAATCCGGCATCCTGCTGATCCCCAAAGCCGCACCCGGAGCCACCGGCTGCGATAGAACCTGCCCGGTTGGAGGGTCGCATTGGCCGTTTCAGCGCCCCGATTCGGCTGATTACCCGCGCCATGCGCCCCAGTGATCGCTTGGTACAGGTAATAAACCACTTGCTTAATTAACCGATTAGTTTAGCATGAGGCGTATGAATGAGGCTGGAAGGCTTGATGCAATGTTTGCGGCACTCGCAAACCCGACAAGACGCGCGATTCTCGCACGCCTTGCAGATGGCGAAGCGACTGTGAACACGCTCGCGGCACCATTCAGCATGAGCCTGCCAGCGGTTTCCAAACACATACGCGTCCTGGAGAATGCCGAACTTATCGAGCGTGGGAAGACTGCGCAGTTCCGACCCTGCAGGCTAAATGTCCGAACGTTGGAACACGTCGCGACATGGGCGGATCAGTACCGCCATATCTGGGACGCGCGGTTCGACAGAATGGACCAAACAATAAAAGCGATGGGGGATGCGAAAGTGGCCGATCAGACAGAGTGGGTCAGGATAGAGCGGGAATTTGATGCCCCGATCGACGTGGTCTGGGAAATGTGGACCAACCCGGATCTGTTCAAACAGTGGTACGGACCGATGGGGATGAGTGTGCCGACTGCCGAAATGGATGTTGTCGTGGGGGGCACGCGGAAGATCTGCATGGAAATGAACACACCCGAGCGTCAGATGAGCATGTGGTTCACCGGCATCTACAAGGAAGTTAAGCGGCCAGCGCGGCTTGTTTACACCGAGAGCATGTGTGACTCGGATGGTGTCATTATCTCGCCGCAGAGCATGGGGATGCCTGAAGGACATCCCGACATTACCGAAGTGATCGTCGAACTCAGCGAATCCGGCGGAAAGACCCTTGTGACGATGGTCCACGTCGGAGTTCCAGAAGGTTCAGCAGGGGCCGGAGGTTGGGGTCAGGCATTTGACAAGCTTGCCGGGGTGCTGAACGCTTCGGCCTAGGAACCTTTGCTGGGCCATATGGATCTCGAATGCGCGGTTCCGCGAGGGGTCGGAGGTACCGTCCGGGGTGGAAGTCAAAGCGCGAGAACCCAAGTGGCGGCGCGGATCAACACCAGGGAAACAGCCAGACGTCACGCGCCATGTTGGCACGACTTTACCTCCGGGCCTTTCGCACGGAACGGCCGCGCAGGTGATCGGCCCGCCGGCATGCAGGGGCGACACCGTACCCGGCAACGCCTCAGAACATGACCCCTGGAAGCCAGGTGGCGAGTGCCGGCCAACCCCAGACCAGCGCTACGCCCAGTGCCTGAAGCAGGATAAAAGGCGCCACACCCCGGTAGATGTCCCAGGTGGTGACTTCCTTCGGCGCGACACCGCGCAGGTAGAAGAGCGAGAAACCGAACGGCGGGGTCAGAAACGACGTCTGCAGATTAATGGCCAGGATCATCCCCAGCCAGATCGGATCATAACCCAAAAGGATCAACGTGGGCGCGACCAGCGGCAGGACGATGACCGAGATTTCGACGAAGTCGAGAAAGAAACCGAGCACAAAGACGATGAGCATTGTAACCAGAAGCGCAGCGTTCGCACCACCCGGCAGGTTTTCCAGCCAATGTGCGATCCGTTCCTCGCCGCCAAGGCCGACGAAAACCAGAGAAAACATTCCGGCCGCCAGGATCGTTGCAAAAATCATCGCCGTCATCGTCATTGCGGATGCGGCGGCCTCCTGCAGGATCCGGTGCCGAAACAGATTATTCAGGGCAGCGAGCAGCCCGACGCCGCCGAAGACAGTGAGAACAAGATAAACTGCGCCCATGAAAAGCTGTTCGGAGCCGAGATCACCGCGCTGCAGTCGAACCGGGTAAAGGCCAGAGGCAATGGCCAGGATGATCAGGGCGCCTGCACCTGCAACAATAAGGTTGCCAAACCTCGGCTGACGTGCACCAGCCAGCATTACGGCGCCCACCGCCCCGACAGATGCCGCCTCGGTAGGCGTGGCCAACCCGCCGAGGATCGACCCGAGAACCGCCAGGATAAGCAGAACGGGCGGCAGAACGGCGCCAAGAATTTCGGAAAGGTCCGCTTTTCTTTCGCCGGCGGGCGAAGGCGGCATATCCGACGGCCGCAACGCAGCCCGGGTCAGAACATAGGTCAGATATAGCGTTACAAGTGTGAGGCCCGGAAACAGAGCCGCTGCGAAAAACTGCCCTACCGACAGCGCCTCAACGGCGAATTTTCCTTGATCATACTGGGCCTGTTGATAGGCGTTCGACATCACGTCCGCGAGGATAATGAGCAGTGTGGACGGGGGTATGATCTGACCCAGCGTACCAGCCGTGCAGACGATGCCCGACGCCACGCGTCGATCATATCCGGACCGCAGCATGGTGGGGAGCGCGATCAGCCCCATGGCAACAACCGTCGCCCCCACGATGCCTGTCGAGGCCGCAAGCAGGGCACCGACAAAGATAACCGAAACCCCAAGGCCGCCGCGCAGACCCCGAAACACGCGCCCCATGGTTTCGAGCAAGTCCTCGGCTATGCGGCTTTTGTCCAGCAGTGCACCCATCAGCACAAAAAGCGGGATCGCAATGAGGACCTGATTGGTGAGCAGGCCAAAGACCCTCTGACCAAAGGCGCCCAGGAGAGAAATGTCCATCTCACCCAGTGCCCAGCCCAGATATGCAAAAAGGACCGCAACACCGGCGATGCTGAAGGCCACGGGAAAGCCGGTAAGGATCACCAGGATCAAAGCCGCAAACATCGCGAGATCAAGAAACGCGCTCATGCCCGCGTTTCGCCCTCAATCAAACGGATCAGGGATGCGATGGATTGCAGGGCAAGCAGTGCGCAGAACAGCGGAATGAGAGACTTGAGCAGAAACACCGCTTCAATACCACCGACCGAGAGCGGCCCTTCAAGGATTTTCCAGGAATTGCGCACCGAGGGCCATGACCAATACCCCAACGCACCTACCGAGGGCAAAAGCAGGAAAAGATGTCCGAAGATATCGATCCTCCTTTGCCGGATCGGGCTGGCTCTGGCATAGAAGATGTCGACGCGGACATGCTTGTCGACCATAAGCGTATAGCCCGCCGCCAGCATGAAGAGCGCCGCGTGCAGGTACAGCACGCTTTCCTGCAGCCAGATCGAATTGACCCCAAATACATAGCGCCCGATCACAATACCGAACTGGATCAGGACCATGGCCACCAGGAACCAGCGAACCACAAGCGCCACCAATGCGTTGAACGCGTCAATGAAGTCAGCGATGCGCAGCATGCCCGATACCCCGAACAGATTTTAGGAGGCGCGCCAAGACCGACCCGGCGCGCCCTTTGGATCAATAGCCCATCACCTGCGCACGCGCGTTCATCTGCCCGTTGTCGGCAAACGTCATATAGCCGCCGACGCTGTCGCGATAGGCCACAAAGCTTTCGGCGATTTGTTTGACCAGCGCGTCGTCATCCTGCCGCAACTCGTCGATCACCTCGGCACCGGCGGCCCCCATCGCCTCGATCACGTCGGCCGGGAACATCTTGACCTGAACACCGTCCTCTTCGACCAGCTTTTTCAGCGAAGCGGCATGCTTGGTCGTGTATTCGGTCCAAACCGGGTTATAGAGGCTTTCGCACGCCAGCGAGACGGCCTGTTTCAGGTCATCGGGCAGGCTTCCAAAGACTTCGGCATTG
Source organism: Pseudomonadota bacterium (assembly GCA_039190275.1). Taxonomy (GTDB): domain Bacteria; phylum Pseudomonadota; class Alphaproteobacteria; order Rhodobacterales; family Rhodobacteraceae; genus Halovulum. The sequence goes on along the minus strand of JBCCYF010000111.1, from coordinate 1,709 downwards.
ACACCGCATTCCTCTGCGGAAGACGGCTCGCCCACGCCCGGCCAGTAATAGTTTTTCGCGACCTGTTGATACCCAAGCGCGCTGTCCGTCCAGGGACCGATGAATTCGCCCGCGTCAAGCGCGCCGGTTTGCAACGCCTGGAACATATCGGGGCCGCCCATTGCCTGAGCAGCCATGCCAAGTTTGGCGCACATCTCGGACGCGAGCCCGGTCGTGCGGAATTTCAGCCCTTTGAGGTCCTCGGCAGAATTGATCTCCGTGCGGAACCACCCGCCCCATTGTGGACCGGAATTGCCACACAAGAACGGTTTGATACTGAAACGGGCATACATCTCGTCATAAAGCGCTTGGCCGCCGCCATGGTAGAGCCAGCCGAACTGCTCATCAGCCCTGAGCCCAAACGGTTGTGAGCCGAAAAGCAGGATACCCTTGGATTTCGAACCCCAATAGGCCGGCACCGCGTGGTAGAGTTCCGCCGTGCCCTCACTCACAGCATCGAACACGCCGCGGCCTGGTACGATCTCGCCCGCCGCAAAAAGCTGGACCTCGATGCGACCGCCGGACAGCGTTGTTATACGGTCGGCCAGCAATTGCGCGGCGACGCCGGGCCCGGGCAGGTTCTTGGGCCAGGCTGTGACCATTTTCCACTGTTGCACATCCTGCGCAATCGCCGGGGACGCCAAGGGCACCGCTGCACCCGCCACCACGCCAGCCTTCAAAAAGTTCCGTCTGTCCATATCACTCATCCCTGTTTTGGTTGCTGTTGGTTAGTTTCCAAGAATGCCGGGGAGCCGGAGGCCGTGCTCTCTGGCGCATTCGAGGGCCGTTTCGTATCCCGCATCGGCGTGCCGCCAGACACCCGAGGCCGGGTCGTTCCACAGGACACGCTCCAGCCGTTTGGCGGCCTCGGGCGTCCCATCCGCCACGATCACGACACCCGCATGCTGGCTGAAGCCCATGCCGACGCCGCCGCCATGATGCAGCGACACCCAGGTGGCGCCGCTTGCGGTGTTGACCAGCGCATTCAGCAATGGCCAGTCGCTGACCGCATCCGAACCATCCTTCATTGCTTCGGTCTCGCGATTGGGCGAAGCGACCGAACCGGCATCAAGGTGATCGCGCCCGATCACGACCGGCGCCTTCAACTCGCCGTTCGCGACCATCTCGTTGAACCTCAGGCCCGCCCGGTGCCGATCCCCCAGCCCGATCCAGCAGATGCGCGCGGGCAGTCCCTGAAACGCGATGCGCGCGCGCGCCATGTCGAGCCAGGTGTGCAGATGGGTGTTCTCTGGGAACAGCTCTTTCATCGCGGCATCGGTTTTGTAGATGTCCTCCGGATCGCCCGACAGCGCGCACCAGCGAAACGGACCGATGCCTTTGCAAAACAGCGGGCGGATGTAGGCCGGTACAAAGCCCGGGAAGGCAAAGGCGTTTTCCAACCCTTCCTCCAACGCGACCTGCCGAATGTTGTTGCCATAGTCGAGCGTCGGCACCCCATCGTTCCAGAAATCAACCATTGCCTGGACATGGATCTTCATCGAGGCACGCGCCGCGGCCTCGGTCACCTTTGGATCACTCTCGCGCTTGTCCCGCCATTCGGCGAGTGACCAGCCCTGCGGGAGGTAACCGTTCAATGGATCATGGGCGCTGGTTTGGTCCGTCAAGATGTCAGGGCGCACCCCGCGTTGATAGATCTCCGGAAAAATGTC
>JBCCYF010000110.1:0-15231 GCA_039190275.1 Pseudomonadota bacterium | reverse complement strand
GATCGGTATCTCTGTTCCCACCGTGTCGTTTTTCCTCGCGACCTCGGCCCTGATTGCGCTTTTTTTCGGATATCTCCACGTGTTTCTGGAGCAGCTGTGGCATGCCCTGTCCGAACCCCCCTCCGAAATCGGCGGTGCACCCCTGAACCATCACATCCAACCCTGGTTGGTTTCGGAGTTTGCCTTGCACATCCGCAGGCGGCTGCGTCCGGATGAGCCGCCATGCGTCTCATCCTCCGCGCTGGGTGGTCTTGGAATTCTTGCCTCCGCCGGTCTTCTCTACGCCGCCGGACCCGCAATACTGGCGGGTTTTTGGTACCGATCCATGCCAGCGCATTTTTTCTGGCTCACGGGGATCATTTCGGTCCTGCTTTGGATCTCGATCTGGACGGGGTGGGCCAGCGCGCGCGCCATATATCGTAAATTTGACCCGGCGGATCAGGGGGGTGCCCGTACGGCCCATCCGGTCACAACCACGGTGTTGGCGTGCCTGCTTGTGGCACTCGTACCCGTTTCGGCAATGCGCACCACATGGGACCGCTGGGATACGGCCGCAAGGCAAGATGGCAATGACATGGCGCGCCATGCAGATGCGAGCGCGCGCCTCGTCGACTGGTTTCGCCCAGTGCGTGCCGACCTGAACGCCGCTCGGCTCACAGAATTGCCCGACGATTGGCAGCCCTTTCAAATTGCCCGCAAAGCCGCCTTTGCCGAATGGTGTGGCCGCCCGGATACGCCGTCTTGTCCGAAGGAGACCGATCTGGGCAGCTTCCCCAATTACTTCTGGTCCTATGAGTTCACCCATGAATGGGAAACCGCGCGCGACACCTATATCCGCGTCCTGCGCAAGGCGGACCTACGCGGGCGAAACCTGAGCGGGGCTGAGCTTGCCCAGGCACATCTGCCCGGCATCGACCTGAGGTCAGCGCGGTTGGAGGGGGCGAACCTTCGCGGCGCACAGGTCGAGGGTGCAAATCTGAGCGAAGCGCAGATGCGCGGCACGGACTTAAGTCTGGCACAGATGGAGGGCGCAGACCTCAGCACGGCAGTGCTGGAGGGCGCAACCCTGTCGGAGGCGCTAATGGAAGGTGCGGACTTGCGTGAGGCGCGACTGCAACGTGCGATCCTTGCCAACGCGCATATGGGCGGCGCAGACCTGAGCGGGGCTCAGCTACAGGACACGGACCTTCAGGGCGCAAATCTACAGGACGCGACGCTCACCAATGCGCAGTTGGAGGGTGCAAATCTTACCCGGGCACTGATGCGGGGGGCAGAACTTGGAAACGCGCAGCTTCAGCGGGCGCACCTCTTCGGGGCCGAGCTACAGGACGCGGATTTGGGCTACGCACAAATGCCGGATGCAAAACTGATCGGGGCGCAGCTGCAAAACGCCCGGCTCTTCGGGGCGCAGCTGCGGGGGGCAAACCTCAGCGGGGCGCAACTTCAGGGCGCAAGCCTTATCGGAACAAAACTGAAGGGTGCGGACCTCAGCCGGGCGCAGCTGCAGGGGGCAAACCTTCGCGGAGTGTTCCTGTCAGGCACGGACGCGCGACGCATGGTGTTGGAAGAGACAAATCTTGGCGGGGCGACTGCAGATGGCGGCGCGCTGAGATTTGCGGATCTGCGGAACGCGGTCTTTGATGATGCCACGGATTTTCAGAACAGCTTTGCAGACGCCAGCGTGGATGTGCCCGCTGGCTTTGTCCGACCCTGCCAATGGGCCAAGACGGAACTATCGGACGAGGCGTTTTTTGGCCGCTGGCGCGGCTGGATCGGGATGTCCTCCACTCCGCAAACCTGGAGCTGGATCGCGCCCGAAGGGTTCGAGGATGTCACTCCTCTGCCACCACCACCCGACTGCGCATGGACAACCGACCGCCCTCTGGATACCGAATAGCCGTTAACCAATCGGGGCGCGGAACAGCGTGAGAGGTCCAGCATCCCTTCCAGCGCCATCGCTCACAATCCACGGGGCACCTGCCCCCATGACATGGGGCGTTCAAACATCCACACACACACCCGGGTTGCGCCGAACGGAATTCGGGGGCACGCTCTCATTATTGGTTAATCGGTATTCTAAACATGCCCACCTCAGATGAAACCCCCGAAGCGCAACGGGCGCGGATAAAGACCCTCACCCTCACCGCCCGCGCCACATGGTTTGGCTACCTCGCCGCTCTCGCCTTCGCCGGTGTGACCCTCCTGGGGATCAGGGACCAGGACTTCTTCTCAGCAGACAGTTCCACACAACTCCCACTCATCAACGTCTCGGTCCCCGTCACGTCCTTCTTCGCCGCAGGTGCCCCACTGATCGCCCTGATCTTCGGCTACCTCCACGTCTTCCTGGAGAAGCTCTGGGCCGAGCTTGCAAGTGCCAAAAAACCAACAGGTGGCCGCACATTGTCGAGCGAGATCCAACCCTGGCTCATCTCAGACTTCGCCCTTCACGTCCGCCGGACCCTAAAAGACGAGCATCAAAACCCGCCGATCAAAAGAACCGCCCTCGGCCTTTTGGGGACTGGCGTCACATTCACCCTGGGCTGGATAGGTGGTCCACTGGTCATGTTCGGTTTCTGGTACACCTCCATGCCCGCGCATATGGTGGGCCTGACGATCTGGCTTGGGATCCTCTTTGCGATCACGCTTTGGACCGCCTGCGCAAGTCTGGCAGCCCTCCGCCGAAACATGCTTGCAAAGCACCAAGGTACAACGTGGCACCCATCGTTACAGCTCATGGCGGTTGTCTGCCTGTCCCTCCCAATTGTATTGGCGTCTGATCTCCGCACACGCAAGGACTTATGGGACGACCCAAGAAGGCCCCAGGGCTATACCGGCTTTCTAAGCCATCCCAAACACTGGTTCCGCCCTGTCTCCGCAAACCTCGCCGAGGTGACCTTGACCGAGCTTCCGCGAGACCACCTCGACTACAACGCCGCGCGCCAGGAATTCTTCCTGACATGGTGTAAAGGCCAGGGTGACGCAGAGTGCGACGGCATCACCGTTGAAGATGCAGGGGCCCAATTTCTGAATGAGTGGGAGGCAAGGCGAAACACATACGTGCGGACGCTACGCAAACCTATCCTCTCTGGGCGAGACCTCGTGGGAGCAGATCTCCGACAAGCGCATCTGGTCGGGATCAAGCTGGACGGCGCTAATCTGTCTCATGCTGTCTTATCGCGCGCCGCCTTGGAAGCTGTGGACCTGAGCGGGGCGCAGATGCAGGGGGCGGACTTCTGGTATGCGCAGATGCAGGAGGCGAACCTCAGGCGGGCGCAGATGCAGGGGGCGAAACTCAACTGGGCGCAGATGCAGGGGGCGGACCTCATCGGGGCGCAGATGCAGGGGGCGGACCTCAGGTGGGCGCAGATGCAGGGGGCGGACCTCGAGGGGGCGCAGATGCAGGGGGCGAACCTCGGGTGGGCGCAGATGCAGGGGGCGGACCTCGGGTGGGCGCAGATGCAGGGGGCGGACCTCAGGTGGGCGCAGATGCAGGGGGCGGAGCTCAGGTGGGCGCAGATGCAGGGGGCGAAACTCAACTGGGCGCAGATGCAGGGGGCGGGCCTCAGGTGGGCGCTCTTGACCGGAACAGCAGATGAACCCATGGTGTTACAATCCACAAACCTGAGTGCGAGTACAAACCATGGCGGCGCACTCAGGTTTGTGGATATGTCTGAGGCTATTCTTGACGACAGGACGGACTTCCGGAACAGCTTCGCCGACGCCAGCGTCGAGATGCCCGAAGGTTTTGCGCGACCCTGTCAATGGGCGAAGACAGAGCTGCCTGATGATCAGTTTTTCGGCCGCTGGCGCGGCTGGAGGGAGACGTCAGATGATCCCTCTCTTTGGGAATTATTCGCGCCGGAGGGATTAAAAAACGCCTCCCCCATCCCTCCGCCCGAAGGTTGCGTGTGGAAAACCGGGCCGCTCAACCCCGAATAACCGCATGAAACAGCCGCAATACGCCGGCTGTACCCAAGCCATACGCCTGCTGCCCCGTTAAAATTCGGCCTCCAGAAGTCGGATCCAGGTGTCGCCGTAGCGGCGTTCGTCGCGCAGGGTCAGGCGGGGGGGTGGGGTGATGGGTCCGCCCTCCTCCCAGACGATCAGCGCACCGGGGGCCAGCCAGCCGCCCGACTGCGCGGCGGCCATCGCCGCCTCGCCCAGCGCCTTGCCATAGGGTGGGTCCAGGAAGACAAGCTCATAACCCGGCCCCGCATTTGCACCCGGGCGCGTGGCGTTGCGACGGGTGACGCGCACCTGCGCAGCTGCGCTCAGGCGGCCGGTATTCTCGCGCAGAAGTGCAAGGGACCTTGGGCCATTGTCGATGAAGTGGACCGTATCGGCCCCCCGGCTGAGCGCTTCGAACCCCAGCGCTCCGGTCCCCGCGAACAGATCCAACACGCGGATACCCTTGAGCGTGGGATAGGGCCCGTGTTCCAGGACATTGAACAGGCTCTCGCGCACCTTGTCCGAGGTTGGTCTGAGATGTGCCGCCGGATCGCCCATGCCCACGCCCGCCAGGGCGGTTCCACGCCATTTGCCGCCGATGATCCGCACTATTCGGCGGCGATCTGCTTCAGGTCGGCCTGCGCGTCCGAGATCAGATCCATATCCGGCGTCATGCCCGCCTCGATCCAGCGCTTACCCACCATATAGGCCCGCGCGTCGTTCATCGCATCCACCGCAAGCAGACCCCGCTCGCCGAAGTACCAGACCGATTGCGAACCCTCGCGCGGACCATGGCGCACCACGGTCTTTGTGCAGCCCGTGTTGACCCCGGCGATCTGCAGTTTGACATCGTACTGGTCTGACCAGAACCAGGGTTTGGCCTGATATTCTGTATCCTGGCCGCACAGAACCGCCGCCACGACCTCGGCCTGCTCGATCGCATGCGGCACGCTCTCAAGCCGGACACGCGTGTCGCGGTAGGGAAAACAGGTACAGTCGCCCGCGGCAAAGATCGCCGGGTCCGAGGTCCGCCCCTGGGCATCCACCGAGATCCCGTTGCCAATGCGCAGGCCTGCCGCTTCGGCCAGCCAGACGTCGGGCAGGATACCGATACCCGCGATGCAAAAGTCCACCTCAAGAACCGAACCGTCGGTCAGATGGGCGCCACTTACGGCGCCGTTGGTGGCGTCCAGCCGTTCCAGACCCACCGCCTCGCGCAGGTCGACCCCATGCGCCCGGTGCAGGTCGCGAAAATAGGCTGCGGTTTCATCGGCCGCGACACGTTTGAGGATGCGGTCCTGCATCTCGATCAGGGTGACCTCTAGCCCGCGCACAGACGCGACCGCCGCCGCCTCGAGTCCGATGTAGCCGCCACCGACGATCAGCAGGCGGGCGCCGGGTTGAAATGACGGGGCCATGGCATCCACATCCGCCAGATCGCGAACGGTGAACACGGACCTCAGACTTCCGCCAACCGCATGTGGCAGTCGCCGTGGAGTGGATCCGGTTGCAATGACCAGACGGCTGTAGGGAAGTGCCGTGTCATCCGCCAAATGGACCTCGGACCGTGCTCGGTTAATGCCAGTTACGGCACAGCCCAGGCGCAAATCGATGTCGTGATCCGCGTAGAACGCCAAAGGTCGCAGAAACAGCCGTTCCGTCTCAAGCTCACCCAACAGGTACTTCTTTGACAGCGGCGGGCGTTGATAGGGCGGATGCGACTCGGCACCGATCAGGCGGAGTGGCCCGTCGTAGCCATACTGCCGGAGCTTTTCGACCACTGTCGCGCCGGCCTGACCGGCCCCAACCACAACTATCCCCGCCTGTCCCATAGCCAGAGCCCTTTGCATTGCGTTCAACACCCTATATGGCCGATAGGTGAGTACCACACCACGTGAAAGGTCCCAGAATGGCAATTTCTGTCGGCGATCAGCTGCCCGAGGCTACTTTGCTAACGATGGTTGATGGGGAACCATCAGCCTTATCTGCACATGCGGTGCTTGGGAGCGGGCGTGCGGTGTTGTTTTCAATGCCCGGCGCTTTCACCGGAACATGCTCGGCCGTCCATCTGCCAAATGTCATTCACTATGCGGATCGGATCCTTGCGAAGGGGATCGACACGATCGCCGTAATGACGGTGAACGACCCGTTTGCGCTTTATGGATGGGGCGAAGCGAATGGAACACCGGGCACCGGCGTGGTGCTTTTGGCGGATCCCGAAGCAAAATTTGCCGACCAGGTCGGTCTAACTTTTGATTTGCCCGAGCGGGGACTTGTGCATCGTTCGCAACGCTATTCAATGGTGATCCGCGATGGGATCATCGAGCACCTGAATGTGGATGTGCCGGGCCCGACCTGCGAAATCTCGGGCGGGGAGCGGATCCTGGAACTGATCTAAGTCATCGCGACGAGGTGCCCGAAACAAGTAGCGGGCAGATGGACAGTGTCCTTGGCGTCACGATGTTACTGCCGCACATCCATCTCTGTGGCGAGTTTTACATCCAGTGCGGTCAACCCGCCCGCATCATGCGTGGTCAACGTAACCTCGACCCGGTTGTAAACGTTGAACCATTCTGGGTGATGGTTCATCTTCTCGGCTACGATGGCAAGGCTTGTCATCCAACCGAAGGCTTCGGTGAAATCTTTGAACTTGAAGGTCTTGGTGATCGCGTCACGCTCTCCCGCCGCTTCGGTCCAGCCAGCAGACAGCAGCGGTGCAAGAGCCGTTTCGCGCTCAGCGCCGGAAAGTTTTTCGGCCATCAGGTGTCTCCTTCGGTGTTGCGGAACGGGCCATAGGCGGTGAGGACTTCGATCTCCTCGTCCACCGCGCCGCGTTCGGCCTGCAAAAACTGGTCCACGGCATTGGCGAACCCCTCGTCCGCCATCCAGTGGAGAGAGTAGGTCGGCACCGGCAGATAGCCGCGCGCGAGTTTGTGGCTCCCCTGCGCCCCGGCCTCGACGGTTTGGAGTCCATGTGCGATGGCGTAGTCGATGGCCTGATAATAACAGACCTCGAAATGCAGGCAGGGGATATCCTGCGTGCAGCCCCAGTATCGGCCGTAAAGTGCATCGCGGCCGATGAAATTGAGCGCTGCCGCGACCGGCCTGTCACCATATTCCGCCAGCACCATCATCATAAGTTCGGGGAACTCGCGATGGGCGATGTCGAAAAAGCGTCTTGTGAGATAGGGCATGCCCCACTTGCGCGCCCCGGTATCCTGATAAAACACCCAGAAGGCGTCCCAATGCGACGGCTCGAACTGGTCCGCCGTAACCTGGCGCAAGGTGCCCCCAAAGCCCTGTGCCACGCGACGTTCCTTGCGGATCGTCTTGCGCTTGCGCGACGACAGATCCGCAAGGAACGCCTCAAAATCCTCATATCCGCGATTCTTCCAGTGAAATTGCTGCCCGGTCCGCTGAAGCAGCCCCATTTCACCGCCGCGATCATACTCCTCCTCCGTGCAGAACGTGACGTGGAACGAGGACAACTTGTTGTTCGCGGTCAGTTTTAACGCCCCCTGCACAAGCGCAGCGGTTCCGGTCACCTCCCACCCCGGCCGTGTCAGGAAGCGGCGCCCGGTCGCAGGTGTGAACGGAACCGCGGACTGAAGCTTGGGGTAGTATCGACCCCCAGCACGTTCATAGGCATGGGCCCAGTTGTGATCAAAAATATACTCACCCTGACTATGGCTTTTGCCATAGAGGGGTAAGACGGCGACCACCTGGCCGCCTGTTCGCGCCACAAGGTGACGGGGCTCCCAACCCGTGCCGGCCCCAACCGAACCGCTGTCCTCGAACGCGCTGAGAACCTTGTGCAAGGTGAACGGATCCAGCGCGCGGCCCCCATCGGGGTTGGCGCAGGCGTCCCAGTCGGCGGCTGCGATTGCATCCATACCCGACAGAACGGTGATCTCGATCTCGGCGCTTCCGTCCATAACGTCCTCGGGTGTGCGGCTGAGGTTCAGGTGGGGGACAGTGGGCTCAGGTCAAGGGTTACGCGGGAGATACCCTTCGAAGGTTATGTTGTCTGCGATCCGGCGTGCTGCCTGTTCCTGCTCGGGGGAGCGGATGGTCCAGGTCAGCACCGGTATTCCACGCGCGTTGAGGCGTGAAATCGGGGCGGAGCTCAGGTCCAGGCGGTTGGACGATACGAAAGTCGGATCCCCTGTGATCTCCGCAAGCTCGGCCCGGCGCGCTTTTGGCACATTGGCCCAATGTTCCGTGTCAAACGCACAGGTGACCAGACCCCGGGGCAAGCCCGGAGGCACACCAGCGACGGCGTAGGGATTGAACGACATGACTGCAACCGGGCCATTATACCCGGCGAGGGCCTCTCCAACCGCCGTTGTCAGCGTGCCGATTTCGGGACCAAGCATACGGTCTTGATCCTTTATCTCGATAAGAAGCGGGACACGGCCGTCAACAATCCTAAGAATTCTGGAAAGTGTCGGGATGGTTTCGCTGCTGCCTGTCAGCCCGGTAGCGGACAGCGTGGCAGCGTCCAGGGCGTCGACCGGACCTGTCTTCGCGGTCAATCGGTCCAAGGTGTAGTCATGAAACACCATCGGCACGCCATCGGCACTGGGTTGTATATCGATCTCAACCCCGAATCCCGCTGCCACCGCAGCCTGTACGGCGCCCGCCGAGTTCTCGATAATGCCCGCAGCCGGATCGTGCAGACCCCGATGTGCCAGGGGGCGCGTCAGAAAGGCGTCGGGAAGCGCCGTGTCAGGCAATGCGAAAAACGCCCTCAACCTCGACCTGGACGTTGAATGGCAGAGAGCCTGCACCGACCGCCGCGCGCGAGTGGCGGCCCTTGTCGCCAAACACCTCCACCATCAGGTCAGAGCAGCCATTGATCACCTTTGGCTGGTCGGCAAACTCCGGCGTTGCATTCACAAAACCGGTAAGCTTCACGACCTGCGCAACCCGGTCCAGGTCGCCGTCGCAGGCTTTTTGAAGCTGTGAAAGCAGGTTCAGGCCGCACAACCGGGCGGCTTCGACGGCCTTGTCGGCGCTGATCTCGGCCCCGACCTTGCCGCACCGCATCCCATCGCGATCAACGGGAAGTTGCCCCGATACAAAGACCAGATCGCCGCTGAGTGCATAGGGCACGTAGTTCGCCAGTGGCGCCGTCGCTTCGGGCAGCTGAATGCCCAGGGTGTCCAGGCGGGCGGCAATGGTTCCGGTCATATCTACCCTTCAGGTTTCACGGAAGGCTTTGGTGAAGTAGTCGGACAGTGGTTTCACCAGATAGTTCAGCGGAGTGCGATCCCCGGTCCGGATGAACGCCTCTACCGGCATGCCCGGCAGCAAGACAAGATCCCCCAGCTTCTCGATTTCCCCTTCCAGAGGCAGCAGCTCGGCAGTGTAGTAGGACATGCCGGTGGTTTCATCCGTAAAGGCATCGGGCGAGATCTTGGTCACGATCCCCTCAAGTTCAGGCGTGGTGCGCTGGTCGAAAGCGGGCAGTCGCAACGTGGCGGTTTGCCCGATGTTGACCTGGTCCACATGGATCGTCTCGATCCGCGAGGATATCACCAGCGGCTGGCCCTGCGGCACCACATACATCAGGATATCTGCGGGTCGGACCACGGCGCGCGGCGTGTTCACGGCACGGGCGTAAATAATACCGGTCGATGGCGCGCGGACTTCAAGCCGTTCGAGCGTTTCGCGGGTCGAAATCATGCGCTCGCGTAACTCGATTTCGCGATACTCCAGATCCCGGAGTGTGGTGATTGCCTCCTCGCGCAAGCCGTCGGTCAGGCGCAGGATTTCGATCTCGGTTTCCGAGATCTGGGCACGGAACTGGGCCACACGGGCCTGCAACTCACCCAAAACACCGTTCTGACGGGCAGCCTCGCGCTCCAGGCTCAAAACCCGGCTTTGCTGGGTCAAACCGCTGGCAAGAAGTGTGCGTTGCCCCTCAAGCTCCTGCGCGATCAGGCGTTGCTGTTCGGCCATCGCGACGATCTGCGCATCGGTCCCTTCGATCTGCCGCTCGATCTGCACGATCCGTTCGCGCAGCTGCGTGGCCTGTTTGTCGCGCGTTTCCAGCCGGGCACGGAACAGTCGTTCGTGTCCCTGAACCAGTTCCATTACAGCCGGATAGACTGTCGCGGCGTTGAGTATTTCCGAGGGGAAAGTGACACCCTCGGACCCGTCGCGTTCAGCTATCAGCCGCGCCTTGCGGGCCATGATCTCGTGCAACTGATTGGTAATAATGGCCATTTCCGAAGACAGAAGCAGGTTGTCAAAGCGGACCAGAACCTCACCGGCCTCAACGAAATCCCCTTCTTCGACAAGTATCTCGCCAACGATGCCGCCATCGACATGCTGGACGGCCTGCCGGTTGCCCTCAACAGCAATCATCCCGGATGAAATTATGGCCCCTGAGATATTTGAGATCGCCGACCATGTGCCGACCCCACCAACCAATACCAGCAAGGCGACAAATCCAAGGAAAAGCGGGCGCCCGGTGTTCCAGGCTCTTTGTGGTTCGGCATTCTGGTTCATCACTGACCCTCTGCCCGGATCGCACCGGCGATCTGGTTGTAATTCTTCAATTGAGACTTAAGCACTTCATCGCGTGGACCGAAGGCCTTGCGCAAGCCGTCCTCCATCACAAGTATGGTATCGCATTCCGCGATACCCGACGGACGGTGCGCCATGATGATCACCGATTTGCCTTCGGACTTCATGGTTCGGATCGCGGCATTCAGCGCATTCTGCCCCTCGGCGTCCAGGTTGGCGTTGGGCTCGTCCAGCACCAGGATGGCCGGGTTGCCGTACATCGCGCGGGCCAGGCCGATGCGCTGACGCTGCCCCCCGGACAGGCGGTTGCCGCCGGGGTTCAGACGCGTGTCATATCCGTCTGGCAGCCCCAGAATCAGGTTATGTGCGCCGGCTTTCTTGGCCGCTTCGACCACCTTTGCGGCGTCGGGCTGGGCTTGCAGCCGCGCGATGTTCTCGGCAATTGTGGCCGCAAACAGGGATACATCCTGCGGCAAGTAGCCAATCGCGGCGCCCAGATCCTGCGGTGCATACTGGTCCAGGGTCGCGCCATCCAGCCGAACCTTGCCGGATGCAACCGGCCAAATACCGGTGATCGCGCGGGCGAGTGTGGACTTCCCGGATCCCGAAGGACCGATGACGCCCATGGCAGTCCCCTCCTCCAATCGGAAGCTGAGCATGCGCAACGTCGCCACCTGTTCCCCGGGCGGAACCACTGTAACCTGATAGGCTTCGAGGATGGCGCGCGGCGCCGGCAGCTGCGTGACCGGTGCAATAGCCGGTGTTCGGGTCAGCAAGTCCTTGAGCGAACCCCAGCCCTGGCGGGCCCGCTGGAACATGGGCCAGCCCCCAATCGCCTGCTCGACCGGGGCAAGTGCGCGGCCCATCAGGATGGACCCCGCGATCATCGCCCCTGGCGTCAGTTCGTTCTCGAGCACCAGATATGCCCCCAAAGCGAGCATCGCCGACTGTAGGAAGAAGCGGAAGGTCTTGGTGATTGTGGTGAACGTGCCCGTCAGATCGCTTGACGAGACCGAGGCAGCCAGGGCCCGGTCGCGGGTCTGCTTCCAACGCTCCAGCACGGCAGGGCGCATACCAAGCCCTTGGACCAACTCCGATTGCTCGCGCGCACCCTCGGAGAACGCATCGCTATGGGCGGCGGCGGCATGCGCTTCCTTGACAGGCTTGGCGGTCAGCACCTGATTCAACAGCGTTACACATATCAGGAACACGCCGCCACACACGGCCAGCCAGCCCAATAGCGGGTGAAAGATAAAAATCGCGAAGATGAAGATCGGCGTCCAGGGCATGTCAAAGATGGCAAACAGGACCGGGGCGCCGAGAAACCGCTGTATTGATTCTAGATCCTTTAGACCCGTGGCGGGGCGCGCCCGTTCCGCCGGTGCAACACCGCGCCGCAGAAGCGCGTCAAAGACGCGGCCATCCAGTTCCGCCTGAAATTTAGCGCCCACCCGCGCGGCGACACGGCCGCGCGCATAGTCCAGCACGCCCATAAGCGCATACAACAACGCCACGAGCACAAAGAGTGCCGTCAGTGTCTCTTCTGACCGGCTCCCCAACACCCGGTCATAGACCTGGAGCATGAACAGCGGTCCGGTCAGCATCAGCAGGTTCACAAAAACACTGAACAGCGCGATCGACATAAACAGGCCGCGTCCGCGGCCCATGGCGTCGCCCAATTCCTGCTTTGCATCCTCGTACTGCATCATCGGGCTGGGTTTGGCCATTTCTTGCTGATCCTCATATACCGCGCTGTGGAAACCCTCGCCCCCGCGAGCTCCCACTATATGTCACTAACAAATAATTTCATCAATTCCGCAAATATCACCTTTTTTGGGCGGTCGAGATGCGTATATGGAACGGATGCCGTGAAAGTGTTGATATGACTAAGTTAAGACCCGGTAAATTGCTGATGCCCTTCGGCGGGCTCGCGCTCATGCTTTTGACAGCGTGCGGGGGACAGACGGTTCCTACCGCGACGGACCCAGATCCGTTGGAAGGTGTGAACCGCACGGTACATGCATTTAACAAGGGGCTGGACCGCGCCGTCCTCAAGCCGACGTCCGAGGTGTATGTCACAGTCGTTCCGCCGCCCGTTCGGGGTGGGGTGAGCAATGGGGTCAGCAACCTGTCCGAACCTTTGAACGTTGTGAACTATACCTTGCAAGGCAATGTTGAAGGGGCGGTCCGCTCGTTCATGCGCTTTGGGATGAACACCGTATTTGGTCTGGGCGGTCTTCTGGATCCAGCAAGTGATGCAGGGCTGTTCGAGGATTCGACCGATTTCGGCGAGACATTGGCTGTCTGGGGTGTCAACAGCGGACCATATGTGGAATTACCGCTATTTGGTCCTTCAACGGTACGTGATACCTTCGGTCTGGGTGTTGATTTCGTCGCCGATCCGGTCCCGCGGGTTTTGAGTAGCGAGGCGAACACATATGTTATCGGTGCACAGGCTGCAGATGTGCTACAAACCCGAAATGACCTTGCGCGTGTCATCGAAGCGCTGTTTTACGAATCTGCGGACAGTTATGCCGCCACCCGGATAGCCTATCTGCAGAACCGGGCCCGTGACCTCAACCAGGGCCTTGCCTTGGAAGACCTGGAGGATCCTTATGCATTCGAGTAACCTCACCCTCTCCCGCCGCGGCGTGCTTGCCGGTTCGGCCGCGCTCATCGCTCTGCCGCACAGCGCACTTGCGCTGAGCCCGGATCAAGCGACGGCGTTGATCCGCAAAGTGGTGGATGAGACAAACAAGATCGTCAACTCAGGCGCGTCAAAAGCTCAGGCGCTGGCGCAGTTTGAGACCATGTTCAGCCGCTATGCGGATGTGCCGATCATTGCACGTTCGGTCCTTGGGCCGCCGTGGCGCAGCGCGTCCGGCGCACAGCAACAGGCCTTTGTCGCCGCTTTCCAAGGCTATCTGGCCCGGAAGTACGGCTCGGAGTTCCGCGAGTATCGTGGCGCGCAGATCGACATCACGAAAGCGGTGGATCAGGGCAACAAGGGCGTTGTCGTAAGCACGATCGTCCGCTTCCCCGGCGAAGCGCCGGTCGCTGTGGATTGGCAGGTCAGCGACCGCAGCGGCAGCCCGAAAGCGTTCAATCTGTTCATCGAGGGCGTCTCGATGCTGTCAACCGAACGATCCGAGATCAGTGCAATTCTGGCGCAGAACCGCAACGATCTGGATGCGATGATTGCCGCACTCAAATCCCGAGGCTAGCCGGCCAACCGCCGCCGTTATGACCTCGGGCTATTGCGTGACGGCGGTGTTGTTCAGCCCGAACAGGTTGTCGAGTACACGCTCCATGATTGTTCCGGCAACCTGATCCTGGTTGGGTGGTGTAACCACTTCGGGCGGAATGATCATCGGTAGCGGGCTGGCCGGCATGCCTTCGTGAACCCGCACCATGGTTTCGTGCCAGATCTCGGACGGAAGCCCGCTGCCCGTGACGCCCTTGAGTGGCGTGTTGTCGTCGTATCCCATCCAAACCCCGGCCACATATTCGCCGGTAAACCCGATGAACCAGGCATCCCGGGCGGCCTGCGTGGTTCCGGTTTTACCTGCCGAGGGCCTGTCATCCAGTCGCGCACGTTGCCCGGAACCACGGGCAACAACCTCCGACAACATATACACCAATTCCCCCGCAGCACGTTCGTCCATCACGCGGATCGGACTGCTGCGGTCCGAGCCCATAAGCACGGATTTGTCGCCCTTTAGCCGCAGCTCAATAAGACCATAGGGGCTGGAGCGGCGGCCGCCATTCAGAATACCAGCATAAGCGCCGGTGAGTTCAAGCAGCGTGACCTCGGATGCGCCCAGTGCAATGGCAGGGCCGTTGGCGATCGGCGTGGTTATGCCAAAGTCCGACGCCAGCGCCTTGACCCGGGTGCGGCCCGCATGCTCGGAAACCTGAACGGCGATGGAGTTCGTGGACCGGGCGAGCGCATCGGTCAGCGTCATCGCGCCTAGAAACTCGCGGTTGTAGTTCTTGGGGCTCCAAGGTCCCGACCCGGGGACATTCACCGTAACTGGCCGGTCAACAAAGACATTCATCGGGCTGAGACCGGACTGGAGACCCGCCGCATACACCAGCGGCTTGAACGACGACCCCGGTTGCCGCAACGCCTGCGTGGCGCGGTTGAACTGGCCGACCCCATCGGTCGCGCGGCCGCCAACCATGGCACGCACGGCCCCGTCTGGGGACATAACGACAATCGCGGCCTGCGCCTTGGATCCTTCCGAAACCTTCTCGTCAAAGACCTGGGCCAACGCGGCTTCCGCCGCCCGCTGGATACGCGGGTCAAACGTGGTCGCGATCTCGACATCCTCGGTGGTGGATTTTGTCAGAAAGCTGGGCCCTGCCGCCATGACCCAATCCGCAAAAGCGCCGCCTGCGCGGGCGGCTGCCGCCGGTGACAGCCGCGCTGGGTTGGCGCGGGCGATATCCGCCTCGACCCGGGTCAGCTTGCCTTGCTCTTCCATCAGTCCCACGATGACCGCGGCCCTATTTCGCGCAACGTCGAGATTGCGTGTCGGGGCGTAGCGGGACGGCGCCTTGAGCAGGCCGGCAAGCATGGCCGCCTGGGCGGGACTGACCTCGCGCGCACTTGTGCCGAAGTACCGCTGCGCCGCCGCCTCGAACCCCTGCGCACCGGCGCCCAGATACGCGCGGTTGAGATAGATCGAGAGAATGTCGTTCTTGGAGTACTTCGCCTCCATCGCCAAAACCACCGGGATCTGCTTG
>JBCCYF010000109.1:0-15347 GCA_039190275.1 Pseudomonadota bacterium | reverse complement strand
TGGATCACTCTCGCGCTTGTCCCGCCATTCGGCGAGTGACCAGCCCTGCGGGAGGTAACCGTTCAATGGATCATGGGCGCTGGTTTGGTCCGTCAAGATGTCAGGGCGCACCCCGCGTTGATAGATCTCCGGAAAAATGTCAGCGGCATTGCCCAGCAGGCCCACGGACTTTGCCTCACCGGCCTTGGTCCAGCGGTCGATCATTGCGAGCGCTTCATCCAGCGTCTCGGCCTTTTCGTCGAGGTATCGGGTGCGCAGGCGGAACTCGATGCTCTCGGGGTTGCACTCGACCGCCAGACAGCACGCACCCGCAAAGACGGCGGCCAGGGGTTGCGCCCCTCCCATACCACCAAGGCCGCCGGTGAGGATCCATTTGCCCGTCAGGTCGCCACCATAGTGCTGACGCCCCGCCTCGGCAAAGGTCTCATAGGTGCCCTGAACGATGCCTTGGGTGCCGATGTAGATCCAGGAGCCAGCGGTCATCTGCCCGTACATCATCAGACCCATTTTATCGAGCGCGTTGAAGTGATCCCAGGTGGCCCAATGTGGCACAATATTGGAATTGGCGATCAGGACGCGGGGGGCGTCGGCATGCGTTCGGACAATGGCCACCGGTTTGCCGGACTGGACGATCAGCGTCTCATCCTGTTCCAGGTCCCTGAGGCCCGCGACGATCCGGTCAAAGTCTTCCCAGGTGCGCGCGGCGCGGCCGATCCCGCCATAGACCACAAGTTCATGCGGCGCCTCGGCCACGTCGGGATGCAGGTTGTTCATCATCATGCGCATCGGCGCTTCGGTCAGCCAGCTCTTGGCGGTGATTTCAGTCCCGGTGGGAGCGAAGACATCGCGGATGTTATGTCGCGGGTTCGTCATTCTGGCCTCCAGCGGATCAGTTGGTCGAGGATCGATTTGAGGTGGACGCGCACCTCCTGGGCACGCTCGGTCGCGTAGGTCCAGGGCGGCGCTTCGCGCATGTATGTCGATTGGGCAAGTTCCATCTGGATGGCATGCTGGCCCTGGGCAGGGCGCCCATGGTGCCGTGTGGTCCAGCCGCCCTTGAAGCGGCCATTCAAAACACTTGAATGGCCGCCCGCCCGCCGGCAAATGTCATGAACGGTGGCTTCGATCGACGGCGCACAGGTTGTTCCGTTGTTGGTGCCCACATTGAAATCCGGCAGGTGACCTTCGAACAGAAACGGGATCCGGGACCGGATCGAGTGGCAGTCGTAAAGCACGGCAAAGCCATGCTTGGACCGCACCCGCTCCAGCTCGGCGGCCAAGGCGTCATGATAGGGCTGATGATAGGCTGCGGTCCGCCGCGCGGTTTCCGCGGCATCTGGGGCCTGCCCATCGCGCCAGATGTCTCGGCCGTCGAAGTCCGTGTTCGGGATCAGCCGGGTGGTGTTCTGACCCGGATAAAGGCTCTCTCCGCTTGGGTCGCGGTTCATGTCGATCACATACCGATGCAGCGTTGTGCGCACCCGTGTCACGTCTTCCGCAAGCCCGTCATAAAGGTCGTGAACATGCCAATCGGTGTCCGCCAGGTCCTGGCCCGTCTGGTTGAGCTGCGGCCAAATCTCCGGCGGTACATAAGTGCCTGTGTGGGGAAGGCCCAGGACCAGCGGGCCGGACCCCTGGGTGACTTCAAGGACGTTCACAGTGTGATCTCCACACCGGTCGCTTCGGCCAGTGTGTCGTTTTTGACGAGCGCGGCGCATGCCTCGATATCGGGCGCCATATAGCGGTCCGACGTCAGAGCCGGGACCACATCCCGGATCGCGGCCAACGCCCGTTGCAAACGTTGCGACGTGACGAGTGGCGCCCGCGCTTCAATGCCCTGCGCAGCACAAAGCGCCTCGACACCGATAATGACGGACAGATTGTCAAGCATCCGCTGCAAGCGCCGCGCGCCATGGGCGGCCATGCTCACGTGATCCTCCTGATTGGCCGAGGTGGGCGTGCTGTCGGTCGAACAAGGGTTGGCGAGGTGCTTGTTCTCGCTCATGAGGGCAGCGGTTGTCACCTCGGCAATCATGAAACCCGAGTTCAAGCCGGGCGTCGGCGTCAGGAAAGGTGGCAGATCATAGCTCAGGGCCGGGTCCACCATAAGGGCCACCCGGCGTTGTGCGATTGCCCCGATCTCGGACACTGCCAGCGCCATGATGTCGGCCGCAAAGGCCACCGGCTCGGCATGGAAGTTACCACCCGACAGGATGCCGCCTTCGGTCACGAGCGGGTTATCGGTGACCGCGTTGGTCTCTATTTCCAAAGTGCGCGCAGTCTGGCGCAACAGGTCCAGCGCGGCACCTGTCACTTGCGGCTGGCACCGGATGCAATAGGGGTCCTGTACCCGGGTATCGCCGTCACGGTGGCTTTCGCGGATCTTGCTGCCCGCCATGAGTTCTGCCATGGCGGTGGCGATGTCGATCTGGCCCTGATGCCCGCGCAGGGCATGGATCTCGGGGCGCAAGGGTTGGGTCGAACCCATAATCGCATCCGTGGAAAGGGCCGCCGTTACGGTGGCCGCCCGGACCATCCGTGGCGCGTCGAACAGGGCGGCAAGCGCGGCGGCGGTCGAGAACTGCGTGCCATTGATCAGCGCCAGCCCTTCCTTGGGTCCCAGCACTACAGGTCTTAGCCCTGCGCGTAGCAGAGCCTCCCCGCCCGGCAGGCGCGCGCCATCGAACCACGCTTCACCTTCGCCGATCATCACCGCCGAAAGATGCGCCAGCGGCGCCAGATCGCCCGACGCCCCAACCGAGCCTTGCGACGGGATCACAGGTGTAACCCTGTGCAGCAGCATATCTTCAAGCAGCGCGCAAACCTCCCAGCGGACACCCGATGCGCCGCGCCCAAGTGACGCCAGCTTCAGGGCGATCATCAGGCGCGCAGTCTCGGGTTCAAGCGGCGCGCCGACACCGCAGCAATGGCTGAGGATCAGGTTGCGTTGCAGGACTTCGGTGTCTTCGGGCGAAATGCGCACCGAAGCCAGTTTTCCAAAACCTGTGTTGATCCCGTAGATAGGTGTGTCTCCCTGCACAGCGGCGTGGACGCGCGCGGCGGACGCTTCGACCACACCCCGAGCTGCCGGATCAAGCCGGGCGGCGCGCCCATCGCGCCAAAGCGTTTCAAGCTCATCAAGCCGTATGGCGCCGGGTGTCAGGGTTAGGGTCACAGCTGCCCCCCAAAGATGCGGCGATGGAGCGGGTTGGCTGCGATGCGATAGCTAAGCTCGGCAGGTGCCTCAACATCCCACAGGGCGAGGTCTGCGCGCTGGCCCGGGGCGATCATCCCGCGGTCTGTCATGCCCAAGGCCCGGGCCGCATTGCGCGTGGTCCCCGCAAGCGCCTCGGCGGGGGTGAGACCAAACAGGGTGCAGGCCATGTTCATCGCCAACAGCACAGATCCCAGGGGCGAGGAACCGGGGTTCCAATCCGTGGCCACCGCCATCGGCACGCCTTCCGCCCGGAAGGCGGCGACGGGCGGTTTTTGCGTCTCATGCAGCGTGTAAAATGCGCCGGGCAACAGGACCGCGACGCTGCCCGCCTGCGCAAGCGCGCGGGCGTCATCGGCGGTCGCGTATTCTACATGGTCGGCTGACAGGGCGCGCCAGTCGGCTGCAAGCTGTGTTCCGCCCAAATGGCTGAGCTGTTCAGCATGAAGCTTCACCGGCACGTTAAGGTCACGCGCCTTTGCAAACACCCGCGCGATCTGGGGCGCGTCAAAGGCGATCCCTTCGCAGAACCCATCGACAGCATCGACCAGACCGGCCCGGTGGGCCGCGTCCAGCGCGGGCAGACATACCTGATCAATGTAGGTGTCAGCATCTACGCCGTTCGGAACGGCATGGGCGCCCAAGAACGATGTGACAACATGAACTGGCCGTTCCAGGGCAACCTGCCGCGCGACGCGCAGCATCTTGAGCTCCGTTTCGAGGTCAAGCCCGTAGCCGGACTTGATCTCGACCGTGGCCACGCCCTGGGCAATCAGTGCGTCGACCCGGGCGCAGGCATCGGCAAGCAGACGGGCCTCGTCTGCCGCCCGCGTGGCTGACACGGTCGAGACGATGCCGCCCCCCGCCCGCGCGACCTCTTCGTAGCTTGCACCCTGCAGCCGCATCTCAAACTCGCGCGCGCGATTTCCGCCGTGGACCAGGTGGGTGTGGCAATCAATCAGGGCCGGGGTTACCAGCCGGCCCTCGGCGTCCAGCGTCTCAACGTCCTGAGGACCCGGCGCAACCTCGGACATGGGTCCGGCCCATGCGATCGTGTCGCCGTGTACAAGGACCGCCCCGTTCCGCAGCAGGGCGTAGTCCGCATCCGCGTCGGTCATCCGCGCGAGCGATGCGTTCCGGATCAGCAGGCGGTCGGGCATTGCGGACGCTCTTGTAAACAATCAACTTAAACGTATTATGTACGCACTTATTTTGTCAACGAAGATGCTGCAATGCAGAAGATTCAAGCACGTCAAGCGCTTCTGCCGACCGGCTGGGCCCATGATGTCTCTGTAATCCTGAACAAGGGGTGTATCGCGCAGATCGTGGAAACTTCGCCAGGTGCGGCGATGCAGGTCGACCTGTTACTCCCCGCGCCGGTGAACCTGCACAGCCACGCTTTCCAGCGCGCGATGGCAGGGCTCACCGAGACGCGCGGCCCGGATCCGCACGATAGCTTTTGGACGTGGCGGTCGCTTATGTACCGCTTCCTCGACCGCCTGACGCCAGAGCAGGTGGAAGCGATCGCAGCGCAGGTATTCATGGAGATGCTGGAGTCAGGTTTCGGCGCGGTCGCAGAGTTTCATTATCTCCACCACGATGTGGGCGGCGTACCCTATTCAAATCTTGCCGAGATGGCCGGGCGCATTGTGGCCGCCGCACAGACCGCCGGTCTGGGACTGACTTTGCTTCCTGTCCTCTATATGGCGGGTGGTTGTGATGGGCGCCCGCTGCAGGGCGGGCAGCAGCGGTTTGGCAATGACCTCGACCGTTTTGGAGACTTGCACGAGGCAAGTACGCAAGTCCTGAAACACGGGTTCGACGATCACAGGATCGGACGTGCCGCGCATTCCTTGCGCGCCGTGCCGCCGGAGGCTCTTACCGGTTTGCTGGACATGGCCAGGGAGGGGCCGCTCCACATGCATCTGGCCGAGCAGGTTGCCGAGGTAGCCGAGGTCACCGCCCATCTGGGTGCGCGGCCTATCGAGTGGATCTTGGATAACATGCCGATCGACGAACGCTGGTGCCTTATTCATTGCACCCAGATGACGCAAAACGAGACAACCCGATTGGCCGCAACGGGGGCGGTTGCAGGCCTATGCCCGATCACCGAGTCGAGCCTTGGGGACGGCATTTTTAACGGTACAGAGTATCAGACAGGCGGTGGGCTTTATGGTGTGGGATCGGACTCAAACATCCACATCGCGCTTTGGGAAGAATTGGCGACGTTCGAGTATTCCCAGCGATTGCGCGATCGAAGCAGGGCGGCTCTTGCGACTCCGCACCGCTCCACCGGACGGATGCTGTTTGACGCCGTCACGCGCGCCGGGGCGCAGGCAGCGGGCCGCGCGTCTGGCCAGATTGGTGTTGGACAGGTGGCCGACCTCATCGCGATTTCCACCGACAATGCATTTCTGTGCAATCGTTCGGGCGATGCGGTGCTCGACAGTCTGATATTCACTGGACGCGGGCGTGATTGTGTTACGGATGTCTGGAGCGCGGGGAGGCATATGGTGCAAGACGGGCGTCACGTTCATCGCGATGAAATCGAGACGGCGTTCAAGGCGGTGACCGAACAGCTGGGTCAAAGCATATGAGCGCGCAGGACCGTCTGTCCTGGCGGGACGTCCGGACCGAGATCCACGAGTCGATTTTGAACGGCCGCTATGGGCCGGGGGACCGGTTGCCGCGTGATGCCGACATCGCCGAAGAGCTGAGATGCGCCCGCTCGACCGTACAGCGTGCTATGCAGGATCTGTCCGACAGTGGTCTGATCGAACGGCGGCGCAAGGGCGGCACCCGGGTGCGGACGCATCCTGTCACCCGCGCAACACTGGATATCCCGATTACCCGCCGCGAGGTTGAACAGAAAGGCGGACAATATGGCTATCAGTTGATCCGAGCTCTGGAAGAGCCCGCCCCCCGCCGGATACGCGCGGCCTTCGAACTGCCCATGCCGCGCACCATGCTGCACGTGGAGGCGCTGCATCTGTCGGATGGGCGGCCGTATATCCTGGAAGACCGCTGGATCTGCCTGGAAACCTCGCCCGAGATCCGATCCGTCGATCTCAGCCAGCAAAGCGCCAACGAGTGGTTGGTACTGAACAAACCCTATACCCGGGTCGATGTGCGATTTAGCGCCGTGTCCGCGGATGTCGCGATGGCCGACGGGCTGGATACCGCGCTGGGAACGGCGCTGTTTGTCATCGAACGGACCACATGGATCGACGCAGCCCCGATCACCACGGTGAAGTCGATCACCGCGCCGGGGTATCAACTGCTGACGCGGAACGAGGCCTGAGTTGGCGCGGTCGCACACCAAACGCCCTGACTGTGTGCACGTTTGTTCAGAACAAACCCGTTTTGGCCGTTCCACTCCGCGCAATCCCACGCCTCGATCACGAAGCGTTGACCACGCCTGGGCATCGTGCCTAGGCTTTTCTTGGTGGGATGGGGATACCCAGTGAATGTGAAACCAGTTTCCGCGACACGCGCGCGCCATGATCCGCAGGCCGGAGCGCGCAATCTGTTGATCAATTGCGCCGAGGTCGCGCCGACGGATCGCGTGCTGATTGCATATGAACCGCCGCAGTTCGGTTACTTTTCGCCGGACATCTTGCACGAGGTCACATCTGCGGCGGAGGCGTTGGGCGCGGATGTGCGCACTCTGGATGTCGGGTTCTCGCCCGCGCACACAAGTCTTCCGGCTGCATTAATGGATCAGATTGCACAGACCGACGTGGTGATCTTTCTGTCCCGGCTGGGGGATCAATTGCGATTTTCGGACCTGCCGGTGGGGCCGAAGTACGTCGTATGTTTTGCCTTCAGCGGGACGCTGCTTGGCTCGGCGTTCAGTACGGCACATTACGGTGCGTTTTGCGAGGTGAAGGCCGCAGTCGATGCGCGGATCTTTGCAGCGCGCGAGATCAGGATCACCTGTCCGGCTGGCACAGATGTCACCGGTGCCGTGACCGACGGGGCCCATGTTCCTACGGACACAACCTCACGGCGCTTTCCGATGTCGATCTTTTCGCCGGTACCGGCTGCCGGGTTCTCAGGGCAAGTGGCGTTGGGGGGGTTTCTGACAGGTACCGGGGCGCGGTACTACGACCAGTACACGCTTGTCTTTGACGGGCAGGTCTTCGCTTTGCTCGAGGCCGGGCGGTTGGTTGGGTTTGAGGGGTCAGCCGAAGATGTGGCGAGGGCCGAGGCGCATTACACCCGTGTTGCGGCGCTCTTCGATCTTGATCGCAGCTTTGTGCATTCGTGGCATGCGGGCATTCATCCCGGCTGCGGCTTTCCTTGGGATATGTATGCCGAGGACAAACGCTGGGGTGGTTCAGCCTTTGGCAACCCGCGCATTCTGCATTTCCATACCTGCGGCGCCGATCCGCCTGGCGAGATTTCCTGGAACCTCTTTGACCCAAGCATTGACGTGGATGGCATGCGGATTTGGGATCAGGGCCTGTTTCATCTGGAGCGTTTGGAAGGGGGTCCGGCCATTCTGGCTGCGTACCCTTGTGTGGCAGAGGTTTTCGCCGCCCCGGACCGCAACATCGGCTTCGGCGATCAGACCTGAGCCTGACCAACGCCAGCGCGCCGTTCGTCCGAAAACCGCTCGAAATCCGCTGCAAGTGCTTTGGCCGCCGCTGCCAGGAGTTCTGTCCCGAATTCGGGCCGCGCCAGGTTCGAGTGCGATCCGACACGACCATCCGGGAAGTCGGCCCGGTGCTGATCGGGCGGCCCATGCCGGTCGCCGCTATGGGCCGCGATATAGTCCGCGCTCAGCTTGCGCGGCGGGTCACCGGCGGCCCCCGGCGGTTTGGAGCCGTGCAGGGCCTGGGTGATCGATACCTCGGATGGGGTTGCGTGCATCCCCTCCCACTCCCCGAAATACGAGGCGCGCAGGACCCCCACCGGGTCCGGATCCCACCAGTTCGTGATGTACATGGCGCCCGGCGGCAGGGCTGCCGCGACGCCGTGGGCCGGGGCCAGATTGGCGCCGTGCCCGTTGATCAGAAAAATACCGTTGAAGCCCTGTGCGATCAGCCCCTCGCACACCTGCTGCAACACGGCCTGAAAAAGGTCTTCTCGAATGGATACGGTGCCCGGGAACGCCGCATTGAATGGCGCCGGCGTATAGGCCATCGGCGGTGCGACAACTGCGTCGCAGATATCGGCAGCCGCCAAGGCGACCTGGTTGGCGCAGATCGTATCGGTCCCGATAAGCCCCATGGGCCCGTGTTGTTCGGTCGAGCCGCAGGGCAGGATGACACAGGCACCCTGCGACAGGCGCGCCTCAACCTCGGGCCAGGTCATCAGGCCTAGTTGCGCCATTTCACCCTTTGAAAACGGCGCAGCAGCACTGTGCCGGGCACCTCAAAGACCCCATTTGTCCTTGTTGCCTTCGAAGAACCCCTTGGCCTGCTTCAGTTTGACCCAATTGTTGACGTAGTTGATCCAGACCTGATCATTCTGCGGCAAAAGCATTGCGATGGGGGAAGGCGCGCGGGGGCCGGTGTCGGGCACGCGGACGACGCCAAACTTCTCTTCCAGTGTTGACCCTTCTATGTTCGAGGTGATGAACACGTCGGCGCGCCCGGCCAAGACTTCCTGATACCCGCGTGCTGGCGCCTCGACCACCTTGATCTCCGCCTCCGGGAACCACTCACGCACCAGCGCCTCGAACGTGGTGCCAAGCGTCGTGGCGACCGTCACCTCAGGTTTGTTGATCGAGTCATATCCCGAAAAGTCGCCTGCCTTTTCAGGCATGGTGAAGGGAAAGATCTCGACCGCGATGTAGCTCTCGGAAAATCCCGCCGCCTTCATACGCGCCGCCGAGATCGAGGCCGAACCCGTGATGTGGTACTGGCCCGCGACCACGCCATTGACGAGGGTTTTCCAATCCGTCGGCACGAACTCGACCTCGACGCCCAGATCCGTTGCCAGTTCATTCATGATATCGATGTCGAAACCCTGGTAGGAGTTGGTGGCCGGATCGCGCACCGTCATCGGATTCCAATCGCCTGTTGTGCCAACTTTCAGCACGCCGGAGTTCAGGATGTCATTTAACGCCGACTGTGCGTTGGCTGCGCCCGCCAGTGCCAGGCCGACTGCGGCTATGGCGATTGCCTTAAAAAGCTTCATCATACGGTTCATTCCCTGTTGTGTGGTCCCGATTGTTGGTGGGATGCCGCATCCTTGCTTGATGCTTGGCATAAATCAAATAAGCTTTGATCCCAGTGCGCCTTTGCGCTGCCAATTTGAGGGAAGTGATGCCTACAACAGCAATCGACCTGATCGCTGTGAACAAATGGTTCGGTGACTTCCACGCATTGAAGGACATCTCTTTCTCGGTCGGCAGCGGCGAAAAGGTGGTGATCTGCGGCCCATCGGGATCAGGAAAATCAACCGTCGTGCGTTGCATCAACAAACTTGAGGCGCATCAGAGCGGTACAATCCGCCTTTACGGCGAAGAGCTGACCAATGACCCGAAGTCCGTGGCCTCGATCCAGGGCGAGGTTGGCATGGTGTTCCAGCAGTTCAATCTTTTCCCTCACCTCTCCGTGCTCGACAATCTGACGCTGGGCCCAATGAAAGCCCGCGGTCTGAGCCGCGACGCGGCCGAGGAACGGGCCCGCCACTATCTGACACGGGTACGCATTCCCGATCAGGCGGACAAGTCACCAAAGCAGCTGTCAGGTGGTCAGCAGCAGCGCGTGGCCATCGCCCGATCGCTTTGCATGGAACCGAAGGTGCTGTTGTTTGATGAGCCGACATCGGCGCTTGACCCCGAAATGATTGCCGAGGTGCTCGACGTTATGGTTGAACTGGCCGAGGAGGGGATGACCATGATTGTCGTCACCCACGAGATGGGGTTTGCCCGCAAGGTGGCCGATCAGATGGTGTTTATGGACCAGGGGGAGATCGTGGAAAGGGGTTCACCGGACGCATTTTTCGCCCATCCGGAAACCGCGCGATGCCAGAAGTTCCTCAGCCAGATCCTCCAGCATTAGGACGCCGGTTTTGAGACGTGTCGCCCTGCCCCTGGCACTCCTGCTGCTGCTGTCGGGCTGCGGAGGGTCCGGCGCCTGGGGTTGGTACGTGATCGACCCGACGACCCCCTCCGGGTGGACCAATATCAAGTTTCTGATCTCGGGCATGGGCTCGACCATACTCATCTCGGTGATTGCCGCTGCGATTTCTATCGTGCTGGGGCTGATCGTGGCCCTGCCCGGCCAGTCCCAACGGCGATGGCTGCGGTTGGTCAATCGCATCTATGTGGAGTTCATCCGTTCGATCCCGCTGTTGCCCATGCTGTTTTGGGTCTTCTACGGGTTGCCGATCGTGTTCCGTTCCATGGGGCTGAACATTCCGATTGATCCCTTCTGGGGCGCGGTCATAACCCTGGCCCTATCCGACAGCGCGTTTACGGCCGAGATCTATCGCTCTGGCATCCAGTCCATTGCCCGAGGACAAACCGAAGCAGCGCAGACCATCGGCCTGAACTATGTGCAAACGATGCGGTATGTCGTGCTGCCTCAGGCGGTGCGGCGGATCCTCCCCCCATTGGCGAACCAATTCATCTACATTGTGAAGATGAGCGCCTTTGCGTCGGTCATCGGCATGCAGGAACTCACCCGGCGGGCCAATGAGCTTGTGGTCACCGAGTATCGGCCGTTGGAAATCTATACACTGCTGATCGTTGAGTATCTTGTCCTGGTTCTGATCATCAGTGCCGGCGTTCGCTGGCTGGAGCGCAAGATGGGGTCGGACGAACGGGTATAGCATGGTGTGTATCCTATCCCTGTTGTCGCATGTCCCGGTCAGACCGGGCCATCGGCCGCGCGCAAAGGACTGCTCACCAGCCCGACACTACGGGAGACCCTCCAAAGCAGGAGCGTGGCCAGGAGCCACCCGCTGACAACGGCGGCGACATGGGCATACCAGATGCCAAGTTCGTCAAATCCTAACGGGCCAATGAACAGCCAGATGAACAGGGCCAGCCCAGCGCCGCGGCGGTATAGACCGATCCACAGTGGCAGCCGCGCGCGCTGCAGCGCCTGAAACATGGAATTGAACGCAAAGAGCATCGTATAAAATGGCAGGCCCAGCGCATCGATGTACAGATATGCCAGACCCACACGGATCACGTCCGGATCGGTGGTGAAAAGCTGCATCACAGTGCCCCCCAACGTCCAGATGACCAGGGCTGCGGCCACGGCCATCGACACGCCCAGCCGCAGGCAATAGCCCAACGCGTCCCACATCCGTTCAAGCGCCCCGGCGCCATAGGCCTGTGCAGCAACGGGCAACAGCGCAAGCGTCACACCTTGCAGCGGCAGGAACAGGATCTGCTCGATGCGGATGGCAATCCCATAGCCCGCAACGGCATGCCCGCCAAAGGTTTTAAGTGCGAACGTCACGATCAGCGCCGACATGAAGAGGATCACGAAAGCAAAGGTTGCCGGCAGCGCCTGGGACGCGATGGTTTGGAACGCCCGCATGCCGGGGCGCACATCTGTCCACAGCATTCCGCGGCTCACCGCAGCCCCGCGCACGCGCCACAGCATGAAGGCAGCAACACCAAGCCAGGCCAAAACCGTCGCGACGGCGATCCCGGCAAAGCCCATACCCGTCCAGACACCCGGAATGCCGAAGATGCACAAAGGGTTCAGCCCAACATTGCCCAGTGCCGCCAACAGCAGGGCCCGTTGCAAGGACTTTCCATCCCCCTGGGCCTGCAGGATCCCGTTGCAGCCATGGGCGATGATAAAGCAGGGCAGAGATAACAGGATGATGTTGAGGTAAGTCAGCGCCGCGTCGCGATAGCCGCCCGGCTCCGAGATAAGCGCGATCACCAGTGGTCCGCCCAGCCAGCCCAAAAGCATCAGGGCAACGCCCGTCACGGTCGCAAGGGACAGCCCCTGCCCGGCCAGCGTCCTGGCCCGACCTCGATCACCGGCGCCAATCGCCTGCCCGACCAGCGCGCCCATCGCCGCAGACAGACCGAACCCAAAGGCCATCAAAACGGCAAAACCCTGGTAGCCGAGCGCGATCCCTGCCTGCGCATCAGTGCCCAAAAGACCCGCAAAAAAGATGTCCACGATGTTAAACATCGTGGTGAACAGCATGCCAAGCGCGGCCGGCACGGCGAGCTGTCGCAGCGCCTGCCCGATGGGGCGATTGACCAGATCGTGTGTGGCAGGCTCTCCGTTCGGAACTGGCTTGCGGCCCATACCCGGCTAGTCTTTGTAAAAGCCCACCACGTCACCCGCGGTGGTCACGCCAAGTCCGTTCAGCAGCCGGTTAACATAGTTGAAGTATCCGATGATCTGGTTGGCTTCCAGGATCTCGCCATCCGGCACACCCGCCGCCCTGAGCGCGGCCACGTCCGACTCTTCCATCTCACCGGGCTTCAGCGTCAATTTCTCGGCGTACCGCAAATGCGCAAGCTTCGCACCATCGAAGGCCGCTTCCGGTTCGCGTGACTGCAACGCGGCTTCTATGTCGGCTGCGCGTCCGGCATCGCCGATCAGATGTGCAGCGTTTTTCCAATGATTTGCGTAGGAATAGGCACAGTTGTTAAGTGTGGACACATAGGCGCTGATCACTTCCTGAAACCACATCGGTATCGTGTTGGTATCGTCATGGAGGCACGCCCTGTACAGCGTGACATGACCCACCATCGTATTGGGGCGCAGCGAGTGCACGCGCATCACATTGTCCACCGTGCCATGGGGCGTCCGGGCAAGGTCCAGCACTGCTTTGAGTTCCTGGCTTGCCTCTTCGTCGGAGATCATCTTTATCCAAGCAGTCATTTGGTCGTTCTATCCTTGTGCATGTCAGATCTCGACCTGAACCATTCCATCTTTCACCCGGGCGGGAAAGGTTCTCATCGGTCGCGTCGCTGGCGTGTCGACCGGCCGCCCGTCGCGCACGTCAAAAGCGCCCTGGTGCAGCGGGCATTCGATGACATGGCCGTCGAAGTAGCCGTTACACAGATCGGCGCCACCGTGGTTGCACAAGGCGGACGAAACGTAGATCCCACTGGGGGTGTCAAAAACGGCAAGCGGCCGCTGACCAAAATCAACGCGCGTAACCCAGTTCTTTTGCAAGGACGTGACGGCGATAAGATCCCGCCAGACCTTGTCAGCCACGCACTTCCTCCGCGGCGAAGAGTTGGCGGAGGATATCGCGATGCGCGCCGACATAGCCCGCAGGCTCGACATAGATATGGTCTTTGAGTCTTTCATGCAGCCGGGGCAGCGCGTGGAACGGTACCGAGGCCGCGTAATGGTGTTCGGCGTGATAGTTCATGTTCCACCCAAGAAAGCGCCAGGGCAGGGACACAAGATTGGTTCGCGTGTTTTCGTGCATCTGCGCAACGGTCGGACGGCCAACATGCTCGGTCATGCGAATAAAGCGCATCACAGGCTCGCCCAGAAACAGGGGGACCAGCCAGTACCAGACCGGTGCCCACCAGCCCGTCGCGGCCATCACCGCAAACAGGATGGCATAGGCAGCGGCCATGGCGCGGGCTTCGGCAAAAATCGCGCCGTGCTCGGACTTTGGAATGAACCGTGTCTCTTCCGGTGAAAGGCGCCCCATGACATGCCGCGCCAGTTCGGTGAACTTCGTGCGCCAGTACGGGACCGCTGAGATGTACCACAGGTAGCCGGCAAAACTTGTCGGCATCGGTACCAGTTCGGGATCCTCGCCACTGATCTGCGTATAGGTGTGATGGTCGCAGTGTTCATACCGGAAGTGCTTGAAGGGCAGGATGATGATCAGCCCGCAGACCGTACCGACGACCTTGTTGATCCAGCGGGTGCGGAAAACCGTGCTGTGCACACATTCGTGCTGGAGCGCAAAATGGTGAACCACCACGATCCCGTGCAGGAACATTGCGGGCCAAATCAACCAACTATCCCATGCGAGCGAGATTAAACTCCCTGTCGCAAGGAACACGCAAACCCACAGCAAAAGACGCCGCAGCGCGGGCCCGTCGGACCGGGTCATAAAATCACGCAACTCCTGACGCGAGAGTTTGCCTTCTTTGAGCGCTTGGGTGAGGGGGGTGACAATCTCGGCCATGGCACAGGCTTTGTCGCACACATTCGGTTCTAACGCCAAAGTTTCGCGTAACGCGCAACGCGGATCCGCAAAAGTGCACAATACTTGTGCGCACGATGTGTTTCTGAACCGCAGTCCGGGGCGCGCGCGCCGGTACGTCAACGATTTTGTTTTGTTTTATAAGGGGCGGTGCTTACGGTCACCCCGGGTTCTAAAAAGGGTGAAAGGATCGGGTTTGGCTGGCCAAACGGTCATCAGTGCAAAGAACATTGACAAGTTCTACGGCGATTTTCATGCGCTCAAGAACATCTCGATAGACGTGGCGGAAGGCGAGCGTGTGGTGATTTGCGGCCCCTCCGGCTCGGGCAAATCGACCCTGATCCGCTGCTTCAATGCGCTTGAACACCACCAGGGCGGCACGCTTGAAGTGCGCGGCGCCGAAATCTTTGAAGGGTCCAAAGACATTCATCGATTGCGTCAGGACGTGGGCATGGTGTTTCAGCAGTTCAACCTGTTCCCGCATCTGACCGTGCTTGAAAACCTGATGATTGGACCGCTGAAGGTGCGCAGGGCATCGCGCGCCGAGGCCGAGAGCATCGCGCGCAAATATCTTGACCGCGTCCATATTCCTGAACAGGCCGACAAGTACCCCCGGCAGCTTTCCGGCGGGCAGCAGCAACGCGTTGCGATCGCGCGTAGCCTGTGTATGGAGAGCAAGATCATCCTGTTTGATGAACCCACCTCAGCGCTTGATCCCGAGATGATCAACGAAGTACTCGATGTCATGGTTGAGCTCGCCGAAGAGGGGATGACCATGGTGTGCGTGACCCACGAGATGGGATTTGCACGCAAGGTGGCCGACCGGATGGTCTTCATGGATGCGGGAGAGATCGTCGAAGTTGCCAAGCCCGAGACCTTCTTTACAAGCCCGCGCACCGCGCGGTGCCGCGACTTTCTGCAAAAGATCCTGCAACACTGATGGCCGTTACGACTGAACATATCGCCGCGCATGCAAGCCGCCCGCTTCCGCTGGTGCAGCGCGTCACCAGCTCGACCG
>JBCCYF010000108.1:0-15421 GCA_039190275.1 Pseudomonadota bacterium | reverse complement strand
TGGCAGGCTTGCGCTTGGACATCCTCAAGTTGCCAAAGAATACGGACGATACCGCGCTTCCCAGCAGCGATCAGTTGATCTTTTGGGCCAGCGAAACCCGCGCTCCGAAGTCCGACAAGCGGGGCGGAAAGAACCCGATCCTGAGACTGCAAGTTCCATACATTGATCGCGCCCGCTGCGACAACTGCATGGCGGCCATCCTGCGAGACATCAAAGCTCTTGATCGTGTTTGCTTCCTCCAAACGGACAAAGCTGCCGTCGTCAAGGCCATGCACCAGAATGCTGCGGTCTGTGACCAGAACGAATTTGTGCGTGCCAGGAATAAAGACAGGTCGGTATCTGGGAAACAGCGGGTTGCCAAGATCGACATGATCAGCAGCTTCCAGCGCAATTCCAGCCGCCGGATGACGGCCGCGCGCAAAGACGACTTCCTTTGTTTGGAGATCATAGATGAATTGATCGAAGCGATCCGTCGCAGCGAGGTAACGGTTGTCGTCAGAGAAGCCAAGTTTATAGGAGGCGTGTCGCGCAGGAACGGTGTGCAGTACATCTCCGGTCGTTGTGTCGTGCACGGTGATGCGCGGTGTGCCGATGGATTTGCCGTCCGAGTCTGGTGCGCCTTGCATGGCGGCGAAGAGACTGCCGTCCGCGCTGACGGCACCATAGCTGATAGGATTATCATCCAACAGAACTCGCATCTCACCGCTTTTCCAGTTCCACCAAAGGAGTTCTTTGGCGGTCTTTTTGCTGTTGCTCAAAATACCAAGGTTTTCGGAAAGAAAGGCTGTTCCCCGGCCGGTCAGCCAGACTCCTTCAAAGACACGGTCCCGCACCATAGGACCGGCACGCAACGCGCCGGTCTTAGCATCGCGGAGCTCGATTATTCCGTCCTTGGACGCGGCTTGATCCGCCTTTATCAACGACAGTAAGGCTAATGCCCCATCACCGGATAGAGTTGAGGCAATTTCGCGGCGCGCACCATCTTGTGCGTTTAGGGTAACTGCAGATCCCTTGACGATATCAATGCTTTGGATGAGATCCTGGGCATGCGTGACCAGCACGGAATCGTTGCTTTGGTTTGACTGGAACTTCCAACCACCAGGGGCCAGCAATGGATCGATCTGTACACCCGGCAGGCTGAGCCTGCGGATTTTGAGGCGATCATCTCGATAAATGACATCTGGTGTCCCAGGGACAATGTGCACGCGAGATGCGGACAGCGGGCGCCGCGCCACCTCCTCTCCCGTCTCAAGGTCAAATGCCCGCATCATGTTTGGCCGTACCTCGACACCGCGGCCCTTGAAGCTGGCGTTCTCCACCACAACCAGAAAGCGTCCATCGCCACTGAAGTCTGATTGCACCAGTCGACCCGAGGGCAGGGCACCAAACCGGTGCGTGACGGTCAGATCTTTCAGCTTGACCAACCTCATGCTGATCTCTGTTGTGTTGTTGATCCCGACGCTAAAGCCGCGTTCTCGGATTGCAATAAACTGCGAGTCCGGGGAAAATGTCAGCCCTGCTACATTTTCGGCCGGGATTTGTCTGATCGGCTCGGCGGCATCTGGCCTCCAGATTACGACAGACGAGCCAAACAGCCGGTCGCGTGCAAAGGCTGCAACCTGAGTCCCGTCAGGCGAGATGGCGAGAGTGCTTATATCACCGCGCAGTTCTGCCTGGGCGGATTGCGTCATATCGCTTGTGTTCCAAAGCTGCAGCCTGGCGCCTTGCAGGGTCACGGAACGCATTGCCTTAGCTGCATGCGCCTCGCCCGATGACACCACGGTCAATGCACCTCGGCGGACGATTTCGCCGGTCGCAATGTTCCATACGTCAATGCTTGACGAGTAGGACCAGGTGGCAAGATGTTTGCCGTCTTGCATAAACCAGATGTCCTCTGGCGGTTCGGGCAGCGGAATACGGCCGGTTTCCGACCCGTCTTTCATGTTGATGAACACGACCGCGCCGCTTTCACCGAAGGACACCTGGATGGCCCCGCGCGTTCCATCTTCTGACGTGACGAACCTCCGGATCGCGCCTTCAAAATTCTGTTCCCAGATGGTCGTCTTGGTCGTAGTTTTGATCAGACGCATCGCGGATTTGTAGGGCGGCGCGGTGACTGTTTTGCGGATTACCATAAGATCCGCACCCGGCAGGAACGTCACATTCTCAAACGGGTAATTGTCGCGGTAGTCTTTCTTTCGTTCCCAAACCTCCGACCCGTCTTTTGCGTTGCGCAGCTGCAATCCATCCCCAGTCCAAAGGGCGACAAAACGGCCTTCCTTGTCGCTGTCGATGTGGGTCACGTTACTTTGAATCTTGCTTTTGGCCTTCCATGGTGTGGTTGCGTTTGCTGGAAAATACAGCAGCCATTGATCCAAGAAGCCATTCTCTGTCTGACCAGAGCCCTCCATGCTAAAGGCGCCGTTGTCGTGGGCAAGGACCGTCGGTGGGCGCATGGTTTGAAGCTCGGTGGACCAGACCTGTTGACCGGTTCCGGTGTCCCAAACCACAACGTTGTGTTTCGAAAGCGGTCCATCAGTACCTATACGGAAAGGATCTTGCCCCGCCCAAACCCGCTTGCCACCGGGCGAGATCGCCGCGAATGTCAGCGCGGGGGATGCGACCGAAAACACCACCTCGCCGGTCGCAGTGCGAAAAACCTCGAGCCGGCCAGTCTCGGCCACGTGGGCGACGGAATAGGCCCCGTCTGGGCTCCAAGCCAGAGAGCGCCGCAGACCCCTAATCTCTTCTCCGGTCGCAAGATTCCACAATGCAGCAGTGCCATCCAGGTCCGCGCCCACGACCGTGTCGCCGCTGGGCGCCAAATTGATCTTATAGACACCCCCTGGCTCCCCCATATCCACAAGGTGGCGTCCCGTATCCCGATCATAGATTTGCAGCTTCTGGTCATCAGAGAGGATATGATCGCTGCTGGCCCCAAAGCCTCGCAAAAAGCCATCTGTCGTGAAGCGCTTCACGACCGCTCCGGTTCGTGTCGACCGGACTGTAATCTCTTTGGTCTTCACGTTCTGGGCTGCTGCAAACCGCCCATCGGGGCTAAGCATAACACCAATGCTGCCCACACCACCGTTTCTGGACCAGTGCGCCAGGCGCTGACCCGTGGCTGAGTCGACAGTGACAACATCGGTCCAGTTGTAGATACTTGGCCCCGAGCCCAGCGTGATTGCAATGCGATGGCCAACCTTGTCAACGGCGACCGTTCCAACCCGCTGATCGAAGACTCGTTTGGATAAGACTTGTCCGTCGGCCACAGAAAGACGCAGCAATTGCTCCGAGGCAGTGGTAACGACAATCGTCTGCGGGCTGTCGAAGGCCAAAGCCGTCACACGCTCGTCGGTCAGGGCATGGACGACATCACCGCCTTCGACAGCGCGGATCTGCACGCCAGCCGATCCGCTGGCGACAAGCCTGTTGCCATCGTCCGAGAACGCCAAGCTGCGCACCAAACCAGGATACGCCCAGCCTTTGAACACCTCTTTGGTCCGTGGGTCCCAGATCGCAATCCTGGTTTCATAGATGTCTTTTCCATTCTCGCTGCGCAGGAAACTCGCTGGGGCCACGGCGATCAGATCCAGCGACGAAATCGCAGGGGTCGCTGCGTGAAAGTTGGCGCTATCAAAGCGCTCCGTTGCGATTGCCAGTCCGGTGTCTGGGTTCCAGAACCGGACAGTCTCGTCATCGTGGCTGGTCACAAACCGGCCGTTCCGTGCCGCAATCTTGCGTGGCTGTCCTTGTTCTGTATGGCGCTTCAGCGGGTCCGTTTCGATCTGGGCGTAGACCGCCCGGCCCGTACCGAGGGATACGAATGTCAGGTTGCTTTCGGTAAATGTGCTCTCCAAGATAGCAAGCGTATCGCCCGTCATAGCGATCGCAAAATCAGCGTCGAACCCCGCTGTCGTAAAACGGATCTGACGTTTGGCTTGCCAATCCGGGGCCGCTCGAACCTCGATCAAGCCGTCTTCCCGGACGGTGACTAAGGTTTTGCCATCGCGCGACAGGATCGTTTCCAGATGGAACGGCGACATCTGGGTCGAGTGCGGCGCCCAGACCTCGGTTCCCGTAATGTGCAAAGCCCGTGTCTCACCGGCCAGAAACACCGTACGCCCGTCTGGTGAGAGCACGGGTTTTGCACCACCTGCAACGTCGCCAGTCATAATGTCCGAGAAGTCATTCGACTCCAACAAAGCCACCCGGGTGTGGAACGCCTTGGTGTGGTCATTGTTATCGATTCCAGCGCTATCCGTACGCCACCAAGCCATGACGCTGCCATCCGCTGCCATCGCAGCAGTTCCAAGCCAGGGAGCTCCCGCCAGCGGGTCTTCACCTCCTTTGAATTGCAGGGCACGGCGCAAAACATTCAGTGCCCCGGGTGTTGGCTTGCGCTCGATGCTTTCTAGGGCGATCATTGCGGCCGCGGCAGTCTCGCCCGTGTTCGACCTCAGTGTGCGATCTGCTGCGCTGGCTAAGTTCAGCGCCATTGCCAGATCCGCTTCCGATTGGGCAATTTGCGCTTGCCGCTCTGCCTCAGCGGTTGCGCGCTCGGCCTCCTCCAGGGCGGTCTGCGCGATTGCACGCGCAGCTTGTTCTTGCAGTGTTAACCGCCATCCGAAAACGCCCATCGCCAAGAAAATCAAAGCCGCTGCGACTGAAAGGCGACTTATCCAGATCGCGCGGCGGCGCGACCGTTCGCGCTCTGCGGCCAAGGCCGACCGACGCTCTTCGGCCTCGTGCCGCGCCGAGTCGTCACGCGCGATGCTCGCGGATATGAAATCATGCAGTCGCGCAGCAATGTCTGATTTCCGGTCAGCACTCCACTGGCGGGCATTTGCCAGTTCCATCCCCATCAGAAGTGCTTCGCTTTGTTGTGCGGCAGGTGCTTGTTCCCACTCCGAAGCGCGTTGTTCGGCGCGGGCACGCCAGGCCAGGAAGGCGGCTTCCTGCTCGATCCATCCATTCAATCGAGGCCATCGTCGAAGCAAGGTTTCGTGCGCAACCTGTACCGCCGGTTCGCCCTGTTCCTCGGTCGCGGTCAGAATTCGCCACTCAGCTTGGCAGAGCCTCTGTGCCAGGCGCCACTCTTCTGGCGTACACTCCGCCTCGACCGCACGGCGTCGTGCAGGCTCGCCAAAAGTATCAACGACCGCCAACCTAAGCGTGAAAAGACGTTCCAGCGCGTCGGGCATGCCGCAAACGGCGAGGAAGCGCTCAGCCCGCTGGATCAACGGAAGTGTGATGTCGATGTCCGATACTGGCAGTTTCAAGACACCGCTTTCGTCGGCTTGCATCTTCTCCCAGGCCTCGGAAAGCAAAAAAGACATCAGCGGCAAACCACCGCTTTCCTGGGACGTGGCGGCGGCCAAAGCTGCTGGCGCCTCAGGCGAACCAAAGGTCACGCCAAGCTGTGCACTTGGCTTCCGGATAACCTCTTCCAGATCTGCGCGAGACATTTTGGGCACATCGAGCGTGTCACCGACTGAGAAAAGAGGTGTGTCGTTCTGAAAGCGGCCATAGGCATCTGACCTAAGGCTGCCCATGATAAGTACACGTGGGTCACGGACGACCGCCGCAATCAGAGCAGAGAAGAGTGCAGCCTCTGAAGGAGATGCCTGAAGATAAATCTCTTCAGCCTGGTCAATGTACAGAAAGATTCGCGCCGGTCCGACATCATTGTGGGAAGCTGCGACTTCTTGCAGCGCCACCCCTACGATGTCTCCAATGCTCGAGCCGTTCTGAAAGTTCTGAACCCAATTGAGTGCTTCGGCCTCTGCAGCACCATGCCCCTCAATCCAATTTCTTGCGAAGGTTAGAGCAAGCGTTTTGACTGGATGCGCTCCGGGCTTCATGGTCAAGAAAAGCATCGATTTACTGTCCGCAAGCGCGGGATGCCAGGCGATATCAGGATCATCTGGGCAGATCTGCATCTTCAAAGCAGGAATAACTCCAGAGTACACGACCGAAGATTTTCCAACGCCCGAGTTTCCGACCAACATCTGCAACTGGTCAGTGCGGGTGTTCAGCCGTTTGATAATCTCGGCAGTTATGCTTTCACGTCCGAAGAAGTATCCAGACGTGTCAGCCCCCATGGCGGCGAGACCGTTGTAAGGGTTAAAACTGCGCCACTGGCCATCCTGCGGCTTGACTATGCCCATCTCGTGGACGGCCGAAACATGGCGCAGCACTCCTTCCAAACCGACTTCGGAAAGCCTTAGCTGATGAAACTGAGACAGAAACCGTAATCCTGGGGTGGAGTCGCTGAGTTGGATTGGGAGAATTCTAGGCGTACCGCCGTGGCTGCGGTTTAGTCTGAGAGACTCGTAATATTCGAGTTCCTGCCAACTCCCTACTTGCGATCCGAGCAATAGTAAAAGGATGTCTGTATCTGACAATTTGTCCGCCAGCTTGGGCAGCCAGTAGACACTCGCGGCATTGTCACGTGGCGCGAAGTAAACGGATTGGTCACCAAAACGTGCGCCAACCGCGGAGACAATTTTCTCCGCCGTGTCCAAATAGGGTGTGCTGTAGCTGACAAATATCCGCATATTTGGCACCAGAAGAAGGAAAAATAAGGAAAATCATACAGCGCCCAACCTCTCTTGTATCAGATTCCATGATGGAACTCACGCTAACAGATCCACTTTGAAATTCGTGCCAGGCGCGGCAACGGGTAAATTTCTGAAATTTCGCGCCCGCTAATTGATCTGAACTCAGATAGCCGCGTTAAGTGACGCTCAGATCAACGAAATTGAGTATATTCATGCGTTTCTACACCGCCTCGGCCGATACTTATAATCCGAGTTGTAGATGACGAAGGTCCGTCATTGGCGCTACACGGACTTAGCGGCGGAGTCCGAAACCGCGGCCAGAGCTGACATTGATGCAAGCGTTTAGCAAAGAAACGGCTTCTCATTGTATGGACCTTGTCGTAAGTATTGGAGGGACAATCTCTAGACGACTGCTAATCCGAGATATTTTATTATGCCCGTCCACTCCATCATCGGCGCAACGCTCAAACGGCAATTGGGGTATGTCATTGGTTTTCTATGCATATCACTGAACTGCGCCTAAAAGTGGCGGGCTCGCGCCATACTGATTTTGACCTATGTTCGCCCCGTGTTTCATCTGATATGGCTCACGCTTTACTTGCGAACGATCCGCGAAAGAACCGTGAGGAGTGGTTGGATGTCCTGCACCGCTCAGACTGACCGGCGCAAGTTTGCCTACGATGAAGCACTCTAAGTCGACTCACGGAAGAAGGCAGAGTGTGGGGTAAGGAAGTGTGAAGCAGATCGCGACATCAACGACCAGCCATGTTGAGCGGTAGAACCTTATCGTGCGGAGGCACATGCGAGGGTTCGGTCGCCTGGCCAACGCCTTCTAGAAGATGGTTGAAAACCACGCCCATGCAGTCGCTTTGCACTCCATGCACTCCAACAACATGAGCTTGAATCAGACATTTCAAGTGATCCCATCAATGCAGGCTGGCTTTAAACGCCATCAGTGGGAAATCTCTGATCTGGCTGATCCGATCATCGTACCTTCGATGCGCCTAGATTTTGTCGTAACCTAGGGCATCGCGATGCTCTGAATCCAAGGACACGGAGCCACGAGGCTACTATGAGTGCGCCAGCTGAATGAGATAGTCCTGTGCTCGCCTCAACGCATCGCACGGCTGTAGAGGGCTGAGATGTTGCACAAGCGGGCACCGATCGGCCCAAACAGAGGG
This sequence comes from Pseudomonadota bacterium, assembly GCA_039190275.1. Lineage (GTDB taxonomy): Bacteria > Pseudomonadota > Alphaproteobacteria > Rhodobacterales > Rhodobacteraceae > Halovulum. Next base: position 7,677 of record JBCCYF010000108.1, on the reverse strand, counting down.
GGCTGGTTTCAGGACGATTTGCGGGATTGGCTTCAATCTCAGCTGGACCGCCGCGACGAACCCAACCGACGCTCATGATAAGGAGCACGCGTGGTCGGATTTGCCCAGCCCGGTCACCCAATCCGTAGGATTTCCGAATGGTGTGAAGAAGCCCAGCCCTGAAGTAGCTGCGAGCACCTGATTCAATCGATCCAAATACAGGAGGATCGAGCTTATGACCGGCCTGAGGCAGGTTGCGCAACGGTTGCTGTTCTACGAGTTCAGCATTCAGGATCGCGTCCCGAGCGATGGCTTTCTCCGCAAGATAGATCAGCACTTGCACCATTCCGATGTTCGCAGTTTCTTGGCGCGATTCTACAGTCAGCATGGCCGTCCACCAATCGATCCTGAGCAGATGATCCGCATGTTACCGTTGGGCTAAGCCATGGCCAGTCATTCCGAGCGTTGGCTCTTCGAAGAGGGCCATCTGAACCTTGCTCAACCCTGGCATTGTCGCTTGGATCTAACGGAGCCCATCCGGGATCACTCGACGTATTCGAAGACCCGACATGGGCGTCTTTGTGTTTACGACCTGAACTAGCATCTCTTCGAGACCGTATCGGCGCACTGCATTTCCGCGGGTCTGGTCCGCGGTGAAGCCTTCGCTGTCGACGCCTTGATCGATCTGACCAATGCTAACCGCTTGACTGAGGTCGAAGCAAATGAGGGGCCGCCAGAACAGATCGCGCGCGCCACAGATAAGTATCTTGAGGCTCTGGATGATGAGGCGTTCGGAGCGGTAACGACGGTAACGCCAAAGGAGCTTTAGCCGGTTGACCCTGCCGCACACGTCGCCGGCGGTGAGAAGGCTCATTCAACCTTTGCATTGTCGACGAACTACCTGGTGGATCGCGACAACTCGGTCATCACCGATGTCGAGGTCGCCGCTCCCATAAGGCTACCAGACATCAACGCCGCGCTCGAGATGGTCGATCGGGCCGAAGGAAATCCGGCATCTATTCAAAACACTTTGTCGGCGATGGTGCCAATGACAACGCTGAAGCTCTTGGCTGGCTGGTGCACCAGGAAGGGATCGAGCTGGATCTGCCTGTCCTCGACAAGTCGACCCGTGAGGATCAGACGCTCTCCCGTGCAGACTTCAGATAAGACTACAGAAACGATCGCTAACTCTGTCCTGCAGGCAATCAGCTGTCGCCGGCCCGGCGTCCTTCCGATACGACGCGCCCACATCTGAAGGACGATGAGCCGGTCCGCTACCGCACTACCAACTTGGACTGCGAAGGGTGTGAGTTGAAGTTAAGGTTCTGGCGTAGAATCCTACTCTGAACGTCGCGCGGTCAAACCATGACGGCGCCACAGATCTGGTTCGGGAGATTGCGACGAGCGCCGCATTCATAACCTCTCGGCGGGCGATGCGAAAAGACGAGACTGTTCGGGCCTGCTGTCGGACCAATGGCGGGCCATGTCCCTCACTCACCCGCAAGAAGAAGATCATGGGTCTGGACTGCCTGCGCCAGAGAGGATCAAACTGAACCAAAGAGGAGTTCAAACTGGTCGCCACCGCCCAGAACCTTCGCAAGATCGTGAAGCTACTTCCAGCGCCAACTTGAGAGCGTCATGCCGCCGAATTGCGGAGGCACAATGCTGCGCAGAGAGGTCTTTTTTTCTCTCAGAATTGGCGGCTTGCGGACGTCTGACGAGGCCGCGAATATGGCAGTCGGGACTCCCAAAAAGCTGACATTCAGACCAGTGTCTAACCCATGTGGATCTGCAGCTTGCAGCCATTGGGAGTTGCATCAAAGCGGACGTTCCAAAAACACAACAATTTTCAGCTCTTCGCAGCTCAATGGAAGTATCAGATGAAGCCGTATCGACGCGCGACAGCGATCGCTTCCGCGCGGTTGGATGCGCCGATCTTCTGGAAGATGTTCTGCAGGTGGAACTTGACCGTGCGCTCGGTGATCTGCAGGTGTGCCGCGATGTTCTTGTTCGACAGGCCCTGAGCCGTTGCGCGAAGGCATTCGGCCTCGCGCGGGGTCAAGTCGGCCAGAGGGCCTGCCGACGGATTGCGGATGTCGGAGAGCGCTGCCGACATGAACCGTTGCCCGGAAAGGACGGTGTCGATTGCACCGCGAAGCTCGTCGAACGCGCTGTCCTTGACGACATAGCCTGCAATGCCCGAGGCCAGCAAAGTCTCGGCCAGCCCAAGCTCATTGTGCATTGTCAAAGCGATCAATCTGATTTCAGGCACGTCCCTGGCCGCCGAAGATGCGATGGCTTCTGCTCCCGGGCCGGGCATGGAGACATCAATGATTGCAACATCAGGTCGATGATCGCGCAACAGCTTTAGAAGAGCGTCGCCATTCGTTGTCGTGGCAACAACGCGAAGACGGTCCTCGCCTGCGAAAACCGCGCAGAGCGCATCGACAAAGATGGCGTGGTCGTCGGCGATCACGATGTCGATTAGGTTCGGTTCAGGCATTGTCGGCACGGCCTTCACGGTGCTGCGGACGGGATGCGCAAGACGAGCAGAGTTCCCGTTCGATTGCCAGACAGTTCCAGCGTCCCGCCCAGCACCCGCGCACGGTTGTGCATGGACTTCAGGCCCAGACCATCCGTTTTGTCAGGAGCGTCGGGCCCGCTTATGCCGGTCCCGTTGTCCTGCACTTTCATGGTCAGGTGCGTGCCGGTTTGCATCAATGTGGCCGTGATCCTTGAACTGCGACCATGGGCAATGGCGTTGTTCAGGGCTTCCTGGAAGATCCGATAGACATGTGTTGCCCGCTCGGCGGGCAGGAGAATGGGCGAGTCCCGGACAATGTCGATCACAAGGCCGCTGCCTTGGGCAACACGGTCCGCTTGGGACTGCATTGCAGCAGCCAGCCCCTGATTTTCCAGCAAGGCCGGGGACAGATCATGCGAGATCCGGCGCATGTCATCAATGGCCGTACTGACATCGCCCACGAGTTCGCTCAGATCGCTGTTCTTTGGTGGCGCCTGTTTGGCGCCGGCCGCCACCGTTTGCAGCTTCAGTTTGATCGCAGTCAGCCATTGGCCCAGACCGTCATGCATATCGCGGGCAAGGCGCGCGCGTTCGTCGGTCTGAGCGGTCAGAACATCAGCCTGTGCCCGCAGAAGCACCTGCCCAATCGCCATCACGCTTTGTGCTGCGACGGCAGCAAACGACATGAACAGCACCACCAGACCGATTTCCGCTAAGCGCAGACCAAACTGGCCTTCGAAGTAACTCACCGGCAGCAGGATGTCGCCGACCATGGTTACAAAGAAGCAGAACAGGCCCAGCAGCAGCGCGAAGGCCATAGGGTTTCCGGCCAGCCAGGCGCGCAGCGACCAAGTGACCATCAAGAGCAGAGCGACCAGAAACACCAGGTGCCAGATCAGGGCGCTTTCGATGGCCCACCAATCCAGCACCGGCACACCGGTCTGTGGCACACTGATCAGCGCTCCGACAAGGCCGACCTGCACCGCCCGACCGAAATGACCGATCCTGTGCCCGACGATCTCGGCGACAAATGCCAGCAGCGGCGGCACGCATAGCGCACCGATGACATTGGCCGCGAACTGAAGACCCGGGTGAACCAGCCCGACGGCGTCCAGCACATCCCGACGCTCCAAAGTCGCGAGAAAATACGGTAGATACACCAGCAGGAAGAGCCGGACCGCCCGGACGCGCCACCAGATCGCAGCAGCCACGCCAACACCGATCATCAGCACCAGCTCCAGTCCGAAAAGCGTGAAGTTCGCCGCTGCAAAGCGTTGACGTTCAGCCAAGTAGCCCGGCAGGGCTTCGGCCAGATCGACCAGCGCAACGGGACCGGTCAGCAGGCCGCCATCGTCAATATAGGGCTCGCGGGCCGCACGAATGGCCAGAACGTTGTCAGCCCCCGGGCGCAGCAATGACGGTGCGAATGGATAGAGGCGCGGTTGCATTAACGGATAGACATGCCAATCCGACAGGCGCGGGCCGATCTGCCCGGTTTGCCCGATCAATGTCCCGTTCAGAAAGGTCTGATCCGCCCGGTCGAGGATGCCCAGGCGGATCGCCGGACTGTCGCTGGGCCATCCCTCGGGCATCCGGAAGTGGATCCGGTACCAGAACACATCACCGCGTCGCTCGACCCCGGCGGCGCGCAGCGAGGATGGCACCGGTATCTGATCCCATCCGCTGTCATCAAAGCCCGGATCGGCAAAACCGGGGTCATCATCCGCGAGCGTGATCAGTTGCAGGCCGTGCAGGGAAACCGGTTCTGCGAGGGCTCCGCCGCCGAAGGCCAGACATGTCAGTGCCCAGACAAACGCCAATCCCGCGCCTGGCCAACGGACTGCTTTGACGCACAATCCGCCGGTCATCTTTTCATCTCAGCCTGCTCCACCGAAATCGAGGCGTCGTGCAATCAGATGTACGCATTCCCTACCCGCGCGCAGGGTCAGGGTTGCAAATTGGGCCGACTGTACTTTCGGACAGTTATCGGGACGTTCTAAAGAGGTCATAGTCCCTCACAGTGCTGCCAGGGGTGGGGGCACCTGCGGGCGTGCGGGCGACAAACGTTCCGTACCCCGGATTGCGTATCTGGCGGGTGTACCGCCGATGTCGGGGATTGGCATCATGGCGAGCAAAGAGCTTTCGGACTTTCAACAAAATCTCGGTGTGACGGGGCAGAACCTGACTCGCGTCGAGCTGCAGGTCAATGAACTGCGCGACGATATCGCGCCCGTGCGTTTCGTGCTGGGCAAGATTTCCGAGTTCAAGGACATCATTGGCGATGTCAAAAGGACCAGCGAACAACTGGAAACGACCGCCAAGGCGTTGGGCTCGGTCCCCAAGGTCGGCATCATCGCGAAGCGCCTGGCCGATGTCATCGACAGATTCGGCGATGCTGCCGAGGTCATCGAGAACAAGCTGAAGGCGCTGGAGACGGCAGCCGAACCGGTGAAAACCGTGTTGGACAAAGTCAACACCGGACTGGTCCGCACGGATGCTGTTCTGGATGGCAGCATAACACTGACGGACAATCTGATCGCCTCGGCGGCCGAGGCCGAGACCGCGATCGAAAACATCGCTTCGCTCGAGAATCCTGACGGCACGATGATGGATGTGTCGCATATCGAGGACTGCTTTGACGATCTGCTGCGCAACCCCAATGCCCTGTTGGCCGTGGCCAATGAAAGCGTGGCCAATGCAGAAGCGAGGATCGGACAGTTCACCAATCTGATCACGCCGCCGGATATCGACTTCAGTGGCATTGAACTCATTGCCGACGACTTGGCGGAAATCGGCGAGATCTTCGATTCACTCGAGGCGCCGTTCGACGCCATCTCGGTGGCGATCGAACCGATTGCCTGGGCGTTTGATGCGGTTGATTTCGTGATCAACTCGGTTGTCTCTCCGGTCATCGATCCGCTGCTTGAAGCCTTGGGTGTCGAGGATCTGATCGACGATGCGGTCGAAAAACTGCTGGACCTGTTGCCCGGTGTTGACCTGATCGACCCGCTGGACGGTCTTCTGGAAGATGCGGCCGAGTTCCTGGACGGGCTGGACCCTACCCTCACGGATGCCGCGTTCTCGCTGCAACTGGACGACTTCCTCAGCCTGACCGAGTTCCTGGGGATCTTCGTGCCGGATGATACCCGTGTCTCGGACGGATTGCCGCTGGGCTATGATCTGTTCGGCCTCAACGAGGTCAAGGCCGATTTTTGGACCAGCGTGCTGGAAGGCAGCTACGAAGCCGCCGTCGCCGGCGGCCTTGTGGTGGGCTTCCAGGCGGACACGTCGTTGGCCGGGAACATTGGTGCGGACTATCTGTTCGGCGGGTTGGCCGATGACACGCTGGTCAACTCCGCAGATACCGCCGCGATGGAAGATCCGACGGTGGTCAACACATTCCAGGGCAATGGCGGCGATGACACGATGTTCGCTTATGGCCGCACGATCGTCACCTACAAGGGCGATATTGGCGAGTATCTGATCAGCCAACCGGAAGACGACACCGAACCGCGCTACGTCGATATTCAGCACATTGCCAAGGCGGGCACCCCTGAAAGTGAAGGCACCGACCGGATCTATTTTGACGACCAAACGCTGATCAAGTTCGGTCGTCTTCCGGTGTTCAACATGGAGACCTTCCTGCTGGGTTATCAGGCTGCGACGCCGGACATGCCGAACCTGACGGGTGACCCGGTCGATAACCCGAACGATGACCTGCCCGGCCTGCGCGATTTCCTGATCGGCAATACCACGGATTTCCCAGCGCCCGGTCTGGATCAGGCAAATGAATTGCTGGGTCTGTTGCGGGATGATTTCCTGTCCGGCGGCAACGGCGACGACCGCCTGTTCGGCGGCGAAGATGACGACTACCTGGTCGGTGGAAATGGGTTCGATACCTTGGATGGCGGACCGGGCATCGACACCGCATCGTTCGTGGATCTGACCGCGCCGGTCTTTGCGCCCTTTGGCACCACCGCATTCGGAAACAATGGCACACGCGGTGCCCAGTTGTTCCTGGATCGCTCTCAGGTCGACGCGCAGAGCCTGGGCTTTTTCCTGACCGACCTTGTTGTCGATGTTGAAAACGTCATCGGCAGCCAGTTCCGCGATATTGTCTTCGGCGAAAGCGATCAGTCGAACATCCTGTTGGGCGAGGAAGAAGACGATATCCTTCGCGGTGTCGGCGCATCGGCTGATGGACAGGGTAACCTGCTGGCGGGTGGCGATGGCCAGGATGTTCTGATTCTGGACAGCGGGAAGGATATCGGCACGGGCGAAGCGGGCGATGATCGGTTCTATGTCCCGTTGCAGGCGCAGTTTACCGGCCTCGGCAACACCATCGACGGTGGCGAGGGCACGGATCTGCTCAGCTATTCTGGGTTCGATACGATCGATATCTTCGACACCGCCAATGGCAATGAAGAGCAGGTTCTGTTCTTCGGCGCGGACTTCTTCGGCATCCGGTATGGCGATAATCTGGATCTGTCACTGACAACGGTGGGCGGGTCTGTCGTCATAGACACCGGCGCGGCCACGGTCACGCGTGTGCTGGAAACCGGAGAGCGCGCCGTCGATGCGTACACGCAAGTCGAAACGATCCTGGGCACCGCTGGCAACGACACCATCAATGCGTCCCAGACGCCGGACGAGATCGACCTTCACGGCGGGGCTGGGAACGATCTGTTTTTGGGCCTTGGCTCGGACCTCAACACCGAAGGTGCGCGCGATTTCACGTTCCAGGGCAATACGTTGTTTGGTGGATCGGGCGATGATCTGTTCCAGCTATCCGGCGCGCACGGGGTCGATGGCGGAGTTGGCATCGATACCCTGGATATCTCGGGCTCGGATGGCTACTGGCTGATCGTTGCGCCCGAACTGACGCAAGACAGCGGTCGGTCATGGGGCGCGTCTGGTATCGAGCACTTCGAAACCGTGTTCGAGTTGCCGCCTGATCTGGAATTGCAAGATCTTTTCGTTGTCCCGAACCTGATCGAAAACCCCGATCTGCCACCGGCCTTCGAAGACCCGAGCGATCCGTCGAACCCTTTCATTCTGACATTCGACAGCCCGAACGAAGCACCGCAGATCGCCCAGGGGATTGAGATCTTCATCGGCACCGACCGCCGTGATGTGATCATCGGCGGGCGCGACGCTCTGACCGTCGACGGCGG
>JBCCYF010000107.1:0-15428 GCA_039190275.1 Pseudomonadota bacterium | reverse complement strand
GTTCCCCTCCACCGGATGCAGCAGCGTTACGCCCTGACGCTCCGCAAGCCCGGCCGCCAACCGGGCCCCGCGCGCATTTGCGGCACGCGCCAGTTCAAGCCAGAGGTCCTCTTCCAGATAGGCCGCCATCTGCGCGGAAAGGTAGCGGTGTTTTGAGAACAGATGCGCCCCGCGTTTGCGCCGCAGCTCGAATTCCCACGCCCGGGACGGGTCGAACAGCACCACCGCTTCGGCACCCATCAGGCCGTTTTTGGTGCCGCCAAAGCTCAGAATGTCGACACCAGCTTTCCAGGTCATTTCGGCCGGTGTGCATTTCAGCGCAACCAGCGCATTCGTGAAGCGCGCGCCGTCCATATGGACCGGTAGGCCGTACCCCCGGGCCTGTTCGGTCAATGCATGGAGTTCCTCTAGTGTGTAGGCACCCCCATACTCCGTCAGTTGCGTAAGCGAGAGCGCCCCAAGCTGGCGGTGATGTACTACCCCGTCGGGCAATTGCGCCAGGGCGGTGCGCAACGCCTCGGCGTCGATCTTGCCGTGTGCGCCGGGAAGCAGACGAAGCGCGGCTCCGCCGGTGTAAAACTCCGGTGCACCGCATTCGTCGATCTCGATGTGGCTGGTCTCATGCGCGAAAATCTTTGACCAGGGGGATACCATGGCTGAAAGTCCCAGCGCGTTGGCGGCTGTTCCGGTCGCGACCAGAAAGACCTCGGCTTCGGGGGCTTCAAATATCTCGCGGATCCGCGTGCGGACCTGATCCATCAAGGCATCATCCCCATAGGACCCGGAATAGCCCTCGTTTGCCTTTATCACCGCGTCGATCACGCGCGGATGCGCACCACTTGCGTTGTCAGAGGTAAACCAGGTCATTGCAGGCCTTCCACGATGAAATCTTCCAGGTCATCGTCGCTGACCCCGGTCTCCGAGACCATGCGCCCGGCCAGCGAGATACCTGCGGCGGCAACGGTATCGGCACGGCCCGAAATCAGCGGATGCCAGTGTCGCAGTGATTGCCCCTCGGCTAACAGCCGGTACGCACAGGTGCCGGGCATCCAGTACAGGATGCTGTCTAAATTCTCGGGTGTGACCACGACACAATCCTCAACGATCTGTTTGCGGTTCTCGTAGTTCCGACAACGGCAGGTATCACGGTCCAGCAGGCGGCAGGCAACATTGGTGTATTCCACTTCGCCGGTGTCCTCGAATTCGAGTTTGCGCAAACAGCATTTCCCGCATCCGTCGCAAAGCGCTTCCCATTCTGTCCGGGTCAGCTGATCCAGGGAATAGGTCTCCCAGAACCGCGGGCGGACGGAGGTCCTGTCGATCGGATCAGCTGTCACAGGTCGGATCCTCCGCCTTGGGCAGAAAGGTAGATAGAAGTATTCAGCGCTAGCCACCCAGTTTCGCGAGTTTCTGTCGCGCCTCGGCGCTGTCCTTATCCATTTGCGCAATCAGGTCGTTCACGTCGTCAAATGCCAGCTCTGGCCTCAGAAACCCGGTAAGCGCCACAGAAACCTCGGCATCATAGATGTCCCCGTCGAAGTCAAAGACAAATGTTTCCAGGTTTGGCGTGTTGACGCCAAATGTAGGCCGCTCGCCCAACGAGGCGACACCGTGATAGCTGCCACGGTGCGGCCCGTCGAGCACATCAAACAGTACCGCATATATGCCAAAGCAGGGGAGGTGCAGACCATCGAGGTTCATGTTTGCGGTCGGATATCCCAGATCCCGTCCGCGCTGGCTGCCTTTGACAACCTTTCCGTCGATCCGGTGCCAGTGCCCCAGCATCCGTGCAGCCTCCTCCGGCTTGCCTTCACTCAGGGCGTTTCGGATTGCGGTTGACGAGATGTCACTGGTACTGCTGCCGACAAGCGGTGCGATGGTCACTTCGAAGCGATGGGTCCGGCCAAGGGCCTGGAGCAGATAGGCATCGCCGTTTCGCCCGCGCCCGAACCGAAAATCCGCCCCCACAACCACATGGCGCACGCCAAGCCCTGCCACCAGAATCTCGGCAATGAAGTGATCTGCGGTCATTGATGCTGTCTTCGGACCGAAATTTATCTCGTAAAGTTGGTCCACACCCAGTTTTTCGAGGCGATTGGCACGCGCTTCCCGATTCATCAACCGGAAGTCGGCGCCGCCCGGATCGAAGTGTTCGCGCGGATGGGGCTCGAAGGTCACGACCCCCAATGGGCTTTTCAACTGTGCCGCTGCTACCGCAGCCAGGGAGATCACCGATTGATGACCCAGGTGCACCCCATCGAAGTTTCCGATGGCAACGCTGGCACCCCGGTCACTTTGGGCCAGGTCGTAGTATCGTGAATGACGCCGCATGGTCCCCTAGTCGCGGGGCTGCTGCAGCCTCCCCTCTGGTCAGTCGAATTTTCGGCTTGGCGCAAGCACCAGCGCATCGCCCTTCAGCACTATGGTATCGCCGACGCGGCAGAGACAATCAAGAGTGACCCGTCGCCGTGCGTAGTCGATCTCGCGCACACTCACCGTGGCCTCCACGCGGTCCCCGATCCGAACGGGGGCAAGGAACTTGAGGGTCTGGCCAAGATAGACAGTGCCATGACCGGGCAACTGTTCGCCGATCACTGCCGAAAGCAGGGCAGCCGTCAGCATGCCGTGGGCAATTCGGCCTTCAAATATCGTGTCCTGTGCATAGCCGTCATCCAGATGGACAGGGTTGTGATCACAGGACAACTCGGCGAAAGCGCTCACTTCAGTGTCGCCGATAACTTTGGAGATCGAGCGGGCCATCCCGATCTCCAAATCTTCGATGCAGATCGTCCCTGTTATGTGGTTATGTCGGGCCGTATCCAGCATTCTGTCTCCCCAGACTTGGAATCGCGCCGCATTGCGCATGCATTTTCTACAGGAGCACAAGCCAACACGCAATAAAATTGCGCAATAAAATTTCTATTCAGATGTCCGGATCGGTATAATGGATCGCAGAGACTTACCTTAGCCGCCCTATGGCCGCGACAGGCGTAAGCTTCGCAGACTGCAAAAACGCCGCGAGCGCATCGGGCTGCGGTTGACCTGTGGGCTCACCCGGCGGCGTCCCCGTTTCCTCGGCCGCAAGGCCGCCGGTGATAAACAGACTGTCCAACCCTTCGGCCACGCCACCTTTAATGTCGGTGTTAATCCCGTCACCGATACACAGGATATTCTCGGGGCGGACCGAAGCGCCCCTAACCTGTTCGGCGCGCTGCTGCGCAAGCACGTATATCGGGGCATGAGGTTTGCCGAAGTAGAAGGACTTCCCTCCAAGCTCGGTATAAAAGGCGGCCAAAGCGCCGGCACAGTAAATCCGGGTTGGCCCGACATCCACGATCACGTCCGGGTTTGCACACAGCAGATCAAGCCCCATGCTCTTTGCCCGCATCAGCGTCAGACGGTAGTCCTCAGGAACCTCGGTCAGATCGTTAAACAGTCCAGTGCACACCACGCTTTCGGCCTGCTCCAGCGCCACACGTTCAACGTCAACCCAAGCGCCATCCTCGGACCGGAAAAACACCAGGTCCCGTTCCGGACCGATGTGATGCACCTTGCGCCCGAATTGCCCGGCGGCAAGAGCTGCCTGCGCCGCATCCCCGGACGACGCGATATCGTGGTAGCAATCCTCTGGCACCGAGAGCTGCGCCAGCTGGCCACGGACGGCAGAGCGCGGTCGCGGAGAGTTGGTGACCAGGATAACGGTCCCACCCGCGCCGATAAATGTGCGCAAGGCGGACACAGCGTCCGGAAACGCGGCCCTTCCGTCATGCAGGCAACCCCACAAATCGCAATAGATCACATCATATCGCGCTGAGATTTCAGAGAGTTCAGACAGGATCGGGGGCATGAGGGTCGGCTTTCGACTTGCGGCATTCGGGATGGGCATATGCGCTCGTCCATCACAATGCAAACCTGTCAAAGCGGCAGACGCGTCACCGTGAAACCCTCAGCCTCTAACCGGTTCAGCAACCCGTCCTCGCCGACCAAATGCAGCGCACCGACGGCGACAACCCGGTTGCCCTCTTTCAGTTTGGGCAGCAGATGGTCCATCCAGCGGGCGTTCCGTTGGACCAAAAGGAGTTCAAGGAACTGCTCGGCTGCACCCATTGCGGCTTCCGGTGCATCGCGTTCCATCATCAGCAATGCGGTCGCCTCGATGCGCGCAATCCGCTCATCCAAATACATCTGCTTTGTGGTGGCGAGCATATCCTCAGCCAACTCCGCTGTGGGCAGGCTTGCACGCAGCATTTCCACCTGATCCGCATAGGACAGGTCAGAAAACAGGTCAAAAACCTCTTCCGGGATCTCCAGTCCGGAAACCGGGACACCCATGGCAAGCGCCTCGGCCTCGATCCGGCGATCCAAGATCGCTTTGCCCTCTGCCGCGTAGCCGGTCACACATGCCGGGATCGAAAGCGTCACGGCCAGGTACCATGGGGCAATCCGATCAGCATAATCGACCGGTAGACCATAGGGGGCGATGGCTTGCTCCAGATTACGCCACTCGGCGGGCAGCAGCGTTTCGCTTAGTTTGGCGCCGTCCTTGGACAGGAAAAGTCCGGGGTTAAGCAGGATCTTTCGGGTCATGCGTTGTTCTTCAAGCCGGGTCACTTCGACCAACAGCTCTTCCGCGGTTGTCATGCGCTCTCGCAATATGTCCGGCGGCGTCGCGACGTCGTCATCGGGCAGATGCAACGTCCCGAACAGGGTGGAGGTGGCACCATCGCGCGTAACCTCCCACAATCGTCCATCGGCAAACGGCACATCCGCCGTAAGCGCGTCAAGTTGCGCATCGAAGCTGTCGCCCCAACTGTCGGCAAGATCTGTGCCCTGACACTGCGCAATGGCCCACACAGGCAGAACCAGCACCAGCACAACGATCATCGTAAATCGAGCCATCATGGAACCTTTCGTGGACCCCGTTGCGCCCAAGATAGACGGCAATTAGGGCCATTCAACAACCGCCTTGCGGTGAATTGGGTCAATAGAGTGTCAAGCGGGGCCAAGTGGTCTTGACACCCAATGCCGACCTCCTTATCTCGACCGCGTTAGCACTCAAGGGCAGCGAGTGCTAGCAATGCAGGATTGGGAGCGCTGCCCACCAGTTTCGCAACGCGACGAAGGAGCGAACGCAATGAACTTCACACCTCTGCACGACCGTGTACTGGTACGCCGTATTGAAGGCGAAGAAAAGACCGCAGGTGGTCTGATCATCCCCGACACCGCCAAGGAAAAGCCCGCCGAGGGCGAAATCATCGCCGTTGGCGCCGGTGCGCGCGACGAAGACGGCGAGCGGATTGCGATGGACGTCAAAGCGGGCGACCGCATCCTGTTCGGCAAATGGTCGGGCACCGAGATCAAGATCGACGGCGAAGACCTGTTGATCATGAAAGAAAGCGACATCCTGGGTATCCTGGACAACTCGGCCGCTTCCAAAGCCGCCTGATCCGTCCGACACCATACCTGTTTCAACAGATAAATTACGGAGACGTAGTCAATGGCTGCTAAAGACGTAAAGTTTAATACCGATGCACGCGACCGGATGATGAAGGGTGTCGACACCCTTGCAAACGCAGTTCGCGTGACCCTGGGGCCGAAGGGCCGCAACGTGGTGCTCGACAAATCCTTCGGTGCGCCGCGGATCACCAAGGACGGGGTGTCGGTCGCCAAAGAGATCGAACTGGATGACAAGTTCGAGAATATGGGCGCCCAGATGGTCCGTGAAGTCGCTTCACGCACCAACGACACTGCCGGTGACGGTACCACCACAGCCACCATCCTGGCGCATTCGATCGTCAAGGAAGGGATGAAATCCGTCGCGGCCGGCATGAACCCGATGGACGTAAAGCGCGGTATCGATGCGGCGGTGACCAAGGCTGTTGCCTCGATCAAATCGGCATCGCGCGCCGTTTCGGGGTCTGACGAGGTTGCGCAGGTCGGCACCATTTCCTCCAACGGTGAAGAAGAAATCGGCTCCCAGATCGCTGACGCGATGCAGAAAGTCGGCAACGAAGGTGTGATTACGGTCGAAGAGAACAAAGGCCTCGAAACCGAGACTGATGTTGTCGAAGGCATGCAGTTCGATCGCGGCTACCTGTCGCCTTACTTCATTACCAATGCCGACAAAATGACCACTGAACTGGACGACGCGATCATTCTGCTGCACGAGAAGAAGCTCTCGTCGCTGCAGCCGATGGTGCCGCTGCTCGAAACAGTGATCCAGTCCGGCAAACCACTGCTGATCATCGCCGAGGATGTCGATGGCGAAGCTCTGGCGACGCTTGTCGTCAACAAGCTGCGCGGTGGCCTAAAGATTGCCGCCGTCAAAGCACCCGGTTTCGGCGACCGCCGGAAGGCCATGCTGCAGGATATTGCCATCCTCACCGGCGGCCAAGTGATCTCGGAAGACCTGGGCATGAAGCTTGAGAATGTCACAATGGACATGCTGGGCTCGGCCAAGAAGGTCACCATCACCAAGGACGAGACCACCGTCATTGATGGTTCCGGCGAGAAGGCCGAGATCGAGGCACGCGTGGCTCAGATCCGTGCTCAGATCGAAGAAACCACCAGCGACTATGACCGTGAAAAGCTGCAAGAGCGTCTCGCCAAGCTGGCTGGCGGTGTTGCCGTGATCCGCGTCGGCGGAGCAACGGAAGTGGAAGTAAAAGAGCGTAAGGATCGTGTTGACGATGCACTGAACGCGACGCGTGCCGCCGTTCAGGAAGGTATCGTTGTCGGTGGCGGTGTGGCGCTTGTTCAGGCGGCCAAGGCGCTTTCCGAAGTGACCGGCGCAAACCCTGATCAAGATGCTGGCATCACGATCGTTCGTCGCGCCCTGGAAAGCCCGCTGCGTCAGATCGCTGAAAACGCTGGTGTTGATGGTGCGGTTGTGGCCGGCAAGATCCGTGAAAGCAGCGACGACGCCTATGGCTTCAACGCGCAGACCGAAGAGTATGGCGACATGTTTGCCTTCGGTGTGATCGATCCGGCCAAAGTGGTGCGTACGGCTCTTGAGGATGCAGCCTCGGTTGCTGGGCTGCTGATCACCACAGAAGCCATGGTCGCCGATAAGCCCGAGCCCAAAGGTGCGGCAGCGCCCGGCGGCGGCATGCCCGACATGGGCGGCATGGGCGGCATGATGTAATCATCCGCTACGGACCAGTACCTGAGGGCCGCCGATCTGGCGGCCCTTTTTTGTATCGGGGGTTTCGGCACTGCTCGCAGGCGGATTGCCCGCCTCGGCAATACGCCATACCCTTCGGGGCAAATGACGGCCCGAAAGCCCCTCGAAACCGATTTGTATGGCCCGGTCAAGGCCCTGCTCGAAGCGCAGGGTTACACCGTGAAGGGCGAGATTGGGCCTGCCGATGTGGTCGCGTGCCGTGGCACGGACGATCCTGTCATTGTGGAGTTGAAGACCGGATTTTCCCTTGCACTTGTTCATCAGGCCATTGCCCGACTATCGATCAGTCCAAATGTCTATATCGCCGTTCCACGCGGCACTGGCCGATCCTTCAGAACTGCGTTGAACCTGAACACGAAACTCTGCCGGCGCCTCGGGGTTGGTCTGATCACCGTGCGTTTGCGGGACGGCTTTGTTGACGTACATGTTGACCCGGCACCCTATAAGCCGCGGACATCACGCACCGGCAGGGCGCGTCTGCTACGCGAATTTGCACAACGGGTCGGCGATCCGAACACCGGTGGGTCAACCCGCCGCACACTTGTGACCGCCTATCGGCAGGACGCATTGCGGTGCCTCGACTTTCTGGGCAAATCCGGCCCACTCAAAGCCAGTTATGTTGCTGCGGGTACAACCGTACTGCGGGCACGACAGATTATGTCAGACAACCACTATGGCTGGTTCGAGCGTGTGGACCGCGGTGTCTATGGGCTCAGTCCCCGCGGCAAGGCGGCACTGAAGGAATTCGGCGCCGACATCAACCTGCTGCACAACAAAGACAACACCGAACTGGATCGAACGTAGCGCGCGGCCGCGGGTGCGTTCGTACGGCTTTCGTGCGCGGGCAATTAACCCACGCAGCTTTGTATTGCGTGTCGATCTTATCGCAGCCATACCCGGTCCATGCGTCTCTTCGGACTGACCGTTGCCACCCTAATCGCCTTTGCGGCAAACTCGGTTCTGAACCGCGCCGCACTGGCTGACCAGGCGATGGATCCGGCTACCTTTACCGTGATCCGCATGATCTCGGGTGCGCTGATGCTGGCAGGCATCATTGCTGCACAACGCACGGCGCCGCGGACGGTACTTGCCAACGGCTCCTTTACCTCTGCCGCGGCGCTACTCATCTATGCGGTCACGTTTTCCTTTGCCTATGTGACCCTGGATGCGGGAATGGGTGCATTAGTACTTTTCGGCGGCGTTCAACTGACAATGTTTGCCGGATCGGTTTTGCGTGGGCGAATGCCTGGACCTTGGCATTGGGCCGGATCGGCGCTGGGACTGTGCGGACTGGCCCTACTGTTCCTGCCTGGGTCGGAGACGCCCTCATCCCTCGGCGTCACGCTGATGCTGATCGCTGCGGCCGCATGGGGTATCTACTCGCTCCGCGGCCAGTCGGCCACTTTCCCACTGCGTGCGACGGCCGCCAATTTCATTCTGGCGGCCCCGGTAAGCCTGCTGTTGATCCTGGTTGTCTCGGCGCCGCCCACCCTTGCCGGAACTGCCCTGGCGGTCGCCTCGGGCGCGCTTGCCTCGGGTCTGGGATACGCAATCTGGTACAGCGTGTTGCCACGGCTCGAGGCCAGCCTGGCGGCTATTGCACAGCTGACGGTGCCCATTATCGCACTGGCCGGCGGCATCCTGTTTTTGGGCGAACGGCCCACCTCAACCTTCGGCTTGGCCAGCACGCTCATCCTGGGAGGCGTGGCGCTTGCTGTCTTGGGGCCACGCCTTCGCAGTGCCAAACGCCATCCGGAATAGATCCCTTGCGCCATCAGCCACATTTACGCAAGGTAACAATACTCTAAGATGTGGGAGGCCAATCCATGGCAGGCGAGAACGACAAATTCGAGGTGTATCAGGACAAGCGCGGCGAATACCGCTGGCGGCGTAAGGCGTCCAACGGTCAAATCGTCGGGGCCGCGTCCGAAGGTTATAAAAGCAAGTCCGATTGCGAGGCCAATATGAAACGCGGTCCCAAAGACTCGGACAAGTGGGAATTCTACGAGGATAAACGCGGCGAGCATAGGTGGCGGCGCAAGGCCAGCAACGGTCAGATTGTCGGAGCATCTTCGGAAGGATACAAGAAGAAGTCTGACGCCGAAGCGAATGCCGCACGACAGGGGTATACCGGCTAAGTCTGGACGGACATGGCCCGACGCCTGTCGGGCCGTTTAACTGCGGGGTGAGATGCGGGTGATGTGTCCCATCTTTCGTCCTGCGCGCACCTCGGACTTGCCGTAGAGATGAAGATCGCCGGACTGACCAAGTTCGATCCAGTCGTTCGCATCTGCGCCTATTAAGTTGGTCATCACAGCGTCTGCAAAGCGCTCTGCGGAACCCAATGGCCAACCCGCTACGGCGCGGATATGCTGCTGAAACTGGTCGATCACGCAGGCGGACTGTGTCCAGTGACCGGAGTTATGGACACGCGGCGCGATTTCATTCACGATCAGGCCGGTCTCGGACACAAAAAACTCCACCCCCAGCACTCCGACGTAGTCCAGCGCATTCAAGATACGGCCTGCGATCAGCACCGCATCTGTTGCAACCGCAGCAGACACGGACGCGGGAACAGTCGTGGTGCCTAAGATTCCATCGCTATGCACATTCTCGCCCGGATCAAAGCAGGCGACCGAACCATCCAAGCCCCGCGACCCGATCACCGAAATTTCGGTGCTGAAATCGATGAACCCCTCCAGAACCGACGGCGCATTGCCAACAGCCGCCAATGAAGTCTGAAGGTCGGCACCCTCGTGCAGGCGCATCTGACCCTTGCCATCATACCCGAACCGACGGGTTTTAAGAATTGAGGGCGTCCCCAGCGCGGCGACTGCGGGGTCAAGATCCTCCAAGGCCGAGACCGCTGCAAACGGCGCAACCGCAAGGCCCAGCTCACGCAGCCACGTCTTTTCGACCAAACGATCCTGACTGACTTCCAGTGCCTGGCGGCCAGGGCGGATGGGAACCAGTGCCTCGATAGCGTCAAGCGCTGCGGTGGGGATGTTTTCGAACTCATAGGTCACCACATCGACAGACTCGGCAAACCGCATGAGCGCCGCGACATCGTCATAGCGTGCGACATGCAACTGTTCGCACACCTGCCCGGCGGGGGCAGCGGTGTCTGGATCGTAGATGTGGCACCTCAGGCCCAGTTGTGCGGCGGCCAGTGCCAGCATGCGGCCCAGCTGACCACCGCCGAGAATTCCAATTGCGGCGCCCGGGGGCAGTGCGCCTTCAGTCACGCGCCGGTTCCTCAGCCACCGCATCCGCCTGCGCTGCGCGCCACGCCTCAAGCCGCCCTGCAAGTGCATTGTCACCGTTCGCCAGTATCGCCGCGGCAAGCAATGCGGCGTTGGCTGCCCCCGCCTGACCGATCGCCAGAGTACCGACCGGTACCCCCTTGGGCATCTGGACAATCGACAGAAGGCTGTCCAGACCGCTCAAGGTACTTGTCTGAACCGGCACACCCAGGACCGGCACCCGGGTCTTGGCCGCGAGCATACCGGGCAAGTGGGCTGCACCGCCTGCGCCCGCGATAATCACCTGCAACCCGCGCGATGCTGCCGTTTCCGCGTAGTCAAAAAGCCGATCCGGCGTTCGATGTGCCGACACGATCCGTGCCTCATACGCAACGTCCAAAGTGTCCAGCACTTCACTTGCGGGTGCCATGGTTGCCCAGTCCGACTGACTGCCCATAACGATGCCAATGGGGGGATGGGTCATGCAGCGCTCCTTTGTAAATCAGGCGATGATATCGGGCGTGACTTCATCCTCAAGCCGCGCAATCTGATCCTTCAAGGCAAGTTTGCGCTTCTTCAGCCGCCGCAACGCAAGAACGTCCTGACTGGCGCGTTCCTGCAGGCTTTGAATGGCGTCGTCCAAGTCGCGATGCTCTTCCCTTAACGCCGCAAGCTTGGCCCGCAGAACTTCATTCTTGTTCATTTTTGAGGCATTGCTCATCGCGGTTTACGGCCCGGAGTTGCGGAAACCCTTGTCTTATGCGCAGCCAGACCCCATGTTTTCAAGTGTGAAGACTGCCGATTAAGGGGTCTTTGCCGAAAGTGTCGCTTGTTTAGAGGGCCGAGAAGAAATGACCAAGGCAACATTTGCTGCCCATCCGTATTTGCTGGGATTTGAACAGCTTGAGCGGTTAATGGAGCGTACCGCGAAGTCCGGCAATGAGGGCTATCCTCCGTACAATATAGAGAGCCGTGGCGAAGGGCGGTATCGCATTACGCTGGCCGTCGCCGGATTCGCCGAAGACGATCTGTCGATCACGCTTGAAAACGCACAGCTTGTGATACGCGGACGCCAGACAGAAGATGCAGACGATCGGGTGTTCCTGCACCGCGGGATCGCCGCGCGCCAGTTCCAGCGCAGTTTTGTGCTGGCCGACGGGGTTGAGGTTGCTGGCGCGCTTCTTGAAAACGGGTTGCTGCATCTAGACCTGCATCGGCAACAGCCCGAAAGCGTAGTCCAGACGATTCAGATCAGTAAGGGGTAATACACATGACCGACACACCGCATTTTCCTATAGAAGCAGATGACGTTGCCTATATCCGGCTGGTGGCACGCGAGGCGTTGCCGCCACAAGTGCAGGAAAAGACTGAAGGGATGGACCAGATCTATTCGATCCACGACGCCCAAGGTCAAGTCCTTGCCCTGGTCGATGATCGGCAGAAGGCGTTTCATGTCGCAATCTTGAATGAATTCAAGCCGGTAAGCGCGCATTGATGCATAGCACACACATCGCGGCGCTGTGGTGAAACACAGCGCCCGGTCCCTGGCAGCGATCTGACCCCTTGGCAACAGCGCCATGCCCTGTAAAAGCCGGGGTATGATGGATCTCAATGACATGAGCGGCACCCCGGCGATTACCGTATCGCCGGTGAATGCACCACTGGTCGGACGGGCTGCGCCGCCTGGATCGAAGTCGATCACCAACCGTGTTCTGCTGCTGGCGGCCCTGGCCCAGGGGGCCAGCCACGTGTCGGGCGCGCTGAAAAGCCTCGATACCGAACTGATGGCGGCAGCATTGCGGCACATGGGCGTGACGGTGAACGAACCGCATGCGACCCGGTTCACGGTGGTGTCCGATGGTCGCTTGCATGTTCCTCAGGGGCCGCTCTACCTCGGGAATGCTGGCACTGCCATGCGCTTTCTTACCGCCGCCGCATGTCTGGTCGAAGGGACCGTTACGGTGGATGGCGACGCGCATATGCGCCAGCGGCCCATCGGGCCCCTGGTTCGGGCGTTAAACGCTGTCGGCATCACAGCAGCAGACACCAATGGCTGCCCGCCCGTTACGATACACGGGACGGGCCGGTTCGGATCCGGACGTGTCGAGATTGATGGCGGGTTGTCCTCACAATATGTGTCCGCCCTGTTGATGGCAGCACCCCGCGCACATGAACCGTTGGAGGTGACGCTGACGGGCGACGAGATCGGTGCGCGCGGATACATAGATCTCACCCTGGCGGCGATGCGCCGGTTCGGGGCCGAGGTTGAGGTCCTGGACCGGCGCAGTTGGCGTGTCATGCCAACCGGCTATTCCGGTGCGGATATAGCCGTGGAGCCCGACGCCTCCGCCGCAACCTATCTTTGGGCTGCCGAAGCGCTTACCGGTGGGGCCATTGACCAGGGGATCCAGTCCGAAGATTTCACGCAGCCAGATGCAGCTGCCGCGTCGGTGATCGCACAATTCCCACACCTGCCCGACCGGATCGACGGCAGCCAGATGCAGGACGCCGTCCCCACTCTCGCGGTCCTTGCTGCATTCAACGAGACGCCGGTGAGGTTCGTCGGCATCGAGAACTTGCGGGTTAAGGAGTGTGATCGGATCGCAGCCCTCGCCACCGAGTTGAACCGGATCCGTCCCGGTCTGGCGGAGGAGCGGGGCGACGACCTCATCGTTCGGGGCGACCCGGCCCTTTCAGGCCAGACCTATCCAACACGGATAGAAACCTATGCCGATCACCGGATCGCAATGAGTTTTGCGCTGGCTGGTCTAAGGATCAACGGCATTACCATCCTGGATCCCCACTGCACCGCAAAAACCTGGCCCGGCTATTGGCAGGTGCTCAGCGGGCTGGGGGTGAACCTTATGCCTGAACCTGTTGATGCCCTACCTTAGCGCGTTACGCCATTGTGTCGAAGCACCGAACGCTACCTGAAATGTAAGATTTCAACGCGTTAGGTGGTACCGGTTTTTTCCTGTGGTTTGCGGAACGCTATGGAGCGGATGGGGCCGATCAGATCAGACCCCACAGATCCGCTTCGGCAAGACGTGCGTTGACCTCGAGATCGGCCAGATCGGCTCGGCTGTCGACAAAGACAAACTCTTCGATCGAACGCGCTTCGACACCGATGGTCTCGAACACCTGAAACCGGCTCTGGCTCAAACCAGCCTCGACCGTGGCACGTGTCTCGGCGGAGAGAACCATGACCAAAGTATCGGTCCCCGCGCCGCCGCGCACCTCGTCGTTGTCGGTGCCGGTCACACCGCCAATCAGCTCCGCCTCCACAAACACAAAGGTATCTGAACCTAGTCCGCCTGCCGAAATGTCTGACCCAAGACCATCGATCAGCACATCCGCACCGCGCCCTCCGAACAGCATGTCATCCCCGGTGCCGCCTGCCAGAACATCCGCACCGGCTCCTCCGCGCAGCGTGTCATTGCCTGCGCCACCGGCAAGGATGTCCCGAGCCCGTTGCCCGGTAACCATATCGTCCTCAAGACCGGCAAACACGATGTCCTGTTTTCGGCCAGATGCGACTTGATCCGCAGCCTCCCCCGAGAAAATCAGGTCGCGCTCAGCCCCGGTGCCGACAACTGCTTGATTAAAAACGGTTTCATGCGTCAGGCTTGCCGCCTGAAAGGACCCCAGAATGCCATGCAGTGCAGTCGTTGGATGTAGGAAGTCTAAGAAAGCAAACTGGTCGTCGTCCAGCGTGGCGGCCAGCGGGTTCTCCGTCACATCCACAGTGATCCCATCGGTTATCGAAATCTGCGGTATCGCGGTTAGCACTTTTGGGGAGGTCAGCGGCGCAAGAAATCCGAATGTCTGCTGGTCCACCATGATCTCGGCGGAAAGAGCCTGAAAATCAATGATCTTCACTTCGGCAGAAAGGGATGCGGCACCGGCGATCAACGCGTCGTTGTGCGCATCGATCGCGAAGGTCCCAAGCTCCTGTATGGCCTCGGGTGCAAGGTTTGAGCCCGGAAAGAACAGCGATTCCGGAAGCGTATTGAGGATCACAGTCTCCGCACCGCCCGCCACCAGGGCACCGATCGCCACCAGGGTGTTCGACACCACATCGGTGATGAGGGCCTGGGCCTCGGCCAGGGTTGTGAGCGGGTCCGTTGTTGATGGCGAGAAGTTGTTGTAGTCGTTCAGACCGATCAGCAGCGATACCGCCGTACCCGGTACGATCGGTCCCTCCGCCAAAAAACTTGCGACCTGCGCCCCAAGGTTGATGTCGGTTGCAAGGATACCCGTATCAGCACCCGGTGTGATCAATGGTGTCAAAAGGTTCGCATCGATAAATTCCTGCAAGCTGCGGCTGCCAACAGCGCGCGCACTGGCAATGGCATAGGTTTCCACATCCTCAATGCCCAGAAGTTCGGCCGCATAGGTCGAATACACCGGCCCGTCGCTGTACCACTCGCTGTATCCGGCCGCTTGGAACGGCACGCCAAGGAACAGAACCTGATCTGTCAGCGCGAAGCTGATACCCTGATCCGTCAGGCTGTCGCCGAAATAGACAACGCGCTCAAACGTTACATCGCTCATTGTTACGCCCCTCCCCAGGACTATTTTGGGGAGCAGCCTAACGCCTCCGGCGATTCGGTACAGAGTGGCCGAGGATTACTTTACGTCACTCGGCCGCCTGGAGGGCGGATTCGCTTTCCGCCAGGAACTTCTCTGCGTCCAGCGCGGCCATGCAACCCATCCCGGCGCTCGTCACGGCCTGACGATAGACGTGATCGGTCAAGTCGCCCGCAGCGAATACCCCAGGGATCGAAGTCTCGGTCGTCCCGGGCTTGACCACCACATAGCCGCCCATATGCGTTTCCAGCTGGTCCTTTACCAACTCACTAGCGGGAGAGTGACCTATGGCCACAAAGACGCCCTTACAGGCAATCTCTGTGACTTCCCCGGTCTTGGTGTGTTTGACGCGCACGGCCTCGACCCCCAACGGGTCATCGGCGCCGATCACCTCGTCAAGTTCATGGAACCAC
>JBCCYF010000106.1:0-15434 GCA_039190275.1 Pseudomonadota bacterium | reverse complement strand
GCCCTGATCTTTGGACTGTCCCCGCGGTCAAAGGTTTTGTCGGGGAGGTGTCGTTGGATATCCTAGCGCATTGCGAAACCGGCCATCAGATGGCCGCGTGGCCCGGGCGTTCAGCCGGGCATGACGTGGAATTCTGCATGCCACAACGGGCTGACAGGCCAACCCCCTGTACACCGCAGTGGGCCGCGGACGATCTGATCAGGGTTGGTGCCACGGTCAGCCCCAAGCGGGGCGGCATCTGCAATGGTGACCGCGCGGATGCGCGCTGTCTCGGATTATTGGAGTAGGCCGCAGCCATGCCCACCATCATCCTCTTCGCCCCGCTGATCGGTGCAGTGATTTGCGGCTTCGGGCACCGGTTCATCGGTGATCGTGCGGCAATGGTTACCGCCACAGCGCTGTTGTTCCTGGCGGCGGTTCTAAGCTGGGTGGTTTTCATAACCCATGACCACGGCCAGACCACGACCGAGCTTTTCCGCTGGGTCGACAGCGGCTCGATGAGCGTCAGTTGGGCCATACGATTGGATACGCTCACGGCCGTCATGCTGGTCGTTGTGACAAGTGTGTCCGCCCTCGTGCATCTCTATTCCATGGGCTACATGGCGCATGACGACAACTGGAAAGAGGGGGAAAGCTATCGCCCCAGGTTCTTTGCCTATCTGAGCTTCTTCACGTTTACGATGCTTATGCTGGTCACGGCCGATAACCTGCTGCAAATGTTCTTCGGTTGGGAGGGGGTGGGCGTCGCCTCATACCTTCTGATCGGGTTCTACTATCGCAAACCCAGCGCGAATGCGGCGGCGATGAAGGCGTTTATTGTCAACCGTGTCGGGGATTTCGGGTTCCTGCTGGGGATTTTCGCGATCTTCTTTCTTGTCGACAGCATCGAGTTTGACGTGATCTTTGCCGCGGGTCCGGAGTTGGCGGCCACCTCCATCCGCTTTTTGTGGATGGATGTGAATGCGGCCGAGCTGATCGCGCTTCTGCTGTTTGTCGGTGCGATGGGCAAGTCGGCGCAACTGTTCCTGCACACATGGTTACCCGACGCAATGGAGGGCCCGACGCCTGTTTCGGCGCTGATCCATGCGGCGACCATGGTCA
This sequence comes from Pseudomonadota bacterium, assembly GCA_039190275.1. Classification (GTDB taxonomy): domain Bacteria; phylum Pseudomonadota; class Alphaproteobacteria; order Rhodobacterales; family Rhodobacteraceae; genus Halovulum. The sequence continues at coordinate 14,333 of JBCCYF010000106.1, read as the reverse complement.
CGGCCGGGGTGTTCCTGGTGTGCCGTATGTCGCCCTTGATGGAATATGCCCCTGTCGCGCTCAGCATCGTGACCATTGTTGGCGCCACAACCGCGTTTTTTGCCGCAACTGTCGGGCTTGTTCAGAATGACATCAAGCGCGTCATTGCCTATTCCACCTGTTCCCAGCTGGGATACATGTTCGCGGCCGCGGGGGTCGGGTTTTACCAGGCAGCGATGTTCCATCTGTTCACGCACGCGGCCTTTAAGGCGATGCTTTTTCTGGGGGCCGGTTCGGTCATCCACGCGATGCACCACGAGCAAGATATGCGCAACTACGGGGCCCTGCGGCACAAGGTGCCGGTCACCTTTTGGACAATGATGATCGGGACCCTGGCGATCACCGGCGTGGGCATCCCGCTGAGTTATGATTATGTGGGCGTGCCAGTTGGGTTGGCGGGCTTTGTGTCCAAGGATGCGATCATCGAAGGCGCTTATGCGGGGCATGCCTTTTATGCCTTCGCCATGCTGGTGACTGCCGCGCTGTTCACCAGTTTCTACTCCTGGCGTTTGATGTTCATGACGTTTTATGGCGAGGCACGCGGCAACGCGCAGACGCATGATCATGCGCATGAAAGCCCGCGGGTGATGACGGTTCCGCTCATGGTTCTGGCGGTGGGCGCGGTTTTGCTGGGAATGGTTTATTACGCCGCCTTTGTTGGCAAGAAGTCCGAAACCTTCTTTGGCCCGGCGGTGTACAATTACGCGGCTTCGGCGCATGGCGATGCGCACGGTGATGGGCATGGCGACGCGGGACATGAAGCGGCAGCCACGACCGGGGAGGCCCCCGGCGACGAGGCGCACGGTGAAGACGGGCATGGCGAAGACGGGCATGGCGAAGACCACAGCGACGAAGCCACTGCGTCCCTAGAGCATCTGGAGGGTAGGGAATGGGTGCTGCATGCCTACCATGACGTGCCGACCTGGGTAAAGCTCGCGCCGTTCATGGCAATGGTGCTGGGATTTCTCACCGCCTATCAGTTCTACATCCGCGCCCCGGACATGCCGCGCCGCCTGGCCGAAGCGAACCCCGGCGCGTATCAGTTCCTGCTCAACAAATGGTACTTTGACGAACTCTACGATTTTGTCTTTGTCCGCGGTGCAAAGGCGCTGGGCCGTTTGTTGTGGAAGCGGGGCGATGGCGCGACGATTGACGGCGGGATCAACGGTCTGGCCCTTGGCATCATACCGTTCCTGACCCGTCTGGCCGGTAAGGCGCAGTCCGGATATATGTTCCACTACGCCTTTGCCATGTTCATCGGCCTTGCCGTTCTGCTGACGTGGTTTGTGATCCGGGGGATAGGCTGATGGACAGTTTGCTGTCGCTTATCACCTTTCTGCCGCTGATCGGGGCGGTGGTCCTCATGGTGTTTTTGCGTGGCGAAGATGCTGCCGCGAACCTGAATGCCAAGCGCCTTGCGCTGATGTGCACCAGTGTCACATTCCTGCTGTCAATCGCATTGATTTCTGGATTTGATCCCGAGGATACGGGGTTCCAGTTCGTCGAGGAATCCGAGTGGTTGGGCGGGCTGACCTATAAGATGGGTGTCGATGGCATCAGCGTGCTTTTTGTCATGCTGACGACCTTTCTCATGCCCATCGTGATCGGCGCCAGCTGGCATGTCGAGCATCGGGTCAAGGAATACATGATTGCGTTTCTAGTGCTAGAGACCCTGATGATCGGCGTTTTTTGCGCGCTGGATCTGATCCTGTTCTACTTCTTCTTCGAGGCCGGGCTTATCCCGATGTTCCTGATCATCGGCATCTGGGGCGGGAAGGAGCGGATCTATGCAAGTTTCAAGTTCTTCCTCTACACGCTGATCGGCTCTCTACTGATGTTGGTCGCGATGATTGCCATGTATATGGAGGCGCAAACCACCGATATCGTCGACCTGCTGGCGCATGACTTCAGCGCATCGCCGATATCCGTTCTGGGATTCGAGGTTGCAGGAGGTCTGCAGACGATGCTGTGGCTGGCGTTTTTTGCCAGCTTTGCGGTAAAGATGCCGATGTGGCCGGTTCACACCTGGTTGCCGGATGCGCATGTGCAGGCGCCCACGGCGGGCTCGGTCGTGCTGGCGGCGATCCTGCTAAAGATGGGCGGATACGGATTTCTGAGGTTCAGCCTGCCGATGTTTCCGGTCGCAAGCGATCTGATGGCGAATTTCGTGTTCACCCTGTCGGTGATTGCGATCATCTACACCTCGCTTGTCGCGATGATGCAGGAGGACATGAAGAAGCTGATCGCCTATTCCTCGGTCGCACACATGGGATTTGTGACCATGGGAATCTTTGCCGCAAACCAGCAAGGCTTGGATGGCGCCATCTTTCAGATGATCAGCCATGGGTTTATCTCGGGCGCGCTGTTTCTGGTGGTTGGGGTGATCTATGACCGGATGCACACGCGGCAGATCGATGCCTATGGAGGGTTGGTGGTGCGGATGCCGGCCTTTGCGTTGATCTTCATGCTTTTCACCATGGGCAATGTCGGGCTGCCCGGCACATCTGGGTTTGTAGGCGAGTTCCTGACGCTTGCCGGTGTTTTCCAGGTGAACACCTGGGTGGCGATGTTCGCGGCCACCGGCGTGATCCTGAGCGCGGCCTATGCCCTTTGGCTATACCGTCGAGTGGTGTTCGGCGATCTGATCAAGGGCAGCCTGAAGCAAATCCAGGATATGGACCTGCGTGAAAAGGCACTTTTTGCCCCGCTTGTTGTGATGACACTGCTGCTTGGGATCTATCCGTCCCTTGTGCTGGATCAGATCGGGCCGTCGGTTGCGGCATTGCTCGACAGCTATGACCTGGCTCTGGGCGAGGCGGAAACACGGTTGGCCGCGAACTGAGGACACGAATATGATTGCAAACGATATCAACGTCGTTCTGCCCGAGGTTTTGCTGGCGGTGTTTGCCATGGCGGCCCTGATGTTCGGTGTCTTTAGCCGTAATCAGGATGCGGCATCGCGGATGGTCCTCTGGGCCACGGTGGCAGTCATGGCGGTGCTGGGCGCCTGGATCGGCTTGACGCCGGCAGGAACGCGAACGGCGTTTGACGGCTCGTTTGTGAACGACGGGTTCGCCCGGTTTTCCAAGGTGCTGCTGCTGTGGGGCGGAGCGGCGTTGCTGGCGCTGAGCGATGCCTGGTTGACGCGCAACAAACTGATGAAGTTCGAATTCCCGGTGCTGATCGCGCTTGCCAGCGTGGGCATGATGACGATGGTATCCGCGCATGACCTGATGGTGTTGTACCTGGGTCTGGAGCTGCAATCCCTGTCACTCTATGTCATTGCCTCGTTCCGGCGGGACAGCCTGCGCTCGACCGAGGCCGGACTGAAGTATTTCGTGCTGGGCGCCTTGTCTTCCGGTCTGCTGCTCTACGGTTGCTCGCTTGTCTACGGCACCACGGGGACCACCGGTTTTGGCGGTATCACCGAAGTTGTGCAGGCCGGAGACATGTCAATCGGGCTGTTGTTCGGATTGGTGTTCCTCTGCGCGGGCCTGGCCTTCAAGGTTTCTGCGGCGCCGTTTCACATGTGGACGCCCGATGTGTACGAGGGCGCACCCACACCGGTGACCGGGCTGTTCGCCACGGCGCCCAAAGTCGCCGCGGCCGCGATGTTCGCGCGTGTGGTGCATGATGGATTTGGTGCGGCGGTCAGCGACTGGCAGCAGATCCTGGCGTTCCTGTCGGTGGCCTCGATGTTCTTGGGTGCCATCGCCGCAATCGGGCAGCGCAATATCAAACGGCTGATGGCGTACTCCTCGATCTCGCATATGGGATTTGTGTTGATGGGACTGGCGGCGGGCACGGCACAGGGCGCCGAAGCGATGCTGATCTATCTGACCATCTATGTGACGATGAACGTGGGTGTGTTCGCGTTCATTCTGAACATGGGTAAGGACGGTACACCGGTGATGGATATCTCGGCCCTGGGACTCTACAGCCGGGTCGAACCGACACGGGCCCTGTGTCTGGCCATCCTGATGTTCAGTCTGGCGGGATTGCCGCCGCTGGTGGGGTTCTGGGGCAAGTTTTTTGTGTTGATGGCGGCGGTCGAAGCTGGCCTGGTCTGGTTGGCTGTCGCCGGGGTCATCGCCTCGGCTATCGGCGCATTCTACTACTTGCGCATCATCTACCTGATGTATTTCGGCGAGGCCTCGGACGCGCTGGACGGCTCCATGCCCGTGGCCCATTGGGTGTTCCTTGGGGCAAGCAGCGCCGCGATGGTGCTGGGTGTCATCAATCTGTTCGGCGTTGAGGGAATAGCGGCGTCGGCTGCGGCTACGCTTGTGAATTGAGCGACTGGCCGGACAGCTGGGGCCGCATCGCCCTGGCAACCACCGACAGCACGAATGCGGCCGCGCGGAGACTGGCGATGGAAGGTCAGCCATTGCCGTTCTGGGTCAGCGCAGCAGTTCAGACCGCCGCGCGGGCGCGGCGCGGGCGGGCCTGGATCGGCGGCGAGGGGAACCTGGCGTGCTCGGCCGCCCTTCGGCCGGGCCAGAGTCCCGCTGGCGCGGCGCTTCGGTCCTTTGCGGCATCTGTTGCCCTTGCCGAAGCGTTAGAGCGCCTGGGTGTTTCGCCGGCCCGCATAGCGCTGAAATGGCCAAATGACGTTCTATTGGACGGCGGTAAGCTGGCGGGCATCCTGTTGGAAAGCACTCCGCTCAAGGGCGCGCTACTTTTGGTGATCGGTGTCGGTGTTAATCTGGCCGCTGCCCCCGATCGCAACGATGTAGAACCTGGTGCGCTGGTCCCTGCCGCGCTGCCGACCGTCACCGCTTCGGAGCTGCTCCCGCCGCTCGCCCGTAGATTTGATCATTGGAACACGCGGTTGACCGTGGAGGGTTTTGCCCCTTTGCGCAGCGCGTGGCTGGCCCGTGCGACGCGATTGGGCACGCGGATTGAGGCCCGGCTGCCGGGGCAAACCCTATCCGGTATCTTTGAAACGGTGGACGGACAGGGCGCGCTTGTTCTAGATACCGCGATGGGTCGTCAGCATCTTGCCGCGGCCGATGTGTTTTTCTGAAGGCGGCGGGACATGCTTCTGGCGATCGATGTCGGCAACACCAATTGCGTCTTTGCGGTCCATGACGGGGCACGCGAACTGGCCTCGTGGCGTTGCCGGACCGAGCATGCGCGAACGGCTGATGAGTATTTTGTCTGGCTGGATCAGCTGATGCAGCACCACCAGATCCCCATGGACATCAGCGATGTTATCATCTCGTCGGTTGTACCGCAGGTCGTGTTCAACCTGCGTGTCCTGTCGGACAGTTATTTTCATACGCGCCCGCTGGTGGTGGGTAAGCCCGACGTGGACATTGGCGTGCCGATACGCGTCGACCCGGACACGCTGGTCGGAGCGGACCGGTTGGTCAACACGGTCGGAGCGTATGATCGCTATGGCGGTGATCTGGTTGTTGTCGACTTCGGAACCGCAACCACCTTTGACGTCGTGGACAGCGATGGCGCGTATATCGGCGGGTTGATCTCACCGGGTGTGAACCTGTCACTGAAGGCACTGAGCGAGGCGGCGGCGGCGCTGCCCCACATCGATGTGACACGGCCAGAGCGGGTTGTGGGAACCAACACCCGGGTTTGTATGCAGGCCGGTATATATTGGGGATACATCGGTCTGATCGAAGGGATATGTGCGCGCATCGCAACCGAGCTGGATCGCCCCATCAAGGTGATCGGCACCGGCGGCCTTGCCCCGCTCTTTGATCAGGGGTCGGATGTTTTCGACTACCTTGACAGCAACCTTACAATTCACGGGTTGGTGCTGATCCACGCCCGAAATATCAAGAAAGAACCCTAAGATCATGACCAGCCAAGACAAACTGACTTTCCTCGCCCTGGGTGGCGCGGGTGAGATCGGAATGAATATGTATGTCTACGGGTATGGTCGGGTCGGAGAGCAGCGGTTCATCCTGGTCGATGCGGGCGTGACGTTTCCGAATATGGAGAGCACGCCGGGCGTGGATCTGATCATGGCCGATCCCGAATTCATCGCGTCGCGTGCCGATCGGCTGGACGCAATCCTGATCACCCATGCGCATGAGGATCATATTGGCGCCATCGGACATTTGTATCCGCAGCTTCAGGCGCCGATCGTGGCGCGGCGGTTTACGGCCGCGATTGCCCGACAGAAGCTGGAGAAGGCGGGGGTTGATCCCGCGCCGGTCGAGGAAATCGGCGCCTGGCCGGTACAGCGTGCGTTCGGCCCCTTCAAAGTCGGGTTCTTGCCGGTCTCGCATTCAATCCCCGAAGCGTCGGCCTTGGTGATCGACACGCCGGCGGGCCGCATCGTGCACACCGGGGACCTGAAACTGGATCCGACACCGCTGGTGGGCGAGCCGTTTGACCCGGATGTTTTTGCGGACCTTGGGGCCCAAGGCCTAAAGGCGTTGGTGTGTGATAGTACCAATGTGTTCTCCCCGCATGCGGGACGTTCCGAGGCGTCGATCGTCGAAGATGTACGCGCGCTGATGAAAGAGGCAAAAGGTCTGGTCGTTGCCACTACTTTTGCCAGCAACATCGCACGCCTGCGCACGCTGGCGCAGGCCGCGCATGATGCCGGGCGCTCGGTCGTGGTCATGGGGAGGGCGATGAACGCGATGATCCAGAACGGGTTCTCGACAGGTGTCCTTGCGGACTTTCCCCCCACCGTAGATGTGCGGGATGCGGACAACATCAGCCGCGAAAACCTGTTCATTCTTGCCACCGGCAGCCAGGGCGAACGGCGGGCCGCGACGGCGCAACTGGCCAGCCAGAGCTACATGGGTTTCCGCTTGAAAGAGGGAGACACCATGTTGTTCAGTTCCAAGACCATTCCCGGAAACGAAGTGTCTGTCGCGCGGATCCTCAATCAGATGAGTATGGCGGGCGTACGGGTCATAGATGACAGCGACGGACGATATCACGTTTCGGGACACGCCAACCGGCCGGATCTGGAGCAGGTCCACCGGTTGCTAAAACCCGATACCGTGATCCCCATGCATGGAGAGCACCGGCATCTGCGTGCCCATGCCGAGCTGGCTGCCGCGTCTGGGATCGCTTCAGTCATCGCGCCGAATGGATCAATCGTCGACCTGACCGACAAGACCGCATCCGTCATCGATACGGTGGAAACCGGCCGGGTCTATCTGGACGGCAAACTGCTGATCGGGGCGATGGACGGTGTTGTGCGGGACCGGATTCGGATGGCTGTCCGGGGACATATCGTGGTGTCTGTGATGGTCGAACCTGACGGGCGGATCGCGGATACGCCATGGGTAGACTGCAACGGGTTGGCCGAGGCCGTGCCGGGCAGGGGGGCTATTGCGGACCTTCTGGAACGAGAGATCGAGGAGACGCTGGAAGCCGCCAGACCCACTAGTCTGAAGAATGATGAGGCGTTGGAAAAGCTGGTGGTAAAGGCTAGCCACACCCTGTCTTTGGAGCTGCTGGGCAAGAAACCCGTGGTCACGGTTCTGATCAACCGGTTTGACGAGGGGTGAGGGATCTGCCCAGGGTCCAGGCCAATGAACTGGACCACGTCCTAGGTGACAGATGCGGCGCAAATGCTGCGGGCGTGTTGATTTCGATGGGCCCCGCGGCTGGTTCTAGATATTGCCGCCCATCTCGTCTTCGATATGGATCCTGATGATCTCATCAAAGCTGGTTTCTGCGCGAAAACCGAGATCATGCGCGCGTTTGGCATCGAAGTTGCGTGGCCAACCCGCGACGATCCGGGCGATCTCGGCGTCTGGTTTGGGTTCGATCAGGGCCACCGCCTCGTTGCCCGCGACCCTGCGTAAAGCCTCGATCTGCTCGCCAACTGTCGCCGAGATCCCTGGCATGGTAAGCGCCCGGCGGTGCCCGATGGCTGTGCTGTCCATTCCTGCGGCGTGCATCAGAAAGCCGACCGCTGCCCGCGGGCTGGCGTGCCAATGGCGGACATCCTTGTCGACCGGTAACAGGGCCGGTTTGCCCGCCAACGGCTCCCGCAGGATACCCGAAAAGAACCCTGATGCCGCCTTGTTCGGGGCGCCCGGGCGGATGCAGATTGTCGGTAGCCTGAGCGCGATCCCGTCGAGGATGCCACGCCGGGTATAGTCGTCCAGCAGCAGCTCGGACATCGCTTTCTGCGTGCCATAGCTGGTCAGCGGTGCGCGAATATAGCTGTCTTCGATCGGGTCCGGCAGCGGTGCGCCGAACACCGCGATGGACGAGGCAAACACAAATCGGGGGCTGTAGGGTTCCGGGACGGAGGCGGCATGCAGCCGGATCGCCTCAAACAGGTTGAGCGTTCCGTGCAGGTTGATCCGATACCCCTTTTCGAAGTCCTGTTCAGCTTCGCCCGACACGATGGCAGCCAGGTGAATGATGACATCCGGCCGCGCCGACACAAGCTGCGCGGCGGTTTTCGGCTCAGACAGATCAACCGTAATCCTGTTCAGGCTACCGGCGAAATGTGCGGGCCGCGGCGGCGGGACCACATCCGCCACTGTCAATGTGGTCACCGGATGATCGTTCAGGGCGCCTGTTCGTGCGATGGCGTCAACCAGCTTTTGGCCAATCATTCCGGCGGCGCCGATGATCAGTACATGCATATTTGCTTCCATCTTTTGGTGGCGCCGCTTGGGTCGGTGGACCCGGCGTTTCCCGCATCAGTAGGTCGGGTGCGGCGGCTGCGCAAGAAGATCCTGGACCTTTCGCTCAGCCGTTGCACTGCCCCGGCGAGTGGCGGGCACCCAGTGCTTTGCCCTCGGCAAGCAGCCAGTCCCGCACACGTTCAGCGGGACCCGGCAAAGGGGCTGTCGCGCCTTGGGCAATCCACCACTCGCCCGGCAATGGCATTTCCAGGTTGACGAACGGCCGTATCAGGCGCCCCTCCGCAAGTGCGTCCGCCGACAGCCATTCACGGCTGAGCGCAACACCCCGCCCCTGCTCGGCGGCGCGAAGGACCAGGTCGGCCGAGGTAAGGCGCGGTCCGCGTAGAACGTCCAAATCCCGGGGGCCGATCACGTCCCGCCACGCAGCCCAGGCCGTGGTAGTATCCCGATCATGCAGAAGCGGCAGACCCGCAAGCGCCGCAATATCGGATGGTCGCCCGGACGCCTCCCATAAATCGGGGCCCATAACGGGAAAGGCCGCGTCGTCCCCCAGCGTGTGGATCAGCGATTTGGTATCGGGCCGCGGCCCCATCCGTACGGACAAATCCGCCGACGGGTCGAGATCCCCCATGCGAACGGCATCCACGACGATTGAGACCTCGATGCCGCGACAGTCTGCCTCCAGACGTGGCAGTCGCGGCAGCAACCATCGGGTCGCGACCGATGGCGGTGCCGCGATCACCACGCGCCGGCCAGAGCTGGCTTCCCGCAGTCTGGCCGTTGCGCGTTCCATATCCCCGATCGCGCCGAGGGCCGCATCCGCCAGTGCTTCGCCCTGCGGTGTCAGCCTCAGGGGTTGCCCCCGCGTGACCGGCTCAACCAACGGCGCACCCACCCAGCGCTCCAGATCGCGCAGGGCACGGCTGATCGTGGAGTGCTCAACCCCCAAACGCCTGGCCGCCGGGCGGACCCCGCCTTCTGCCCGCACGGCGGCGAGGGAGCGGAGGAGGGTCAGGGGAAGATCGCGCATAGTGGTGCTCTTCATACACCACTATGCGGGTCGAAGCGACCAGACAAAAGCCCCCACGTGCCCATACCCTGGATCAGGGCAATCGAGGATAACTCCGCTTGATGAGATGGCAGGGTCTGATGATTGGTGTGTTCGCTTGGCTGGCCACGGCTGGGATCGTGACCGCCTGGCAGCTGGCAACGCGCTGGGGTGTAACCACGACATTAACGCCCCTCGATTTGGCATTGCTGCGCTACGGGGTTCCCGGGCTGGCCTTGGCGCCGATTTTCTGGCGCTTGGGGGCATATGCGAAAGGACAATCCGGGTGGACCACCGTGCTCCTGGTGCTCGGGGGTGGTCTGCCGTTCGGGCTTCTGGGCATGGCGGGTGCCCAATTTGCGCCCGCAGCACATATGGGGGCGTTGCTACCTGGCTCGATGCCGTTGTTCGTTGCCCTGTTATCCGCTTTGGTACTGGGAGAACGCTTCAGCGGTATTCGACGTCTTGGCCTGACCCTTATTGTGGGAGCCGTCTTTTGCATCACAGGTGGAACACTGGTGGAGGGTATTGGCGCCCACGTGATTTTTGGCGACGCGCTGTTTCTGATCGCGGGGGTCAGTTGGGCCGTATACACCGTGATCTTTCGCCAAAGCGGGTTGGATGTGTGGCACGCGGCGGCCATCATCAGCGGGTGGTCCACTCTGGCCGTTGTTCCCCTTTGGCTGCTCTCACCGTCGTCGGGGCTGCTTGCGGCGCCGTTTCACGATGTGATGTTGCAGATTCTGGTCCAAGGCTTTTTGGCCGGACTTTTCGGGATGGCGATCTTTGGTCTGGCTGTGCGGCGGCTTGGCCCATCCGCGGCCGCCCTTTCGGGCTCGGTCGTGCCCGCGTTAACCGCCTTGGGCGGCTGGGCTTTGTTGGGCGAGCGGATTACAACCTTTACCGCGCTTGGGATCGTTGTGATGGTGGCAGGCCTGACGGCCTTCGCCATCGGCGGCAATCGCGGGTGACTGAGGCCATGTAATGGGCAGATACCGCAAGTGCCGATGCCCAAGGCCCGTGCCCGCGCGTTCGAACCGCACTGGTCGCCACATTGGCAAACGCACGGGTGTTCTGAGCAAGACCAGGTCACGGGATCAACACGACGGAACGGCCGCTTGGGTGTCTGCGTGACGCCCTTTCCGATAGTGGCTTAACAGGTGATCGAGCAGCCGGGTTAGCGCCGGAATGATCCGCAGGACCCGATCCGTTGGCCATGCCGCCGCCCAAATCAGGGGAACCCGGTGCAGGTCAAGCCGACAGCGCAGCCGCGTTTTCTTCTAGATGCGCAATGGTCGTTGTCCCGGGAATGGCAAGAATGTTGGGCGACCGCGCCACGAGGCTGCGCAAGGCACTTCCTGGATCGACTTTAGCCCCCTGTTTCATTGGATTGGCGCCCAGTGGTCCATGAGGCACAAATGCGATACCGCGTTCGTTGAGCCAGTCAATCATGTCCTCCAGCGCGTCATCGCGCTCATCTGCGGGCGAATATCGGTTCTGAACCGCCGCAATCGGAGCGACCTGCAATGCGTCCTCAACCTGCGCACGGGAGACATTCGACAACCCGATTAGGTCGATTTTGCCAGCTTGGCGCGTTTCTTCGAGTGCGGCCACGCTGTCGCTGATGGACGTGTTTCCGTCCGGTGAGTGGATGTAATAGAGGTCAATCTTATCGACGCCGAGGTTGGACAGGCTCTCTTCCAGGTGGCGCTTCATGGTATTTGGTGTTGTATCACGGCTCAGGCTCGTGGCGCTTTTCTCGACGCCGCCCTTGGAGGCGATGAACATCTCTCCGTAACCGCCATCGTCCTCCAAAAGCGCCTCCGCGACCAGTTTTTCGTTTTCGTGCGGGCCATAGGCGCGGGCTGTGTCGATGTGATTCACGCCAAGCTCGCGCGCGCGCCGCAGCAAATCAATGCCACCCTGCCAGTCGGCGTAGGGCCCAAAGTTACGGGGTTGCCCTGTAAGGCGCATTGCACCGTATCCGATCCTGTTTACTGTCCGCCCGTTTGAGAAGGTAAAGGTGGTGTTTGTTTCTATGCTCATGTCACGGCTCCTCGCGTTTCGATTGGAACGAACATACGCATCAGCTTAATATGCAATAGTAGTATGAAGAGTAATATTGTTATACGCTCAACGTATGAGTACGCGCATGGACCGCTTGGCCCTTCTGGAAACTTTCGTACGGATTGCCGAACGGCAATCCCTTTCTGCGGCCGCGCGGGATCTGGATGTGTCACAGCCCTCGGTATCAAGGCAGCTTGCCGCGTTGGAGGCCCGTCTGCGCGTTGTTCTTGTCCGCCGGACCACTCATGACGTGACATTGACGCCAGACGGCTTGGCGCTGTTATCCGATGCCCGGCGATTGCTCGGTGAATGGGAAGCCATCGAAGATCGATATAACGACGAAAAAGCTCTTAAAGGCGTGATCCGCGTGATCGCTCCGGTCGCACTCGGCCAAAGACTATTGGTCAAAGCCGCCGCACAGTTCATCAAGGATCACCCGGACATATCCATAGACTGGCGGCTGCGCGACGATGTCATCCGCTTTGCCGAGCAAGGTTGTGACTGTTGGATTAAAGTCGGCCCGATCCCTGATGAAACACTTGTCCTGCGGGAGCTCGCGCGGGTAGAGCGTCTGATTGTTGGCACGCCGGAATGCTTGGCACGTCATGCGGACATGGGAGTGGATGCGCTGCCCTGGCTGGCACTTGGTCCCTTCGAAGGCAATCGGATCGAGTTGTTCGATGACGCAGAACGGTTACGGTCATTCTCTGTGACGCCAATGCTTGCGAGCGACAACATCTTCGCCATCTATGAAGCAGCCATGCAAGGTCTCGGTGTCGCCATCATGCCGCGCTGGTTCGTTGCATCAGACCTTGCGGCTGGCAATCTGGTCGACGCTGCGCCCGGCCTGCGCGCTGCCCGATTGCCGGTGAACCTCGCACTTGCGCCGGGCACGACGCGTCCCGCCCGGGTCGAACGGTTTTGTCTGGCGCTGCAGGACTGGTGTGATGATAACCTCCACCATACCGCTTGAATGCAGTGCTTCGAAAAAGGGCGCGGCGCCGCTCACCAAGGGCTCGGTTCCCGCATGCGGCACTCCAAGGCAAAGCTGCGGAACTGACCATCAAGGTCGGCGCACAGCGAAGATCAGTCGTAACCTGCACCCTTTGCGTTTCAGCCCCTAGAATGGACGTTCGCTTTGGCCTTCTTTGGTGTGACCGTCGGCTCTGGCATCAGGCCTCAACACGAAAAGCGCTTGTTTCATGACGGCTATGGAGCGCAGCCAAATGTAGGGAGTGTGCACCATATCTGCCGAACATGTTCCGCGTTTGCCATGCATAAGTCCGAAGGAATTCTGACAATCCGATGACCCAGATCGAACTCTGCTCTTAGCCTCCCGAAACTGCAGTTTTATCCCGGCCGCCGGTTTTCGCCGCGCAGATCATTTTATATGGCCCCTTTAACTTTCAGTTTGTGGGAGAGAGGGGGCTTGCGCCGCCACGGATTGAATGTGCGGTTCAACCGGACTTACCGCAGTTGTGAGAGCGCTCCGTGCATCGGTTGGGCGGGCCAGCTAGTGATGCCGTATGGATCTATTTGGTGATTCCCTGCGTGACCGTCATGCCGGTCGATACGGTCGGATGCTCACAATCCGCCGCGACGACGGACACGTGGATGCGCACGACCCCGCAATCTATTTCGCGCCGGATCCATCTGCTTACGAAGCTTCATTGCTGCGCGGCGTCGAGGGGCCGGTTCTCGACGTTGGTTCCGGCGCCGGACGGACGCTTTTGTGGTTGGACAGATCGGGGATTGCGGCCGCGGGGATCGACCTTTCGCCTGGCGCGGTCGAGGTCGCCCAATCTCGGGGGTGCAAAGATGTTCGGCTTGGGGATGTTATGGATGCAACGGGCGAGACCCTCGAAAACAATGCGTTCCAGACCGCAGTTGTGTTTGGCAACAACATGGGAATTGGCGGCACATATGAAGGAGCGGAGCTGCTCCTGCGTCGGCTCGCCCGCGTCGTGAGGCCAGGAGGGCGGGCTTTGGTGACCGGGCTGGACATTGCGCAAACCGATGCGCCGCATCATCTCGCGTATCATCGGCGCAATCTGGAAAAGGGGCGGCCACGTGGCGAGATTGAAATGCGTTTTGAGTACCAAGGCTGCGTGGGGAATTGGATGAAGTGGTTTCACCCAGAACCAAACGAGTTGGAACGATTGGCCATGTCGGCCGGGTGGTCGATTGAGCGTTTAGGACCAGTTGATGGGCCATTCTTCGCGGCAGTCCTTCGTAACTCTGGATAAAGCCGAACAGCGCGCAACCGAGGCCACGCATATGATCCACAGAACTGAGCGCTATGGGCCCAGCCCGGCTGTGCGGCAACGCGGTGCGATTGCAAGAGCCAATGTTCAGGACCAGGGTCGCCCAAATGGACGAAGCGTAAATGCGCTGCGACTGCACCAATGGCTGCTTTGGAAGGGTTTTTCGGTTACAGATTGACACCAGAGTGTTCGAAGAATGCAATCGGAGCCTTCAAGATGCTGAAGTACCGGCTCGCCGAAGGGCGCGACGGGCGCTCTTGTGCAGAAATCGTTCGGGACTGGAGTGCAGAAACACCGTGGCTCGGCCCCTTAAACGATTTT
>JBCCYF010000105.1:0-15519 GCA_039190275.1 Pseudomonadota bacterium | reverse complement strand
GGGTCGCTGTTCGGCATCCCCTTTGGCTCCGAGACCAGTGTTCTGGCCTATCGCAAGGACATCTTCGAGAAGCACGGCATCGAGGTGCCACAGACCTATGACCAGCTGCTTGAGGTCACCTGTCAGATACCCGAACTTGAGGATGGCATGGGCGGCATGGCATCGCGCGCAGCCTCAGGGCATCAGGCGAGCCATGCGTTTCTGCTGCACCTTGCCCCGCTGGGCGGGCGCGTCTTTGACGACACCTGGGAGCCGATCATCAACAATGAGGCAGGCGTCGCAGCCGCCAATGCGTTGAAAACGATAGTGGACTGCGGTCCCGAGGGTGGCACCACCTTCGGTCCGGCCGAAGCTGCAGCGGCCTTCAGTCAGGGTCAGGCGGCGATGTTCATGGACTCGATCGCATTTGCTGCGGGCTTCGAAGACCCCTCGAAATCGACCGTCGCCGGGAACGTGGGCTACGCGCTCCACCCCGAGGGGGTACGCCGCGGCAGCCAGACCGGTGGCTTTGGCATCGCGATCCCGAAGAACGCCCAGAACAAGGAGGCCGCGTTTCTGTTGATGCAGTGGCTTACCTCGAAGAAGGGCGACCTGATGGTGGCAATGGCCGGCGGGAACCCGTCACGTTTCTCGACCTATGAGAATGCCGAGTTGAATGAGAAATTCCCCTACTCGGCCACATTCGGTGAAGCGCTGAAGTATGCCGATCCCGATTGGCGCCCGATCATCCCGACCTGGGGCAAGATCAATGCGGATATCGGGACCACGATGAGCCAGGTTCTAACCGAGGGTCTGGATCCGCAGGAGGCTTTGGACGGCGTTGCCGAGCGGGCCCGCGCCACGATGGAAGACGCGGGATACTACACCTGGCAGTAGCCCAACACCGGTCCGGGCCGCCAACGGCCCGGACCATCCCTCCGGAGACAGGACCGCGTCATGCAGACCGCAAATGTAAACAGGCTGACGCCCTACCTCTTTCTGGCCCCGGCCGCAGCGGTGATGGGCATCGCGCTGCTCTATCCAATTGGATACATGATCTATGCCAGTTTCCTTGACTGGAACCCCAGCCAGCGGATCGGCGAGGCCGAGTTTATCGGCCTTCGCAACTACACCAACCTGCTGGCGGATGCGAGTTTTCGTGAAAGCTTCTTTGTCACATTGAAGTTTGCCGCCATCGTGGTCTCGGTCGAGATGCTGATCGGGGTCGGCCTTGCACTTTTGCTGGACCGCAACATCCGTGGCATGAGCCTCCTGCGGACATTGTTCATCCTGCCGATGATGATCGCGCCCATCGTGGTGGGTCTGATGTGGCGCTACATGTACCATCCGACGGTTGGGATATTTAACCGAACACTCGAGTCGCTTGGTCTGGAGCCGGTACCGTGGCTTTCGGACGGGAATTGGGCGTTTGCCAGCGTGATCATTGCCGATGTTTGGCAATGGACGCCCTTCATATTCATCCTAAGCCTTGCAGCGCTGCAGTCCCTGCCGCAGTCGGCCATGGAGGCTGCCCGTATCGACGGCGCGACTGGCTGGCAGCAGATCTGGTACATCAAGCTTCCATTGATGATGCCGGTGCTGATTGTCACCTGCCTTCTTCGTCTGATCGATGCGTTCAAAGTGCTTGAGGTGATCCTGGTCATGACCAACGGCGGACCGGGTCTGTCGACCGAAATCCTCAGCCTCAGGATCTCGCGGACGGCCTCGGAGTTTCGCGAACTCGGCACGGCGGCCGCAATGTCCAACTACCTGCTGATCCTGCTGCTGATCCTGACCCTGGCCATGTTCTTGTACAATAAGGCCGTCGAGGTCAGGGCCGCGCGCCTACGCGCCGCCGCGGAGGGAGACGACTGATGTCCGACACGACCTATGACAAACAGCATCCTGCGTTCTATGCGCTTTTGGTCGCGCTGATCGTCATGGCGATCGGCCCGATTCTAATGATGCTGATAACCTCGTTCAAATTGAATGTGGACATCATGTCAGACAGCGTCGGGCTTATTTTTGTGCCGACCCTGAGCAACTATGAGGCGGCGTTGTGCGACATGCTTTGGTACGAGCCTGCGTCGGTGGACTATTGCGATCCGACGTTCGGCCGCGCACTTGTCAACTCGCTGATCATTGCATTGGTCTCGACCGCGCTGACGCTGGTGATCGGCTGTATGGCGGCCTATGCTCTGGTACGGTTCCGGTTTATGGGCCGGGACACTGTCGGGCTGACCACACTTATGATGCGGATGGTCCCGCCCGCCGTCCTGCTGGTGCCGGTGTTCGGCATATGGACGTTCCAGTTTCAAATCGACGGCACCCGGGTCGGGATCATTCTGATCTATGTGGCGATGAACCTGCCGTTCGTGATCTGGATCCTTCAGAGCTTTATCGTTCAGGTGCCAATCCAGCTTGAGGAAGCCGCGCGTATGGATGGGGCGGGCCCGTTTCAGGTGTTTTTCCTGGTGGTGCTGCCGATCATCAAACCCGGCCTTGCCGCCGCCTCGATCTTTACCTTTCGCATTGCGTGGAACGAGTTTCTTCTCGCGAATGCTCTGGCCGATCGCAACTCGCGTACCGTGCCTGTCACCATCGTGAACTCCCTGACCGAGTACGACATCGACTGGGGTGTGATCATGGCGACCGGCATGTTGTTGGCCATACCGCCGATCATCTTCACCTTCATTGCGTCACGCCAGATCATCACCGGCATGACCGCCGGGGCGGTCAAGGGCTGATGATCGAGTGGATGCTGGCGCCAATCGACGCGACGCGGGCGCATGACGTTGGGCCCCATCTGTCGTGGCATGCCCGGATCATGGTGGTGGCTTGGGGCGGGTTGGTGCCCATCGGCATTCTCTCTGCGCGCTACTTCAAGATCTGGCCCGGACAGCATTGGCCCGCACAGGTCGACAATCAGAACTGGTGGGTGATCCACCGTACCTGTCAGTACAGCGCGGCTGTCTTGATGTGCGTGGGCCTTTGGATGATCCTGAACGCGCCGCCCCTGACCATTGCACCAGGGCCGCATGCGCTTCTGGGTTGGAGCGTCCTGTGCCTGGCGCTGGTGCAGGTGTCGAGCGGGCTTTTGCGCGGCACAAAGGGTGGACCGCCGCCGGATGCCGGGGCCGCCCCCGAACCGGGCGATCATTATGATATGACCGTGCATCGACGCATCTTTGAATACGTCCACAAGTTTATCGGATATGTCGCATTGCTGCTTTCGGTGGCGGCAATCCTGACCGGGCTGTATCAGGCGAATGCGCCGCGCTGGATGCCGCTGGTCTTGTCCATTTGGTGGGTCATCCTTGGCATCGCATTTGTCACCTTCCAGCAGCGCGGTATGACGGTCGATACCTATGCGGCGATCTGGGGTCCCGATGCACGCCACCCGGGGAACCGGCGCCGTCCCATCGGTATCGGGGTCAATCGCCGGGGGCGGGAACGGCGGGAATAGGGCGAAACCGCCCAATTGTACCGCCTGCGGGCATCGTAGCACCCCGCGAGGGCTTGCAAATCGTGCCAAACCGGCGGTTTTCAGCCTTCTTCGGTGAGCGCAGAACCCCGTATTCTCAGGGGTATTTTTGCATGGGATACTGGTACCCGCAGCGTTTAGTCGACCAACAGCCCACGCGCCATGAATTGGCCGTGCTTCGCGCATAGCGATTGTGGAAGATTACACGGGGTCCCAGCTGCTGCGGTTTGACCTACCGCGCAGCCCGAGTAGGGGCTGATGAAGGAGCAGATCGATGCGGATTGCTATCATTGGAACTGGATATGTCGGTCTTGTTTCCGGCGTCTGCTTTTCCGACTTCGGGCATGAAGTCATCTGTGTGGACAAAGACCCAGCCAAGATCGACAGTCTGCGCGCGGGGGATGTGCCGATCTACGAACCCGGCCTCAAGGAACTTCTGCAGCGCAATGTCAGCGCCGGCCGGTTGAGTTTTACCCAGGATTTGTCTGCAGCCATCGCTGGCGCCGAGGCCGTGTTCATTGCTGTAGGAACCCCCACCAGACGCGGTGACGGGCATGCTGATCTGACCTATGTCTACACCGCCGCAACTGAAATCGCGCCGCACATAACCGACTACACCGTGGTTGTCACCAAGTCGACAGTGCCGGTCGGCACAAACCGCCGGGTCAAGGACTTGATCAAGCGCGCCAACCCGCAGGCCCCCTTTGACATTGCATCAAACCCGGAATTCCTCCGCGAGGGCGCGGCGATCGATGACTTCATGTTGCCTGACCGGGTGGTTATCGGCGTCGAAAACGATCGCGCAGCGGATGTCATGAAGGCAATCTACCGACCGCTCTACATGCGGGAGTTTCCACTGGTCACCACTGACCTTGAATCGGCCGAAATGATAAAATACGCGTCCAATGCCTTCCTGGCCACCAAGGTGACGTTCATCAACGAGATTGCCGCTCTGTGCGAGAAAGTCGGAGCGGATGTTAAATCCGTGGCGCATGGCATGGGGCTCGACAATCGGATCGGCCGGAAGTTCCTGCATGCCGGTCCGGGGTATGGCGGTTCCTGCTTTCCAAAGGACACCCGAGCTCTTGCGCGGATCGGGCGCGAGCATGCGGCCCCGGTGCATATCGTTGAGCAGGTGATCTCTGTGAACGAGGGCGTGAAGCGGCGAATGGTCGACAAGCTGACCGATATGTGTGGGGGAACTTTCCAGGGCAAAAAGATTGCTGTTCTGGGGGTTACCTTTAAACCCGACACCGACGACATGCGGGATGCGCCGTCCCTTACGATCGTGCCCGCGATGATCGGAGGCGGTGCCGAGGTCCATGTGACCGACCCCCAGGGCCTGCGTGAGGGCCAGGATCTGCTGCCCGGGGTCACCTGGTGCCGCAACGCCTATGAGGCGGCCGAGGACGCGGATCTGGTCGTGATGCTAACCCAGTGGCACGAGTTTCGGGCGCTCAACCTCAGCCGTATGGCCGCCGTGATGCGGACGCCGGCGATGGCCGACCTGCGCAATATCTACTCCGCCCAAGAGGTCGAGTCCGCCGGATTTCGTGCCTATGCTGGCATTGGCGTGGGGGCCTATGGCGTCGATGGTGAAGACATGCCCCTGCCCGCAGCCGTGGTCGGGCTCTAGCGCCCCGTTTGATGCTTCGGACGACCCAAGAACCGGCATGACATTAGCGTTTACGACCCTGCATTGCAGTGCGAAATGGGGGTCAGATATACGCGTTCCCGCGGGACTAGAATCTGAATGCCGGGGTTTTCGGCAAATCCGCGCTATATTCTGATTGTAACAGAAAATTTATCGACAATGTGGACCGTTGCGCGACCACTTCAGTTCCTTCCTCGTGAATGTGAATTGTGATTTTATGGCCATATTCGTATAAGATAATGATATTAAACACTTAAATTGGCAACACCGACGGCTTGCCGGAGGGACAAAATGCTTTAACTGGGAGGTAAGCTTGAGCTAGTATTACCATATCAGTGAGTAGAGAGCCGTGGGGGCCTCGAGTGTGTAGTAAAGGTAAGTGTAATGTGCGACCGTGCATATAAGCCCAAGGGCTATGTATCGCGTTTCATTGCTGACCGGAACGGCTCGGCATCCACAGAGTGGGTCGTTGCCGTTGCTGTCGTTGTTATGATGGCAGTGCCCGTGATGGCATTGATTGGCGAGGGGACTGAGATCAATTCTGAAGGCGTCGTGATCTCGATTCAGGACGCGGACAGCTTCGGTGGAGAAGGGTTCCACAGCGATGACGGCAACCTTGTTGCCTTCAATCCCGATGACCTGGACGAAACCGATTTTAACCCGGGCGAGGATATGGGCGTCGGGTTCCCCGATGATGTGCAGGTTGCGGACGGTCGCCGCGAGTCCGAGGACACGGTTGATCGGCCCAGGTTCTACTCCAGCGCCAACAGCGGCATTCGCCGGGACAAACCTACCGTGAGAGCAGAACGGCGCACACGCGATCCCCTGGTTGTACAGTCTTCCAACTCGGATGAGCCTGACATACGCCTTCCGTCGTCGGGACCAAGCCAACAGGTCGCGGCGTTGGGTGCGAACCATTGCCTCGTCGAGGATATCGCTAAAACGGCTAAAATCGCCGATGCCTCCGCGCCCAACGAAGGTATTGTTGTCGCCTCCGGGCGCTAGTCTCCAACAACCGGAGTTTGCCAGTAGGCACACCTCGATGTACGCTTATCAAAGACGCTCAACGGAGCGTCTTTTGCTTTTTTAGCACCCCCAATCAACCGGGTTGCTTGATCCCGGTGAAGTCGATGAACCCCCGGGCGCTTCGGGACCATTGGCCGTTTGTCACAGGAATTCAGGTCAGTCACCAAAGCAGCACCAGGTAACGGAATGCCGGCCCGGAAGCCAAATTGTAGCCGCGCCGGTCTATGCAGGTGGTTCCGACTGCAATTCGCTGACATCTCATGGTATGATCTGCTGTCAACCATTCCCGGTGCGTCACCATGGCTTTGGAGATAGGTAAGCGGGTTGCCAACAAAGCCAGAGCCAACACGCGGCGGTTGGACAATGAAAGCTGTTGATGTGAGACTTGAAGCATCACGCATCACCTAACGCTTTGAAATTTTCAATTTCAGGCAGCGATAGGGGGTTCAGATTTTTCGCATAACGCTCTAATCCAATTTTGTTTATGTGGATACGTCAAAGCTTGCGGCGGGCCCCATCCGGGCTTTGCCCGGGTGGGGAGAATAGGATTGGCCCCGCGTCAGCGGGGCCTCCGCTGGCTTATGTTTATGGCGCGCGGTTGATGTGTGACAAGTTGTGACGCGACCCCGTTAGCCATCGCAAACGCGTGCTCGGGTCACACGGCGCTACCGCACTCAGGACCACCACAAGTCGCCTTAGCTCGCCTCAACCGCGCGTTTGGTCAGTACACCGACCAGATGCGACCGGTATTCCGGGGTCCCGTGGATATCCCCGATCATACCATCCGCCGCGACAGTCAGCCCTGACAGGGCTTGGGCGCTGTAGTCACTCGACAGGGCAGCTTCTGCTTCGGTCCAGCGGAACACGCCATCTTCGGATGCGCCGGTAACGGCGACCCTCACATGGTCGGCGAATTTCGCAACCATCACTCCAACCAGTGCAAACCGGGACGCCGGTTGAACGAATTTCTGGTAGTTGGCCCGCTCCGGCACTGGAAACCGAACCTCGGTGATAATCTCGCCCTCGTCCAGCGCCGTCGAGAACATCCCTTCGAAATAGGCATCTGCGCCAATGCTTCGGGTGTTGGTGATGACCTCAGCGCCCGAGGCAAGCACGCCACAGGGGTAGCAG
This sequence comes from Pseudomonadota bacterium, assembly GCA_039190275.1. Lineage (GTDB taxonomy): Bacteria > Pseudomonadota > Alphaproteobacteria > Rhodobacterales > Rhodobacteraceae > Halovulum. Next base: position 8,245 of record JBCCYF010000105.1, on the reverse strand, counting down.
GCCGAGGGGTCATTGTTTGCAAGGCTTCCCCCCAGGGTACCACGGTTGCGCACGGCAGGGTCGCCAATATGCGCTGCCATATCGGCGAGCGCCGGATAGTGAGCCGCCGCCTCCGCCGCGACACGTGCATGGGTCGTTGCCGCCCCGATACAGAGGTGGCCCTCGTCACTCATACGGATCCCCTGCAGTTCTGGGATCCCCATCAGACTGACCAGGGTCGAAGGCGCCGCAAGCCGTTGCTTGAGGGTGGGGATCAGCGTCTGCCCGCCGCCCAGGGCCTGAGCATCCTCGATACCTAACGCGGTGGCCGCTTCGGCAATGGTTGAGGGTTTGGTGAACTCGAAATTGTACATGATGCTCTCCTCAGTTTGCCGAATGAATCGCCGACCAGACGCGCCCCGGCGTCAGCGGCATGTCGATGTGTGACACGTTGTGCCCGCCCGATTGCAGCGCGTCGATCACCGCGTTCACCACCGCCGGTGGCGATCCGATGGCGCCAGCCTCGCCGCAACCTTTTACACCCAAGGGGTTGTGCGTACAGGGAGTCTGGCTGGAATGGTCGACCTGAAACATCGGTACATCATCCGCGCGCGGCATGGCATAATCCATATAAGACCCGGAAAGAAGCTGGCCGTTCGCATCATATGCGCAGTTTTCAATCAACGCCTGCCCGATGCCCTGCGCCAGGCCACCGTGAACCTGTCCTTCGACAATCATTGGGTTGATGACATTGCCGAAATCATCCGCCGCGACGAAACTGAGCAGCTCGACCTTTCCCGTTTCGGGGTCGACTTCCACCTCACAGGCATAGGCACCGGCCGGATAGGTAAAGTTCGCCGGATCGTAGAACGCCGTTTCCTCAAGACCCGGTTCGATATCTTCCAGCGGGAAATTGTGCGGGATATAGGCCTTCAAGGCCACCTCGCCCCAGGCCACCGACTTATCTGTCCCCGCGATCGAGAATGCGCCATTCGCAAATTCCACATCCCCTTCGGCAGCTTCCATCATATGCGCGGCGATCTTTTTTGCCTTCGCAATCACTTTTTCGGTCGCCCGCACCATGGCAGAGCCGCATACGGCGATACTGCGCGAGCCATAGGTGCCCATGCCGAAAGGGATTTTCGAGCTGTCGCCATGGACGATATCGATCTGGTCCTCGGCGATGCCCAGCATGTCCGCCACAACCTGCGCAAAGGCGGTTTCATGGCCCTGACCGTGGCTGTGTGCGCCGACCATGACGCTCAGATTGCCTGTCGCGTTTACCCGCACCGTTGCGGCGTCGTACAACCCGACCCGGCTGCCAAGCTGACCGACCAGGTTGGATGGCGCGATCCCGCAGGCCTCAATATAGCTGTTCAGGCCCAGGCCGCGCAGCTTACCCTGCGCAGCGCTTTCGGACCGGCGTGCTTCAAACCCGTCCAGGTCGGCAACCTCGGACATCTTGTCCATCAGCGCATCGTAGTCGCCGATGTCATATTGCAGACCGGCCGCACTCGTAAACGGGAACTGTTCCGGCTTGACGAAATTCTTGCGCCGGATCTCAACCGGATCGATCCCCAGCTCGCGCGCCGCCTTGTCGATCACCCGTTCGATGGAATAGGTCGCCTCGGGGCGTCCTGCGCCGCGATAGGCATCAACCGGCGCGGTGTTTGTGAATACCGCTTTGACGTTCACATAGACATTCGGAACGGTGTAGTTGCCGGCCATGAGTGTACCGTGCAGAAACGTCGGCGTCGCGGTCGAAAAGTTGGACAGATACGCGCCGACATTCGCCATCGTCTCGGTCCGTATTGCAATGAATGTGCCATCCGCTTCGGTGGCCAGTTCGATCCGGGTGACGTGATCGCGCCCATGCGCGTCGGTCAGGAAACTCTCTGACCGTTCCGCCGTCCACCGCACCGGGCGACCCAGCTTGCGGGCCGCGGTCAGCACCAGCGCCTCTTCGCCGTAGTGATAGATCTTGGAGCCAAATCCACCGCCTACATCCGGCGCAATGACCGTCAGCTTGTGTTCGGGGATACCCAGCACAAAGGCACTGATCAAAAGCCGCGTCAGATGCGGGTTCTGGCTGGTCGTGTGCAGCCGGTAGTCACCCGTGCCCGGATCGTAGTCGCCGATCGAGGCGCGTGGCTCCATCGCATTTGGGACAAGGCGGTTGTTCACCAGTTCCAGAGTGGTCACATGTGGCGCGTTGCGGATCGCCTCGTCAGTTGCGGCGCGGTTGTCCTCGATCCACCCCCAGTCAAAGCAGACGTTTGTCTCGATCTCGTCATGCACCAGCGGACCGCCTGCAATCGCGGCGCCCATATCCATAATCGCGGGAAGCTCCTGGATGTCCGCCTCAATGGCTTCTGCCGCATCCTTGGCCTGTTGGTAGGTTTCGGCGATAACCGCTGCATAGGCATCGCCTAGGTGGCGTACCTTTCCATGCGCCAATACCGGGCGTTTGGGCTCTTTCATCGGTGTGCCGTCACGGCTTTCGATGTACCAACCCGCCGGGTTACCGCCAACTTCCGCAAAGTCTTCACCGGTGTAAACGGCAAGCACGCCGGGCATCGCCTGGGCTGTGTCTGTACGTACACTGTTGATCGCGCCATGCGCGATGTTCGAGCGGACAAATACCGCATAGGCCTGACCGACCATATTCAGATCATCGGTGTAATTTCCGCGCCCCATCAAGAATCGTACGTCCTCGCGGCGCTTTGGGCTTGCGCCTATCCCGTTGTCCTTTGGCATTGATATCTCCCTACTCGGGGTGTTCCCCGATTTATCCGCTGACGTTGTCCGCAGAGCTTGTTTTCAAAAGTGTCCATATCTGCCCAGACACCGGATGGGTGTCCCCAGGCGGCACCGGGCGTCCTGCCGTTACTCAGCCGCTACGGGCTGCATCCGCGCCGCGGCGGTTTGTATGGCTTTGACGATGTTGTGATATCCGGTGCACCGGCAGATGTTGCCCTCAAGATATGCGCGGATCTCGGTCTCGGTCGGGGAGGGGTTTTCCTTCAGCAGCGCCTCCGCGCTCATCACCATGCCTGGGGTGCAAAAGCCACATTGCAGGCCATGCTCATCCTGGAAGGCCTGCTGTACGATCCCCAGCGAGCCATCGGCATTTGCCATCCCCTCGATGGTCACAACCTCAGCACCGGCAGCATCTGCAGCCAGCACAGTGCAGGCCTTAACCGCGACCCCATCCATATGAACCACGCAGGCCCCGCATTGGCTTGTGTCGCAGCCGATATGCGTGCCGGTGAGTTTCAGATCCTCGCGCAGAAATGCCGAAAGCAGGGTACGCCCCTCCACGGCCCCCTCCACGGCAGTACCATTTACAGTCATGGAGATATTGGTCATTTGAACTCTCCCTAGAGTAAGCTTGGTGTTATTGACTTTGCCTTGCTCCCTCCATTCTGAAGCGGATTGCGGAAATTACCATAGAAATTTTCTTTGAAGTGATGCTGGGTATGTCGGCCCGCGACCAAATGCGGGTTGCCACGGCCGGGCGCCCGCCTTACCCCGTTCTTCAGCGTTACAGGAGGATGCATTGATCGGTCGATTAAATCACGTCGCGATCGCGGTTCCGGATCTTGAGGCGGCTGCGGCACAATACCGCAACACGCTGGGTGCAGACGTCGGCCAGCCGCAGGACGAGCCCGAGCACGGCGTGACAGTTGTCTTTATCACGCTGCCAAACACCAAGATCGAGTTGTTGTATCCGCTTGGCGAGGCATCGCCGATCCAGGGGTTTCTGGACAAAAATCCGTCCGGCGGTATCCATCACATCTGTTACGAGGTCGACGATATCGTAGCCGCACGGGACAGCCTGCAGGCCTCTGGCGCGCGCGTTCTGGGCGATGGGAACCCGCGGATTGGTGCGCATGGGAAGCCTGTTTTGTTTCTTCACCCAAAGGATTTTACCGGCACTCTGGTCGAGTTGGAGCAGGCATGACAATCACCGGCGCGATGGTCCTCTTTGCGGTTTTTTGGTTCATGGGCATGCTGATAGCCCTCCCGCTGGGCCTGCGCACCCATGGGGATGAAGGGACCGATGGGGCGGACGCGCCGGCCTCTGCACCGGTCAACGCCAATGTGAAACGCAAGATGCTTTGGGTCACTCTGATCTCTGCGGTGCTTTGGGTGCCGGTTTGTCTTCTGATCGCTTCGGGTTGGATCACTGTGGCGGATCTGGATTACTGGGGACGGGCGGATCGCTGAGGCAAATGCGCAGTAGACCGGTCCGCGGTACGCCTGGCTGGAGTTTTTCGACCATCGCGAATTTACGCGACTGCACTGCGGCGGTATGCTCTGAAATTGGGCAGCTATACACCGCACCGGGCGCGTCCAGGACTAATAACTGGACAGATCGCAGGGACCGCCTACACTTAACTCGCACATAACAGGAGAGACTTCATGAAACTGACAGGACTTCTGACCACCGCCCTTGTAATCGGTTTTGCTGGCATGGCTGCGGCCGAGTGCAACTGGGGCAGCTACTCTGACGTGACAGCAAGCGCTGAGTACACGCCTATCCCAACTGCTGACGCAAGTGACGCGGTTGATACGCCGGTTTTGATCCTTCCGGCTGATCAGACGACCGAAGAAGGCTGAAGCACGTTTGCGACAGGGAAGCGGGGTGGCCTCGGCTGCCCCGTATTCCAAGGCAACACCGGCTTGCGCGCAATGGATCGAACACGCGCTCTAACTCAGCAGGTGAGTGACTTTCGCCGATAGGTCCGGCCTCGGACGCTCGGGCGGAGCATGACCCTCGGTCCCCAGAACAATGTAACCTGCCACCTGTGCTGGCGGGACGAGGTCAAAGGCGCTGGCAAGGAACTCTTTATCCGTTGCAGTCCAGCCGCTCAGCCAATTCGCGCCCCAACCCAGCGCCAGTGCCGCGTTGACGATGCTCAGGCAGACCGCGCCGGCAGAGAGAATTTGCTCGACCTCTGGGATTTTTTCGCTTTCCACCGGCGCCGACACGACCGCGACGATCAGGGGCGCTCCGGAAAACATAAAGGCTGCCTTCTCGGCCTTTTCGGGATCATGTCCACGCGAGAATCCAAGCGACATGGTGAGGTCCGCGATGCGTGCCAACGCATCACCCTCCAGCACAAGCAGATGCCAGGGCTCAAGTTTGCCATGGTCGGGGACGCGCAGACCTGCCGTGAGGATCTTCTTCAAAGCCACAGGGTCGGGCGCTGGCGCCGTCAGCGTTTTTGCCGGTCGCGATCGGCGGGTCAGAAGGAAGTCGACTGTATCGGGACGGGGCGTGAGCATATCTGATCCTTGGGTCTGGACAACCGTCCCTCTAACAGGACATGGACAACCAAAAAGTCAACACAGGCGCTTGCGTGCACCAAGTCAATGTCGTTGGGCGGCAAAACCGACGGTTCAGAACCCGGGCGACCAGCGCACCGGAAAGTTCAGATCGACGGATCCGGCGTAGTCAAATGGGGTGCCGTAAGCGCGCTCAGCGCCACATGTTGGACGCCATCATCGGTGAAATTGGATGGGTCCAGCCATTGCTCATACGCCGCGCGCAGGTTTGGCCATTCGGTATCGAGGATCGAGAACCACGCCGTGTCCCGGCTATGGCCCTTTACGATCAAGGCCTGACGATGGATCCCTTCGAAGCTGAAGCCAAGACGTTGCGCCGCCCTGCGTGACGGCAGGTTCAGCGCGTTGCACTTCCATTCGTAGCGGCGGTAACCGGCATCAAAGGCCCAGCGCATCATCAGAACCATGGCCTCAGTCGCCGCGGGTGTGCGCTGCAAGGACGGGGAGAAATTGATGTTGCCAACCTCGATTGATCCGGCGCCGGGGTTTATCCGCAGATAGCTTGCGACGCCGCCCAGCCGGTCTGTCCGGAGGTTTCGGATGGCATAGTAATAGGGGTCTCGACCGGCACTGGCCGCCACGACCCAATCCCGATAGGCATCGACACTGTCGAACGGACCGTCAAAGAGATAGTCCCAGATCCTATGGTCGGTCCTGTTCACCTTGTAGAGAGGCTCGGCATCTGCGACGCGCAACGGCGTCAGGGCGGCGTATGTGCCCGATAGCGGTTCAAAGTCTGTGCCCGGCGGTCTCCAGTTGGGAACCGCTGTCCCAAGGTCGGCCATTTCAGGCAAATGCCTCGGGCCGGATCACCCGTGCCATATGATCCAGAACAGCATTGACCAGTTTTGGTTCCTTACCGTCCGGGAAGAACGCCTTGGCGACATCCACGTACTCCGAAATCGCAACCTTGGGCGGTGTGTCCTGGGTCAGGAGCTCTGCCCCGGCTGCGCGCAACAGGGCGCGGAGAGTTGGGTCAATACGTGCGATCGGCCATTTCTCGTCCAACGCCCCATCGGTGAGCTGATCGATCTTGGCCTGCCGGTCATAGGCCCCTAACAGTAGGGCGCGGAACAAGGCAATGTCGCCCTCGGGCCAGGTTTCGCCTTCGATGTCGGCCCCGAAACGGTGGGTTTCGAACTCTTGTTGAACGTCCTTCAGATCGGCGCCCGCCGCCTCCATCTGGAAGAGCGCCTGCGTGGCATAGAGCCGGGCCGCCGAGCGCTCACGCTTGGCTGAACGGGGGGCATGCGCCATATCAGCCAACATCCTTGCCGGGCGCACCGGCGATCCGGAAACTGCCGTCGGGAAGGGCGGTTGACGGTTTGGCAAATTGCCGTTTAAGGGCAATCAGCGTCAATGCCGCAACCGCTGCGCCACCGCCCTTGTTCTGACCCGATACATCTGCCCGAACAGTGGCCTGGTCCATGTTTTCCACCGTCAGAATACCATTTCCGACACACAGGCCCTTGAGCCCCAATTCCATTAATCCGCGGGAACTGTCGTTGCAGACAGTGTCATAGTGGCTGGTTTCACCGCGTATAATGCAGCCCAGCGCCACAAAGCCGTCGTAATGCCCGTGAGCCAGCGCAATCGCCTGAGGGATTTCAAGCGCGCCGGGCACGTCGACCACATCATACATCGCCTGTGCCGCTTCGCAGGCCGTTTGCGCGCCACGGACCAATTGCCGGGCGATGTCGATGTAATAGGGGGAGCGCACGATCAGTACACGGGTCGGCACTTCGAACACCGGCGCCTGCATCGCGTGATGCGAAACGGCGGTGGCCATCAGTGGCTCTCCTCAATGGCGCGGGTGGAATGGATTGACAGGCCATAGCCGTCAAGCCCGACAACCTTGAAGCTGGGTGCATTGGTCAACAGGATCAGCTCGTGTATGCCCAGCGAGCCCAATATCTGGGCGCCCAGGCCGTACTGCCGCAATGTTTGTGGCGAGGCTTCGCCCTCCATAACCAGTTTTGACGACATGTCGCGCAGCAGGACCACGACCCCGCGCCCCTCTTTGGCAATCATTCGCATGGCATCCGCCAGTTGGTGGGAGCGTCCGGGTGTAAGGCCCAGCATGTCGTCAAGTGGGTTCGCCGGGTGCATGCGGACCATTATGGGCTGGGGCAGGGTAATGTCGCCCTTGGTCAGTACCAGATGCTCGGCCCCGCCGGTATCGTCTGTATAGACCCGGAGCATCCATTCGCCGCCATATTCACTTGTCACGGCCCGGACTGCGCTCTCGCGGACCAGATTGTCATGGCGGCGGCGATAGGCGATCAAGTCGCTGATTGTCCCGATCTTCAACCCGTGCAACTGCGCGAAAGCCACCAGATCCGGAAGACGCGCCATTGAGCCGTCTTCCTTCATGATCTCGCAGATCACGCCAGCCGGGTTGAGCCCGGCCAGCCGCGAGATATCAACCGCAGCCTCGGTATGCCCGGCACGGACCAGCACGCCACCATCGCGGGCCCGCAACGGGAACACATGACCGGGTGTGGCAATATCTTGCGGCCCGGTAGAGGCATCAATCGCCACCGATACAGTGCGCGCCCTGTCGTGTGCCGAAATACCTGTTGTCACCCCTTCCCGCGCCTCGATCGAAACCGTAAAGGCCGTTTCGTGCCGGGAAGAGTTGCTCGCCGCCATAAGTGGTAAGCCGAGCGCGTCCAGACGCTCCCCGGGCAAGGCCAGGCAGATCAGGCCCCGTCCATGTGTGGCCATAAAGTTGACTGCGTCCGGCGTGGCCATCTGGGCCGGGATGATCAGATCGCCTTCATTCTCCCGATCCTCGTGGTCGATCAGGATATACATCCGGCCGTTGCGTGCATCCTCGATGATCTCATCGATGCTCGAGACGGCGTCCCGGTAGTGCTCATCCCGTGCCATTGTCGCGCCCCCTCATATCATC
>JBCCYF010000104.1:0-15595 GCA_039190275.1 Pseudomonadota bacterium | reverse complement strand
GATCCTGGCCGCGCCCGCGCCGATGCTGGCACCCACCGGGTTGTTTACGGCGGGCGAACGGGCCCGCACGAAACTCCTCGAAAGCCTGCCTGACGGGACACGCCAGCTGGCGCAGACAGCGCAGGCGTTGTTTCAACACCAATGGCAGGACCTACCGGCTGCAGACCCCCGCCTGCCGGCCATGGCGCAGGCCATCCGTGGGCGGCATGTCGTGCGGCTGCGCGCCCACCAAACACCCTGCGAGGTTCATCCGGTGCAGCTGATCTTGCGCGACACCTGGGCCATCGACTGCGCGCTCAGTGGTCAACACATACCTCTGGAGGACTGGGGAAGCATCAACATCTCAGCCCAGACGTTCGCAATCGCTTGAACAATCGGCTCCCGCTGACCATAACCCGTGGAACAAGTGGAGCTACGCATGCATCCCAATGACCGTCTGATCGTCGCCCTTGATGTCCCAACCGCCTTGGAGGGTCTCAGGCTTGCCAATGATCTGGGCGATGCCGTGACCTTCTACAAGATCGGACTTGGAATGCTGACCGGCGGCGGCTTGGCCCTGGCCGATGAATTGAAAGAGAAGGGGAAACGCGTTTTTCTGGATATGAAGCTGTTTGACATTTCGGCTACCATTGAGCGGGCGGTCGAGGGGCTTTGCCGCTACGAGCTGGATTTTCTCACGGTCCATGGGGACCCCCATGTCGTTTCGGCGGCGGTGGCGGGCCGGGGCGACGCGTCCACCAAAATCCTTGCGGTCACAGTGCTGACGTCACTTGACCGAAATGACCTGGATCTCTCGCTTATCCGCGCGGGCCAGGTGCCTGATATCGTTGTTGAGCGCGCGCGGCTCGCGCTTACAGCCGGGGCAGATGGTGTGATCGCGGCCGCGGCAGAGGCCAGCCTGATACGGTCCCTGCCGGAAGCGGATGGAAAACTGATTGTCACACCTGGGGTTCGTCCGCCGGGCGCTGCGCCGGGTGACCAGAAGCGGATTGAAACCCCGGCGAATGCACTGGGCCAGGGCGCCGATCATATTGTGGTCGGCCGACCGATTTGGCAGTCTACAGATCCCGCCCGGTCCGCCCGCAACATCCTCGCGTCGCTGCCGATCCTCTGATCAGGCGGGGCGCCGGATCGGACGCTCGACCGTGAGGGCCGTTTTAAGGATAGGCGTTAACCTCGGCTCGACGAGCCGGGCCGCAACCCACGCCACCGCGCAGCACGCGCATACCGCAGCGAGTACTCCAAGCATGGGCGGCACATCAAAGTCATGCAACTTGCGAATAATTCGATATCCGAACACTTGATGGACAAGGTACAGCGGATAGCTCATCGCGCCGCATAACTGAACAAATCCCGCCAGGCGGTCCGGGATCGGCAGGTGATAGAAAATCGCAAAAATCATAAGGGCAACGGCCGCTATGATCAGCCCCTCCCACACCGACTGATGGACCACATGATCGACTAATATATCCTGAATGCTGCCTGGCAGAGCAAAACCTGCCGCGACAATGTTGAACGCAATCAACCCGTGGATCCAAGGCTTCCACCCCGAAGAGATCCCCAGTGCTACCAGAACGCCGATGGCAAAAAACGAAGCATAGGGATACAACGGCACCAAGTATCCAATTTCCTGTACGCCGCCCAACTCCACAATGAGCCCCGCAAACGAAAACGCCGTGATCAAGAGTGGTAAGACCCGACTGGCACCGACAGCCATCAATAGAACAACGATCGCGTAAAAGCGCCACTCGTACACCAGCGTCCAGTAGGATCCGTCGATTTGACCATGGTCGAAACCGATCCCGAAGAAGGATATGGCCCCAAGGTAAACCATAATGGTATCCATCGTCGGTTTGTTGCCGAGAAGGAGCACCACGAACGTGACAGTCGCGCAAAATAAGAGCGAGGGATAAAGCCGCGCAATCCTTGCCACAGCAAATCCATACCAATTCCGCCGCGCCATGGATCTGGCGATCACAAACCCGCTGATAATGAAAAAAACCGGCACCGCATAGCGGCCATAGAACAGGAACTCGACCGGCTCAATCGGCAGAACACCCTTGGTGGGCCCCGACCAGAGATAATGATAAAAGAGGACCCCAAGTGCCAGAAGCATTCGAAGCGCGTCTAACCCCAATAGACGATTTGCCGCAGCCATCTGCATTCCCCATCAACTAACTACACTACACGCACACCACCCTACTCAAAATTACGCTGAAATTGCGACTGCTGCGAGTGCGTGCTGATACGTTTTCTACCCTGAATGCCCTTTTTTTATCGTCTGTGCGAATTTCGCACAGTGCCGTAGGTTACATTTGAATATGTATTTAAACCCGTGGGTTGCGCGAAGTGTCGGCGGTTATCCGCGCAGTATTCACATCCTCTTTTCAATTCAGCGGGTTAGATGGCAAGCATCGGGGCGACAGCGATACCCTGAGCCAAGAACGATCTCAATCCCCTCAAAAATGGCCCTCGAATCGCCACAAATCTTGGCGTACATGTCGTGGGTGTGAGGGTTATCACATGGTGAGATATGGACATGGGGAAGGACGCTAGATGTATGTGGTCGATGTGTTGAAAACACAGCGTAAATCGGTCGAGGCTAAAATCGCCATGCTCCGCGAGGAGCTCGCTGATATAGATATCGCATTGAAGGCGATAGAGGCGCGCAAGGTCAATCAGCGGCGCCTGCAGTCCGAGGCGGCGTCATCGGGTGTGCAAAGTCCCTCAACAACTTCGGATGTTGCCTCGCACGAAGGGATGGCCGGGTAGCTGCCGCCCCGGAGGCTTGTCTGCGCAAAGTCCTGCACGCTCCTTCTTACTTGCAGTGTATCGCAAAGTTTGGGTTGTTTGGCCGCGGCAGGACATTTCCTTGCACCCTCAGCTGGGCTAAACAAAGCCTATGCCACAGCTGTGCCGGGATTGTTTCAGCCAGGACGTTCCGCCGGGATCACCCCCTGGCAGGTGCGCGGCGTGCGGGTCGCCTCGGCTCTTAGACCATCCTGAGCTTAACACGCTCAGCATCGCACACATCGATTGCGATGCGTTCTATGCGACGGTGGAGAAGCGGGACAATCCAAACCTCGCGGACCGACCCGTGATCATCGGGGGTGGACGACGCGGTGTGGTGTCGACAGCCTGCTATATCGCGCGCATCAGGGGCGTCCACTCGGCCATGCCGATGTTCAAAGCGCTCAAGCTGTGTCCGGATGCGGCCGTCATAAAACCCAGGATGGATGCATATGCGACCGTGTCCCGCCAGATTCGGAGTATGATGGAAGTACTTACACCAGATATTGAGCCCTTGTCCCTGGACGAGGCTTTCCTGGATTTGACGGGCACTTCGCGCCTCCACGGTAAAAGCCCGGCGATGCTTATGGCGGAACTATCCGCGCGCATCGAGGCCGAGCTTGGTGTGACCGCATCTGTCGGCCTGTCGCACAACAAGTTTCTTGCAAAAGTCGCATCAGACCTGGAGAAACCGCGAGGGTTCTCAGTGATCGGGGCGGCAGAAACACTGGGGTTTTTGGAAACACAGACGGTCGGGATTATCTGGGGCGTGGGACGGGCGGCGCGCGAAACACTGGCCCGCGACGGCATCCGGACAATAGCCGATGTCCGCCGACGCGAGCGTAAGGCGATGGCGGACCGGTACGGGCAAATGGGCGACCATATTTGGCGGCTGGCATGGGGTCAGGACGCGCGCAAGGTGTCGGGCCGGGGCGGCGTAAAGTCAATCTCGAACGAAACCACCTTTCATGACGATACAGCGGACCCCGAGCTCCTTGACGGTCACTTGTGGCGTCTAGCCGAAAAGGTTTCGGCGCGGGCTAAAGCGCGCGCGCTGGGCGGGCGGGTTGTCACGCTAAAACTCAAACGCGCCGATCACCAGCTGATCACCCGCCGACAGACATTGGATCAACCCACACAGTTGGCGGATGTCCTGCACCGAAGCACCGCCCCGATGTTGCAGCGCGCGCTGTCCGACGGGCCGTTCCGTCTGATCGGCATTGGTCTTGGCGGAATAACCGACGCAGCCACGGCGGATCTGAGCGCGGATCTGCTTGATCCATTAGCACAACAGCGGACCGCAACCGAGCGGGCAACAGACACGATCCGCACCCGGTTTGGCGATGACGCAATCGTAAAGGGCCGTGCGTTAAACTGACGCAATCCATGCAGGGTTTGGTCAATTCGCAGGCGGTATTTCCACACTGCACAAATTTACCGCACAATTGTGTGATTTACCACCTAATCTAGGTCTGCCTTGTTGACGGATTCAACGCATACGGTATCCCTAGATACATTGATGCGCTGCATCATTCGCCCTTTCGGGCGTTTCCTCCCTAGACTTGGGTCGCGCACCGCGCGACCCTTTTTTTATTCTGCAGCGAGGGGTGTTGCCGTACCGCCGAGTCCAGCTAGGCCCGCGACAACGGCACCGATTTGGTGAACAAGACCATCGAAGTCCTTATGCGGGACCAGGGCCGCTTCGTCCATGTACAGCGATCGGTCAATCTCGATTTGCAAGGCGTGAATACCACGTGACGGGCGTCCGTAGTGCTGTGTGATATAGCCGCCGGCGAACGGTGCGTTCCGGGCCACCGTAAACCCGGCATCGGTAAACACAGCCGTCGCCGCATCGATCACCCAACGCGAACACGCCGCACCAAACCGATCGCCCAGGATAATGTTCGGCCGCGAGCCCCGGACCATTGGTGCCGAAACAAGGGCATCATGGGGCATCGAGTGGCAATCGAACAGAATCGCAAGGCCAAAAGTGTCGCGCTGACGGGTCAGTAACGTCTCAAGTTTGTCGTGATAAGGGTGATACCCGAGGCGAAGTCGCTTGAGTGCCTCGCGCAGCGGAATTTTCCCCGAACGTATCGGCCGCCCTTCGGCCACGACGCGGGGAATGACACCAAGCCCGGCAGAGACCCTCGGGTTCGCCCCGCGACGCTGCGCTCCAGCGATAAGGGCGGGATCAAGTTCATCCGCAGCTCTGTTCAAATCAACATAGGCACGCGGCAGCGTCGCGGCCAAAAGCGGTGCGCCCAGCCGCGGTGCGGCGACGAACAGCCGGTCGACAAATGCATCTTCGGACGAGCGGATGCTGTTGGCATCAAGGCTAGCCGTCGCCAGAAAATCCGCCGGATAGCGTGCCCCGGAGTGGGGAGAGCTGAACACAGCGGGCGATGTCCACTGATCCGGTTCGATAAGAGTGAAAGCTTTGGTCAACGCCGCAAGTGCCTCCGTCCTTTGCGCTTGAGTCCTACCCCAGAAATGGCTACCGCAAAAGGTCTTGAACCCGGTCACACAACCTTTTATACGGATCGCTCACGCAGGCTTGTTCGGCCTGCGTGGCCAGTTTCGGGCGTATAGCTCAGCGGGAGAGCACTTCGTTGACATCGAAGGGGTCGCTGGTTCAATCCCAGCTACGCCCACCAGTGATTGCCCAGACGGGGTATGTTGAAATGCAGGCGCAGGCCAGGCCGCGCGCCGCGAGAGATAGGAGAGAGGCCATGAAGGTCAGAAATTCGCTTCGCTCCCTCAAGCAGCGTCATCGCGATTGCCGCGTCGTACGCCGCAAGGGGCGCGTTTATGTGATTAACAAGACCCAACGCCGGTTCAAGGCACGCCAGGGCTGAGTTCAGCTAAATTCACACCGAAAAGGCCGCCGAATACGGGCGGCTTTTTTGATGCGGCCTATTCGCTGGATTCATTTCCGGCCAGAATAAGCCGCTGTATCGTCTGCGGGTTCAAGTAGCCTGTGGGGGTCAGCCCCCGCTGCGCCTGAAATGTCGCCAGTGCGCGCCGGGTTTGACGGTCGACGCGACCATCCGGCGGACCAGCTACCAGACCCAGTGAGTCCAGGCGTCGCTCAAGCACGGCGACGCTTGCAACGGTCAGACCCAGGCTCCGCTCCTCCTGCCGATAGCCACGTATCCGCTGCGCCGTTTCACTGGCTGCTTCCAGCGTCTCGATCCGATCGCGCGCACGATCCGCAAAGCGGCCTTCGGGATAGGTTTCGAGGTAGCTGCGGTATGCGCGCAACGTATCTGCACTGCGGGCCAGATCCCATCCCGCGCGTTCTGCTTCGGATGTTGCAATATTCGCGGCTTCCGCTTCGGCGATCTCTGCACGCTCAGCTGCCGCTGCAGCGTTCAACTGACCATAGTGGCGACGGTTGAGATATCCCGTCACGGTCATACCATTATCGCGCTGCCAGTTTCGCAAGGCAGCCCGGGTACCTTCGCCAAAGGTACCATCGGCAGCCCCTGTGTCATAGCCCAGGATCCTCAGGTCGTCTTGGACCTTTATCCGGTCCTCCTCGGACAGAGCTAGATCCGCTTCGAATACTTCCGGGCCCGGGTCCTCGGAGACGGACGCGACCTCCTCCTCCTCAACAGGGTCGGCAAGACGGAACAGGTTGGTCACCAGGCCCTCGAACTGCACCTCCGCTGCAGTGGCGTCAATCTCAAGGGCTGTCCGACCGGCGCCAAGCATCTGGTCGACGATAACATCGCGCACTTTGATCGGTCGGCCGCGCAGGACCAGGACACCCTGCGGGATTTCCAATTGCAGCGCCATCGGATCGGCCAGTCGCGTGACACCCAGCGCAACCATGCTTTGACCGGGGCGGGTTGCGGCAATCTCGAACAACAGCGGCAGGGGGATGCCCCCCGTCAACACCTCGGTGCGGCTTTCGGCGGCCACATTCTCGGGTAGGAAAACCGAAAGACCTGCCTCACTTACCAGCGGCCCCGAAAGATGTACGACCAGCCGGTCGGTATCGACCATGGCCCGCTCGAACTGAGCTATCCGCTCGGCCAGGCGCTCCCGGTCCAAACCACTGGCCGAGATGACTTCGAAACCTGCGGCGGTATAGCTTTGGATGAGTTCCTCATGCGCGGTTTCCGAAGTCAGCGCGTCATCGCCGGTAACGACGAGCGCCAGATCCACCGCGTGGCCCGGCGAGGCCGCCACCAAGCCAGCGCCGATCAGCGCGCATCTCAGCAGAGATTTGACAGCCATTAAAGACTCCGGTCATTCCCCAAGCAGCGTTAACATAGCGGCGACATATCGCCTATCCAAGCGGCGAAATGATGGCGTGCCGAACTGTGGCATTGTTTCAGTCGTAGCTGCGCTGATCTTCTATCACTATGCCATCATTGGGCAAAGTTCCCGGGGTAACCAAATCGACCGTTCCACGCAGTTTCAATACTTCGGACAACGTGACAACAACGGCATCCGCATCGGCCGCTTCCGTTTCCGCCACAAGCCTGAGGACGTCCGCCTCTTCAGCTCGTGCAACCACCAGCCGCAAACGGGCCAGTTCAGGATGACGGCGCGCGATCTGGGCAACCTGTTCGGGGCGTACAAACATGCCTTTGATCTTGGTCGTTTGGTCAGCCCGACCCATCCAACCCTTAATCCGCATGTTCGTCCGTCCACAGGCACTTTGCCCCGGCAATACCGCGGAAAGATCCCCGGTCGCAAAGCGCACGAGCGGATAATCCGTGTTGAGCGCGGTCACAACGACTTCGCCAACTTCGCCTTCGGGCACCGGATCGCCGGTTCCGGGGCGGACAATTTCTACTATGACACCCTCATCAACAATCATGCCCTCCATCGTCGCGCTTTCATAGGCGACATTGCCAAGGTCGGCGGTGGCATAAGCCTGAAAGCACCGTATGCCGCGATCCTGGTAGAACTGGCGCAGACTAGAGAACAGCGCGCCGCCAGAAACAACTGCCTTGGTAAAGCTTAGCGGCTTGCCAAGCTCATCTGACTTTTCGAGTATCACTTTCAGGAAGTCCGGCGTACCCGCATAGGCCGTGCATCCGATCCGATGTGCCGCCTCGACCTGAAGTTCGCTTTGCCCGGTGCCCGCAGGAACGCATGTCGCGCTGATCGCGGCCACAGCACTTTCGATCATGTGTCCTGCAGGGGTTAGATGATAGGAAAAGCAGTTGTGGATGATGTCGCCCATACGCAAACCGGCGGCATGCAGGAACCGGCCCAATCGCCACCAGTCCCGGGCCTCGCCACCCGGCTCAAAGATCGGTCCGGGCGACATGAAGATCAGCGGGTTATGGGCGGGTTTGCGCGTGGTGAGTTCACCGAAAGGTGGCGCTTCGGCCTGTAGGGACGTGAGTTCGGACTTGCGCAACACCGGAAGCGCGGCAAGTGCGGCACGGTCTACCAACCCATCGGTGTCCACATTTTCCAGCTGCACTTCAATTCCAGCGGCATGACCGCGAGCGAAACCAAGAATACGACGGAGTTCGGCGAATTGTTCGGACGTGCGCTGATCCTCACTGCGGACCTCCAGAAGATCAAAATGATCGCTCAAGTCTTATCCTTTCAAATCATCGGCCGCAGTACGCGTACAACTGCCCTACTGCGCCTCAGCAGGCCTGACAGTGGTATACGGGGCTACGTGCCCCTCAGTGTTCGGCAGCCTTGCCGTGAAAAAGCTTAAGAAATACTCACCAGCTTGCATAGATACAGCTACCGCTCTGCCATTGTTACCGAATTTCCAGCGGACAGCCGTGAATTCAGTGCGATTGCCAGTGTCGCCATGTCCAAAGTCGCCCGCCGCGTCAACTCAGCCAGCGCTTTCTGCGGCGATAACTGCGCACGTCGCGGAAGCTTTTGCGACCCTTTTCGGACATGCCCAGGTAGAACTCTTTGACATCCGGATTTTCACGCAACTCCGCCGCGGGACCGTCCATCACGATCCGGCCGCTTTCCAGGATGTATCCGTAGTGCGCAAAGCGCAGCGCCACATTCGTGTTCTGCTCCGCCAGAAGAAAGCTGACCCCTTCCTTCTCGTTCAGATCTTTCACGATCCCGAAAATCTCCTCGACCAGTTGCGGCGCCAGCCCCATGGACGGCTCGTCCAGCAGTACGGTTTCCGGGCGGCTCATCAGCGCGCGGCCGATGGCACACATCTGCTGTTCTCCGCCGGAGGTATAGCCCGCCTGGGACTTCCGCCGCTCCTTAAGGCGGGGGAAATAGGTGTAGACCAGCTCCAGATCCGCATCGACTGCGGTCCGCCCGTCACGCCGGGTATAGGCGCCCGTCATCAGGTTTTCCTCGACGGTCAGGTGTTCAAAGCAGTGCCGCCCCTCCATCACCTGGATCACGCCACGCTTGACCAGATCTGTTGGGCTCAGGTTGCCGACACGTTCGCCGCGGTACTCTATACTGCCTTTGGTGATTTCGCCCCGTTCCGAGTGCAAGAGGTTGGAGATTGCCTTGAGCGTGGTTGTCTTGCCGGCCCCGTTGCCCCCAAGCAGTGCGGTGATGCCACCCTTGGGCACACTGAGCGACACGCCTTTGAGTACCAGGATCACATGGTTGTAGATCACTTCGATATTGTTGACCTCAAGCAAGGAGTCGCTTTGTTTTGGCCCATCCAGCATGGTCAGTTCCTTCGTTGGGTCCGGCGGCTCTCGGCCAGCTTGTCCATCAGTGCGTCCGCGTCGAGCCAAGGTATCGGCGACATGCGTGCTGTGCTCTGCCCTGCAGCGAAGAGCGCGCGGGTGAAACTCGCGCAGAACGCGGATTTACCGCCATCGCGATTCTCGCAGTCCGGCCCTGGTCGCAGATCCGGAGCGAAGACACCCCGAACCGTCCAGCCCCGGGCCCGGGCGAAACGCACCGCATCCTCGGCCGAAGACCGCAAAAGTTCATCGGACAAAATCTCCGTTGAACGACCGGCAAGCGTTGGCAGCGCATAAGATGGACTGTCGGCGGGAAAGGTCGCGGGATTGTTCAGGAAGACATAGATTTCCGGCTCGACCCGTGCGGCCGCAAGACCACGCAGGAACAGCCCCTGGCGGGCCGCCCCATCGATGTAGTAGTTGCCGTTTATCCGGCGGGGCGGAAACGCCACCGGGATCGCGGCGCTGGCCAACAGACCCTCGCGCATGCAATCCCGCGCGTTCGCCCCTCCTTTCGCGGCAACCTCCGTGAGGTCAAATGCTTCAAAAAAGCCGGTGTTCACATTCACCGTTCCCGCCAAAAGCGTGCGGCTCGCCTCGGCATTCGCGATCTCAGCCCAAAGCGGTCCGGTCAGATTCTGATCGACCTGCCGCGCCAGGGGTTGCGCGTCCCAAAGCGACGGCGCGCCAAGCAGCTCCAGCGCATTGCGGCGGCGCAGAACATCCCGCTCCTGCACACCATTGTAGAGTTTTTCGAGGGCCGAGTCATAGCCGGACCCTGCGAACACAAAGGGGGCGATCAGCGCGCCGGTGCTCACACCGGTCACCACGTCGAACTCCTGCGGACGCGGGTCTGTTGTGTTCTGGCTCCACCCGTTCATGAAACCGGCAGTGTGTGCGCCGAACTGCCCGCCCGACGAAAGAAGCGCAACCTTTATTCGAGGTAATGCGCGACGTGTCGGTGCATCTGACGCAGCCTCGGCGCGCTGGTCGAACATCGCACCCATGCCAAAAACCTGCGCCTCCTCGGGCGTCATTACTCGGCCTTGGCTGACCTCGATACCCTCCGGGGACACAACGTTAAGCACCGGGCAGGTCAGATCATCCGGCGGCGACGAACACGCGGCGAGAGCCAAAAGCGACATAATCACGGATATGACGCGCAACCTAGAACACCCTAAAGCAAATGAACCGCGCCCCACGATCGGGGCGCGGAGAAGATGAACAAAGCATCAACGAGCTATCGTCAGTTGCAGCTGCGCGGCTCAAGGCTGTTCTCAGCCGCATAAGCCATACTGTCCTCTTCGATCAGGGCGTTGATGACGTCGGCGTCTGATGGACCAAACTCCGAGATCAGCGTCCACTCACCGCTTGCCGCATCCCACTGCTGCACAGCACCAAGCCCTGGACCGCCATGGTTGTCGCAGCTGACGGCAAACGACGGACCGAAGTTCGGCATGCCAAGTTCGGTCATCCGCTCCTCGGTGATCTCGAGCGCTTCCATCCCGTCACGCATCATCGCGGGTGTGATTTCGGCCTCACCATGGATATCCTGCGCAGTGCGCGCGGCTTCAGCCGCCAACATGGCGGCATAGAGACCACGATTGTAGAGCACCGTACCAATCTGATCGCCCGCGCCTGCAGCTTTGCCCGCATCGACAACATACTTCTGAATATCGTCGAAGACCGGGAAGTCCGAGCCGACATTGTGCATGGCCAGTGCCTTGTACCCTGTCGCGGCATCGCCCGCAGGCAGAACGTCATTCTCGGACCCGGCCCACCAGTTGCCCAGGAAATTCTCCATGGGGAAGCGGATGTTCGCAGCTTCCTGCACGGCGACCTGGTTCATCACACCCCAGCCCCACATCACGACGTAGTCCGGGCGTTCGCGGCGGATCTGCAGCCACTGGGATTTCTGCTCCTGCCCCGGATGATCAACCGCGACGGGCATGAACTCAAACCCGTGCTTGCCACTCAGTTCCTCAAGGGTGCGGATCGGTTCCTTGCCATAGGCCGAGTTGTGGTACACCAACGCGACCTTTTTGCCGCTGATGTCACCGCCGTTTTCCTCAAGGATGTGGTTGACCGCATGGCTCGCACCGTTCCAGTAGTTGGCCGGGTAATTGAACACCCATTCAAAAACCGCGCCATTTGCGGCCGAGGTTCGGCCATAGCCCATGGTATGAAGCGGGATGCCGTCCGCACTGGCCTTGGGGATCAGCTGGTACGTAATTCCGGTCGAAAGCGGTTGATAAACCAGGCTGCCCTCACCCTTCGTCGCCTCATAGCATTCTACACCTTTCTCGGTGTTATAGGCTGTCTCGCACTCCGGCACGCGGGTCATGACGCCGCCGATCCCGCCGTCGCGCTCATTGAGCAGCGTGAAATAGTCGGCATAGCCGTCAGCAAAGGGGATCCCACCGGCGGCATAGGGCCCAGTGCGATAGCTGAGGGACGGAAAAACGAGATCCGCCAGAACCGGGCTCGCGCCCAGAACCAATGCGACACTCGCCGTAGCAATGGATTTGAATTTCATGTCTTTAAACCTCCCTGACATGTTGTGATCCCGGTCTTCGCCCGGGACGGTTCCCTTCCCTAGTGTGGAAAGGGCCATAGACGCAGTTTCTCCTTTACGATGCGCCAGAGAGCCGCAAGGCCATGCGGCTCAACGATAAGAAAGAAGATAATCAGGCCGCCCAAAATGACGAACTCAAAGTGGGCCGCGATATCGGTTGGCCAACCCAGGCCGCCGACCATAACGTTTTTCAGCAGCACCGGCATGAGCACGATAAATGCTGCGCCGGCAAAACTCCCGAAAATCGATCCAAGCCCGCCAATGATGATCATGAAGAGTGCCAGAAATGACTTTTGGATTCCGAACGCCTCTCCCACCTCCACGGCACCCAGATACACCGTAAAGAATAGTGCACCACCGACACCGACGAAAAAGGACGATATCGCAAAGGCCGAGAGCTTGGCCCGCAGCGGATTCACTCCGATGATTTCAGCCGCAATGTCCATATCGCGGATTGCCATCCAGGAGCGGCCCAACCGACCACGGGTCAGATTTCGCGCAACCCACGCAAGGACAAAAGCCAGCACCAGACAAAACAGGTACTTTGGCACCGCAGTCGCAGTCGCCCCAGTGATTTCATAGCCGAGGATCGAGCGCGTCGGCGCGTTGATTTGCCCCGAGGCAGAGTAGTTGTAGAACCAAGAGACACGGTTAAACAGCCAGACAAGGAAGAACTGGGCCGCCAGCGTCGCCACGGCGAGGTAAAAGCCCTTGATCCTTAGGCTTGGCAGACCAAACAGCAGGCCAACGGCGGCAGTCACCACACCCCCGAACAGCACAACGAACAGGATGTTGAGATCGGGAAACGCCGTCATGATCTTATACGCAGCATAGGCACCGACAGCCATGAACCCGCCCGTACCAAGCGAGACCTGACCGCAATAGCCGGTCAGTATGTTGAGCCCGATGGCGATAATCGACCAGATGAGAAAGGGGATCAGAACCGCGCTGGCCAGGTACTCGGTCAGAAAGAACGGGACCACGAGAAACGCAAATCCAACAACCAGATAGTACCGCCAGCGATCGAACGCGATGGGAAAGGTTTGACCGTCCGCGGTATAGCTGGCCTTGAAGTCCCCGGCCTCACGGTAGAACATGCACTATCCCCTCATCCTTCATTGCCATCCTTCTCAAACCACGGAAACACCTCCAGCAGTTCCGGCGCGCGCCAGTACAGTACAGCCGCCCCGATGATGAGCCCGGGAATGAACAGGGCGCCGAACCCATCACCCCCCATGATCAGGAACAAGAAACACGTGCCCCAGACAACGAATGGGTCAGCGTCAGGATCGCGCGGGTCCATCATGGGCAGCAGAAACCGCAGCACGGCATAGCATAGCATGGCCACCAGCAGCACGATCAGGCCCTGGGTGATCCACCAGGAAACTCCAAACCATTTTGCCAGGTAGTGAAAAAAATATGCGACGATACCGGCTGCCACCAGCATACGAGGGTGGAGGGTCTCATCCTCGCGAAAAAATCCGTCCAAGATGCTATTCATCAATGTGCCCCTTATCCTTCATGTCCGTTCAGCAGTCGGCCGGATGTCGCGGTTGTGCACCACGCCTCCGACCGACCTGCTGCACTCTGCACTAAAAGGTTCACATTCAAGGTCAAGGATCTTTGGACGACGGCTGCCCAAGCTCCGGCAGCGGATATCGCTTCGCGCCAGCCAGTGTTCAGCCGGATAACATGCGTGATCGCCACGAATGAATGGACACAAGACAACCCCTCTGTGCGGGACACCATCCGTCCCAACGGGGAACGTTTATGTCCTGCGCGGCTGCTTGCAAACTGGTTGCGGGCCCCGCACGGGCAGTCGACCGAAAGGCGCAACGGATCCATCGCCGCGATCCGATGTTCCCTAGACCCGTTCAATGATCTTCTCACCGAACAGGCCCTGCGGGCGGAACACCAGAAACACGAGGGCAAGAACATAGGCGAACCAGTTTTCGGTTGCGCCTCCGATCATCGGCCCGATCGCAAACTCGAAAAGCTTCTCCCCCACACCAATGATCAAACCGCCGACAATAGCACCGGGGATTGAGGTGAACCCCCCCAGCATCAAGACCGGTAGCGCCTTGAGCGCGATCAGACTGAGCGAGAATTGGACACCAAGCTTGGAGCCCCACATAATACCGGCGACCAGGGCGACAAACCCCGCAATCGACCAGACGATCACCCAGATGGTCCTGAGCGAAATCCCAACCGAAAGGGCGGCTTGGTGGTCGTCGGCAACAGCCCTCAGCGCACGCCCGGTCTTGGTGTATTGCGAGAACAGCATCAGCGCTACGACAAGGCTGACCGCGATCGCGGTCGCCCAAACATCCAGAACATCGATGTACATGCCGTAGTACTCCGATCCTTCGGCCGCCCAACCAATGGTGATGTCTTCAAGCCAGAACGAACCGCCCGATGGCAGGCCGACATCAAGCTTCTTGATGTCCGAACCCCACATCAGATCGCCGAACCCTTCCATAAAATAGGCCAGGCCAATCGTCGCCATGAAAAGTATTATGGGTTCCTGGTTGACCAGATGCTTGAGGACCAGGGATTCGACAGCCCAGGCAAACAGTACCATGACCAAAAGCGTCAGCAGAATTGCCGCAACGGTCGGAACGTTCCACCCGAAGTAGTGCAGATCCGTTCCAAAAACCGCATTGATCAGATGCGCGAACGGGACCTGTCCGTTCTGCAGGCCGACCAGTGTCAAGGCGGCGAACAGGGCCATGACACCCTGCGCATAGTTGAATATGCCGCTGGCCTTGAAAATCAGGACAAAGCCCAGCGCTACCAGGGAATACATCACGCCCGCCATAAGGCCGTTGAGGATAACCTCCGCCGTGTAAAGAACGGTCGGGCTCATGGCGCGCGGAACCTGTGGTTGATTGACAGGCGCGGTTTCATGCTTCTTTGTCCACCTCATAGGTTTTGATCCAGGTCACATCGCCCTTGCTCACAACCTCAATGTTCATCCGCGGTTCACGCCAGTCGATGGTCTCGACATGGGTCAGATCCTCGCCATCGACCGGACCATAAATACCCATGTCCGTCGCTTCGCTCGCCCAGCTCTCAAAGGCGTCATCCATTTCCGCGCCTTTGGATGCCACGGTACAGCTGGCCAGTTCGGTGTTGATCTCGCCATGAACGGTCATGAAGACATCGGGCCCAACTGCAAAGGTGTCCCCCTGATCCACCATGGCCCAGTCCGGTGCCTTGACCTTCGACAACTCCGAGACATCGACAGGATTGAGCTTCTCAAATGCGGCGATGCAATGCTTGAGCGCCACCGACCAGGGGCTGTTCCCGCCCGCGGATACCGGACCGCCGGAAAGCAGCAACGCAGTTGAAAGAATGGCGCACGGCAGGGTGGTCCAGGATGTTTTCATTTTCGGGTCTCCAGTTTTCTCAGAGCAAGCAGTTGATCAGCGAGAGCGTTTCACTTTTGACTAGAACCATCGGTTATCACCTAACACGTTGAAATCTTTAAGCTCAGCACCGCAGTGTGAGCCAGAACAACGCCCGTACGCCCGACCGGTGCGCGGGCAATGCCCGGCCGGGGTGGGGG
>JBCCYF010000103.1:0-15704 GCA_039190275.1 Pseudomonadota bacterium | reverse complement strand
GCAGGACAGTATCATCCCCGCCTTCGAGGCCCAGAACCCGGGGATCAAAGTTGTGTTCGCGCCTTCCGCACCGGCGGAGTACAACGCTGCCCTGAACTCAAAGCTGGACGCAGGTTCTGCCGGTGACCTGATCACCTGCCGACCGTTCGATGCCTCTCTGGCGCTTTACGACGCCGGACATTTGGCGGATATCACCGAGCTTGAGGGCATGGCGAACTTCTCGCCGGTTGCGAAATCCGGCTGGAGCACGGACGACGGAAGCGTGCAGTTCTGCGTCCCGATGGCAAGCGTGATCCACGGCTTCATCTACAACAAGGATGCCTTTGAAGAGCTCGGCATCGAAGTGCCAACAACCGAAGACGAATTCTTTGCGGCGCTGGACGCGATCAAATCCGACGGGTCGTATATCCCAATGGCGATGGGCACCAACGACCAATGGGAAGCTGCTACGATGGGCTATAACAACATCGGTCCAAATTACTGGAAAGGCGAAGAGGGGCGCCTGGCCCTTATCGCGGGTGAGCAGTCCCTGGCGGACGAGCCCTGGATCGCACCTTACCGCCAGTTGGCCAAATGGGGCGACTACCTGGGTGACGGATATGAGGCACAGACCTATCCTGACAGCCAGAATATATTCACGCTGGGCCGCGCTGCGATTTATCCTGCGGGGTCATGGGAGATTTCGGGCTTTAACAACCTGGCCGAATTTGAAATGGGCGCCTTTAAGCCACCCGTCTCGGCCGCCGGTGATACCTGCTACATCTCGGACCATACCGACATTGCCCTGGGCATGAACGCCGCGACCGAAAACGGCGAAGCAGCGATGACCTTCCTCAACTGGGTTGGCTCGCCCGAGTTCGCATCGCTTTATGCCAATGCCTTGCCCGGGTTCTTCTCGCTTTCCGATCATGAGGTGTCGATGGAGGATCCATTGGCGCAGGAATTTGTAAGCTGGCGGTCTGAGTGTGAGTCCTCGATCCGTTCGACCTATCAGATCCTCTCACGCGGAACACCAAATCTGGAAAACGAGACCTGGAATGCGTCCGCGGCGGTCATTCGGGGTACCGAAACACCGGAGGAGGCTGGTGCCCGGCTGCAGGAGGGTCTGGCCAGCTGGTACGCCCCGCAACAGTAAAAACAGCAGGGTCCGCGCAGTGAATGTGCGCTGCGCGGTAGGGCTGTTGGCCTCTCTGCACCGGATGAGACGACCGAAAGAAACAGGGATCGTCTAACTCGCGGTTGGCGGTTCTGGGGCGGGTCTGCTGCCGCGCCCATCTCGGAACCAGGACCTGCGCGAAAGGGCGCAAAAACCCACTCACCATGAGCAGAGGGCAGGCATGAAAAGGCGCTGGCACATTGTGGTTTTTCTGGCTCCCGCCGTGCTGGTCTACACCGCGGTGATGATATACCCGCTGTTCGCGACGCTGTTTCTGGCCCTCTATACCGAGGTTGACCAGACCCGTCAGTTCGTCGGACTCGCCAATTTTCGGACGTTGTTCGGCGATGCGGTCTGGGCGGACCAGTTTTGGAACGCGCTGGCCAACAACTTCTGGTTTTTTCTGATCCATATGCTGGTGCAAAACCCGATCGGAATTGCATTGGCCGCGATCCTGTCACAACCGCGATTGCGGTTCGCGGCCGTGTACCGTTCGGCAATTTTCGTGCCGACCATCCTGTCCTTTGTCATCGTTGGCTTTGTATGGAAGCTGATCCTTTCGCCGATCTGGGGGATCGCGCCCTCAATGCTCGATGCGATTGGGCTGAAGTTCCTCTTTGCCCCCTGGCTCGGCCGTGAGGCCTCGGCACTGACGGCATTGTCGCTGGTGTCCGTCTGGCAGTTCGTGGGCATCCCCATGATGCTGATCTATGCCGCGCTCCTCTCCATTCCCGATGAAATCCTGGAAGCGGGAGAGGTGGATGGCATCACCGGCATGTCCGCCTTCTGGAAGATCAAGCTACCGCTTATTCTTCCCTCTATCGGGATCATATCGATCCTGACCTTTGTGGCCAATTTCAACGCCTTCGATCTGATCTACGCCGCCCAGGGCGCGTTGGCCGGACCGGATTTCTCGACAGATATACTTGGCACATTCCTGTATCGTACGTTCTTTGGATTCCAGCTGCAGTTGGGGGATCCGCATATGGGCGCGACGATTGCATCGGCGATGTTCGGGATCATCCTGGTGGGCGTCTGCGTGTACCTGTTTGGCATTCAGACCCGCATCCGCCGCTATCAGATGTAGATCATGACCAAAACCCAACGCAGCCCTGCCAATCTGATTGCCATCCACGGCATCCTATTGCTTTACACGATGATTGCGCTGTTTCCGGTGTTTGTAATCGTGATCAACAGTTTCAAAACCCGCGGCGCCATCTTTCGCGAACCGCTGGCCCTCCCAGATGCAGAGAGTTTCAGCCTGATCGGATATGAAACGGTCCTCAAGCAAGGGGACTTTTTCCTGTACTTCCAGAATTCGATGATTGTCACGGTCGTGTCGTTGTTCTTCATCCTGCTGTTCGGTGCGATGGCTGCCTTTGCCCTGGCCGAGTACAGATTTCGCGGAAACACGCTTATGGGCCTGTACCTTGCGCTTGGGATCATGATCCCCATCCGCATTGGAACAGTTGCGATCCTGGAACTCATGGTGTCGACGGGACTGGTGAACACTCTCATGGCGTTGATCCTGGTCTACACCGCGCAGGGGTTACCGTTGGCGATTTTTATCCTGACCGAGTTCATGCGACAGGTTTCGCAGGATCTCAAGAACGCCGGCCGCATTGATGGGCTGAGTGAATACAGGATCTTTTTTCGGCTGGTCTTGCCCCTGGTGCGCCCCGCAATGGCGACCGTCGCAGTGTTCAACATGATCCCGATCTGGAACGACCTGTGGTTCCCGCTGATCCTTGCCCCGGCTGAGGAGGTCAAAACGCTGACCTTGGGCAGCCAGGTGTTTATCGGCCAGTTTGTGACGGACTGGAATGCGGTCTTGTCGGCGCTCAGCATGGCCATCCTGCCGGTTATGGCGCTCTATGTTCTGTTCTCGCGCCAGTTGATCCGGGGTATTACATCAGGAGCCGTCAAATGAAGGTGATGATCGCGGGGCTCGGGAACATGGGCGTAAGCCACGCGCTGGCCTATCACGACCATCCACAGTTAGAGGTGGTCGGACTTGTCAACCGGTCGGCCGTTTCCCTGCCCGAGAGGCTGAAGGGCTATCCGCTGCATCGCGATTTTCGCGCGGCTCTTGTGGAAACTCGGCCCGACATTGTCTGCATCGCAACCTATTCTGACAGCCACGCGGACTACGCCATTGCCGCCATGGAGGCCGGAGCGCATGTCTTTGTCGAAAAACCCCTCGCCACGACCGTTGCCGATGCCCGTCGCGTGGTGGAGACCGCGCAGCGATTGGGGCGAAAGCTCGTGGTCGGCTACATCCTGCGGCACCACCCAAGCTGGATCCGCCTGATATCCGAGGCGCGCGCCCTGGGCGGGCCATATGTGTTTCGCCTCAACTTAAACCAGCAGTCCGATGGACCCACCTGGGACGTGCACAAAGCGCTGATGCAGACCACCAGCCCGATCGTGGATTGCGGTGTGCACTACGTTGATGTGATGTGCCAGATCACCGATGCACCGCCCCTGCGGGTTCATGGTATCGGTTTGCGGCTGTCCGAGGAAATTGCCGCCGACATGTATAACTACGGCCAGCTTCAGGTGACCTTTGCCGACCAGTCGGTCGGCTGGTACGAAGCCGGCTGGGGTCCGATGATCTCTGAAACAGCTTTCTTTGTGAAGGATATCGTGTCGCCCAATGGCGCGGTGTCGATCATCGATGGAAACAAGGGCGCATCGGATGATGTCGACGGGCACACCAGGGTCGGGTCAATTCTAGTCCATACAACACAAGGGGATCGCGTGATCGAGATGCCGGACGAACCGGGTCATCAGGCCCTGTGTGATGCGGAAGCGGCCTATGTTCTGCGCGCCGTGGCCGAAGACCTTGATCTGACCCGACACCTGAGCGATGCCGTGGGATCGCTTGCCATATGTCTGGCCGCCGATGAAAGCATCCGCACCGGCCGGGTGATCTCGATGGAGGGTCGCCTGTGACCGCCTTGAAACTTGAGAACATCAGCAAGTTTTTCGGTGCGTCTCAGGTGCTTTACGATGTGAACCTTACGGTCGAGGAGGGGGAGTTTGTGGTCTTTGTCGGGCCGTCCGGTTGCGGCAAGTCCACCCTTTTGCGGGTGATAGCAGGGCTTGAGGACGCGACCACCGGGGCGGTTTCGGTGGGCGGAGCCCGGGTCAACAACGTGCCCCCTGCCAAACGTGGTATCGCGATGGTGTTCCAGTCCTACGCGCTTTACCCGCATCTGAATGTGCACGACAACATGGCCCTCGGCCTGCAGCAGGAGAAGAAATCAAAAGCAGTGATTGCCGAGCGCGTGGCCAATGCAAGCCGCATGCTCCGCCTTGAAGAGTATATCACCCGCCGCCCTGCGGAGTTGTCCGGCGGGCAGCGTCAACGTGTTGCCATCGGCCGCGCAATTGTGCGCGAACCAAAGCTCTTTCTCTTCGATGAGCCGCTCAGCAACCTCGACGCGGCTTTGCGGGCGAACACGCGGATCGAGATCGCCGATTTGCACCGCACGTTGAGTGCCAGCATGATCTATGTGACCCATGACCAGACCGAGGCGATGACCCTTGCCGATCGGATCGTTGTGTTGCGAGAGGGCCGTGTCGAGCAGGTGGGCCCCCCGATGGAGCTGTACAATAACCCTGCCAATCTGTTCGTCGCCGGGTTCCTCGGCTCGCCCTCGATGAACTTTTTGCAGGAGCGGGATCTGACACTGGGTATACGCCCTGAACATCTCCGGCTTTCCACCACCGGTCCGATCTCCGGACACATTGCCCATGTCGAGCGGTTGGGCGGGGATACCAATTTGCTTGTCCGAACTGCGGATGATGTTCAGGTAACGGTCAGGATATTTGGGCAAGACCCCTCGGAGGTGGGGCAAGCGGTTGTGCTGGACTATGACCCAGAACACGCGTTTTACTTCGATTCGGAGGGGCAGAGGCTCGTGCGGTAGCCCATCCTCCGATTGGAGTGATTCGAGATGTGCGAGCGTGGTTGACGTAACGATGCCTGCTTGGGGCGTCCGTTTGTACAGGGTACCAATTTCAACCTAAAGCTGCATTGCGGGTCGTTTTGGGTGAATACATTCGAGTTTATTAATGAGTGTTACGATAGTAACACTCCCCTGTGAGGGACACGTGGTATCAATTTCTTGGGTCGGTTGGGTGCACAAACGACCCCGCCACTCTCGTCCTTGCGGACCTGCGATGCGTAACAAGTTTCACTGGGGGATCCAGAAGGTTAGCGATTCCTTACCTTTTG
Organism: Pseudomonadota bacterium; assembly: GCA_039190275.1. Lineage (GTDB taxonomy): Bacteria > Pseudomonadota > Alphaproteobacteria > Rhodobacterales > Rhodobacteraceae > Halovulum. The sequence continues at coordinate 10,305 of JBCCYF010000103.1, read as the reverse complement.
TGATGCATGTCGGAGGATGGGAGTGGTGTCTTTTTTGGAGGGCTCCGCGAAATTCATTTGAACATTTTCGCGCCCAAAATGAAAAAGACGCTTGGCAAACTGCCGCGACACCTGATAGGGGCGGGCCCCAAGGAAAGGGAGTCGCGCCGTGGACCTCAGCCCACGCCAATCAGACATTCTGAACGCGTTGCGCCGTGCCGAACGGGTCGAGGTCGAGACCCTGGCCACTGCCTTTGCCGTAACCACGCAGACCATTCGCCGCGACCTCGCCGTCCTGTGTGAACAGGGGTTGGCGGCGCGTACACACGGAGGCGCCCGCAGCCTGAATACAGTCGCTGACATGGACTACAGGGCACGGCGGCAAACGGGCGTTGCGGCCAAAGCCGCAATCGGCGCGCGGACCGCGCAGTTGATCCCGAACAATTGCTCACTTGCCATGAACATTGGCACGACCACCGAGCAAGTGGCGCGATGTCTGGGCGATCACAAGGGCCTCATGGTGGTATCGAACAACATCAACATCATTACCGGCATGCTGGGTGCGGGTGGTCACGAGCTGATCCTTGCGGGCGGGTCTGTCCGGCAGGCGGATGGTGCGATCATCGGGCCCGATGCGGTCGAGTTTATCCGCCGGTACAAGGTTGACTACGCGGTGATCGGAACCTCGGCGCTTGATGAAGATGGCGCGGTTCTGGATTTTGACAGCGCAGAGGTTGCGGTGGCGCGGGCGATCCTGGCAAACGCGCGTTGCCGGATCCTGGTTGCCGACCGCTCCAAGTTTCAGCGCTCGGCCCCCGTTCGGATCTGTGATCTGGGCGGACTGCAGCATTTCGTCACCGACCTGCCGCCACCACCTGCCTTTGCGCTGGCGGCTGTGGCGGCGGGCACGCAGATACACGTAACCCAACCGCAAGAGGCACCGCATGAACCCTGACACACCCTATGACCTGGTGATCATCGGCGGCGGCATCAATGGCTGCGGTATCGCGCGCGACGCGACCGGTCGGGGTCTGCGGGTGCTGCTGGTTGAAAAGGACGATCTGGCGCAGGCAACATCCTCGGCCTCGACCAAACTGTTCCATGGCGGGCTGCGGTATCTGGAGTACTATGAGTTCCGCCTGGTCCGCGAAGCGCTGTTGGAGCGCGAGGTCCTGTTGCGGAACATGCCGCATATCTCCTGGCCGATGCGCTTTGTGCTGCCGCATCACAAGGGTCTGCGGCCGGCCTGGCTGGTGCGGCTTGGGCTGTTCATCTATGACCATTTGGGCGGGCGCAAGATACTGCCAGCATCCCGCAGCCTGTCCCTGGCAAAACATGCCACGGGAAAGGCGTTGCGCGATGAATTCACCAGAGGCTTCGAGTATTCCGACTGCTGGGTCGAGGACAGCCGCCTGGTCGCCCTTAACGCCCGCGATGCGGTCGAGCGTGGCGCTGATGTGCGGACCCGCACCAAGCTGACCGGTGCCACCCGCGAGGGCGATGTCTGGAACATCGATCTGGAAAACACCGAGACCGGGGCGCAACAGTCGGTCACCGCGCGCGGTATTGTGAACGCTGGCGGACCCTGGGTTGCGGACATCATGAACGGGAAGCTACGGCAGAACAGCTCGGAAAAGGTACGTTTGGTGCGCGGCAGCCATATCGTCACGCGCAAGCTTTTCGACCATGACCAACCGTATATTTTTCAGCAGGCCGACGGGCGGATCATATTCGCGATCCCCTACGAGACGGACTACACGCTGTTGGGGACTACCGATGCGGACCATGACGGCGCCCCCGGCACAGCGGTCTGTACCCCCGAAGAGCAGGACTATCTGCTCAAGGCCGCATCCGAGTACTTCAAGGTCCCGGTAACCGATCAGGACGTGGTCTGGAAGTATTCCGGGGTGCGCCCGCTGTATGACGATGGCGCAAGTTCCGCGACGGCCGCGACACGCGACTATGTTCTCAGTGTCAGCGATGCGAACGGAACGGCCCCGCTGCTGAACGTGTTTGGCGGCAAGATCACCACCTATCGCCGACTTGCGGAAAGCGCGCTGGAGAAACTGTCACCCTATTATCCGGAGATCTCGGCCACCTGGACCTCCCGGGCGCCGATGCCCGGTGGGGACTTCCCGGTTGACGGCGTGCAGGATCTGGTGGTGCAACTGAAGGCGGTGTTTCCGTTTGTGACGGATGCCTGGGCATTGCGTCTTGTCCGCGCCTACGGGACCGAAGCAACAGAAGTATTGGATGGCGCGCTTGCCATTGAGGATATCGGCCAGGATTTCGGCGCCACCCTGTGCGAGGCTGAAGTGCGTTGGTTGATGGACCACGAGTTTGCCAGGACGGCCGCCGATGTGGTCTGGCGCCGGTCCAAGCTGGGTCTGCGCATGAGCGAAACACAAATCGCTGAGTTGGACACATGGATGACGGCGCGCCGGCTTGCTACGGCCGCCGCCTGAGGGCGGCTACTCGGGTTCCCGGTCTTCGAGAATTCGCGCGGCATTCCCTTCCGGATCATCAAACTGCCCATGCCTGAGGGCAAAGACAAAGGCGACCAGACCGGCACCGCCCAGGATCAGCGAAATCGGGATGAGCAGAAGCAAAACGTTCATTGCGTCCCCGCCAATCGCACCCGAAGCGCATTCAGTGACACGCAGATGGACGAGGCCGACATTGCCAACGCCGCAGCCAATGGCGTTGCGAAGCCGGCCACGGCGATCGGGATGGCAACGGCATTGTAACTGGCTGCGAGGCCGAAATTTTCAAACATCCGTAGTCGGGCGCTCTGCGCTATGTGCAAAATTTCGGGTACTGCGTTCAGCTCCTCCCGCATCAGCAGGATGTCAGCTGCGTTGCGGGTCACGTCCATACCGCTGGCGGGTGAGATCGAAACGCTGGCGGCAGCAAGTGCCGCAGTGTCATTCATGCCGTCACCGATCATCAGGACGTGCCGACCCTCAGCGACCAATTCGTTGACGTGGTCCTGTTTTTCTTGAGGTGTCATGCCGGAGCGGGCTTGTGCTATGCCATACTGATCGGCCAGGCGCTGGACCGGCCCCTTACTGTCACCGGACAGCAGGATCAGGTCCAGACCGTTTGATTTCAGCCTGTCTACCATGGTTTGGAGCCCGGGTCGGGGGGTGTCGGCGAAATAGAACGGCACCGGATCGCCATCGCCGACTTTCAGCCATGTGGCGGTTTCATTGGTCTCCGCCGCGCCGATCCAAGCCGCGCGCCCAAGACGCACGCGGACGCCGTCTTGCTTGGCCTCAAGTCCGTATCCTGAAATTTCGCGCAGACCCGTGAGCGGGACCTTGGGCAGACCCGCAGCGGCCGAGGCCAAAGCCTGTGCCAGGGGGTGCGCGCTGCCCGCGCCCATCGCTCCGGCGACAGCCAGCGCGCGCTCGTCCACCTCGCCAACCAACTGGGGTTTGCCGGTTGTCAGAGTTCCCGTCTTGTCCAGCACGACGGTGTCGATCCAAGCGGCGCGCTCAAGCGCGGTGCCGTCCTTGAGCAGCACGCCCCGTCGAAACAACGCACCGGATGCCGAGACCATCACTGACGGCACCGCAAGACCAAGTGCACAGGGGCAGGTGATAATAAGCGTTGCGGTGGCGACATTGACGGACAACCGCAGGTCGCCGGTCGCGGCAAACCACGCGCCACCGGCGATCAGGGCTACAAGATGGACCACCGGCGCATATACCCTCGCTGCTTTGTCGGCCAGGCTGACATAGGAGTTCTTCGCCGCTTCGGCCGCCCGGACCATCTCGGCGATCAGGTGGAGCTGTGTGTCCTCTCCGGCGGCCGTCACCTCAATTTCGATCAGACCAGTCAGGTTGATCTCACCCGCATGAACCGCGGTGCCGGCGGTGGCGGGCAGCGGTATTGTCTCGCCGGTCAGGAAACTGCGGTCGATCTCGGTCGCGCCCTCCCGGAGGGTTCCGTCCGCCGGCATCCGTTCTCCGGCCCTGACAAGCACACGGTCGCCTGTGCGCAGTTCAGGTGCGGCAACCACCTTAACCCCGTCGTCTGTGACACGCTCGACCTTGGATACCTCCAAAGCGGCCAGTTCCGCCGCCGCGGACCGTGCAGCGGCGCGGCTGTGGTGGTCCAGAACGCGGCCCAGCAACAGGAAGAACGTGAGCGATAGGGCCGCATCAAAATACGCATGCGCCCCGCTTTGGGTGGTTTCATAGAGCGAGACGCCCAACGCCAGCAGAATGGCGACGGATATCGGCGTGTCCATTACCATGCGCCCGACTTTGAGCGCGGCCCAGGCATTCGAGAAGAAGGGCTGTGCGCAATAGAGCGCCGCAGGCAGCGCAATCAGGGCCGAGACCCAATGCAGAAAGTCGCGGGTCGCGCCCTCGGCCCCGGACCAAACGGCGACCGACAGCAACATCACGTTCATTGCCGCAAAGCCCGAGATGCCCAGGCGGAGCAAAAGTGCGCGGCCGGTTGCGTCGCCGGTGGCCCGCCCAAGGGTGCCGGCATCCAGTGCGTCTGCCGGGTAGCCCAACCTGGCCAGTTGATCGAGGATCTGTGCCTCAACCTCCACGCGATCCGGCGCATTTAGCGTCAGTCGCTTCAGCGTCAGGTTCACTCGCGCGTCCCTGACGCCCGGCATCGCCGCCATGCCACGCTCAACGGTGGCGATACAGCCGGCGCAATGGAGGGTCGGAAGCGAAAAATGATACGCCCGGACCTCGCCGCTCAGACCCCTATCGATCTGCGCGACCCGGTCAGTCTGCGCAACGCAGCCCGGGCAGGCCGTGGTACTCATGAGGGGTCCGGCACCCTGAGCGCCAATCGTTGGGCAAAGCGCGTGCCGTCTGCCGCTTCGGCCACCAGCCTCACCTGCCAAAAACCGGGTGACAGACGCGCCGGGCTGACCATCCCCTCGGCCGAAGGACCAAAGGCAAGTTGCTGGTCGTCTTTCACATGTGTCGCCCGCCCGACTGACGCACTTAGAATGCGCGGTGTCACCATTTGGCCGCTACGATCCGTCACCCAGAGTGCAATCCGACCCGGTGCATAGGAAACCGACGCCTCCCATCCCAGCGCCTGTTGGGCTGCCCGATGCCGGTCAAAGCTTTGACTGGCGACATAGCTGTTCTTGACTTCAAGCCCCGGAAAGCTGCCCAGCGCCGAATACAACAAGGCCATGTTGGCCCCGAAAATCACCGCAAAGCAACCCAGCGTTATGGCAAAGACCTTGCGGCCTGTCAGGGGTTTTACCGTCATCTGTTCGCTCCATGAAAAACACTGTCGGTCTTGGCGCGTGTTTGGCTGCCCACGTCCTCAAGCCAGAAACGGACATCCGTGGTCGCCGCCTCGGCCGCGTCCGATCCCGGTCGCGCGATAAGGTATACGCGCTGCTCAAAGGTGACGTCCGCGGGCACCATGACCGAAAGCTCCGGTGTCCCCTCTAGGGCGATCTGCAGCACGCGGTCAGACGTGATGGAGAGCCTGAACCGCCGGTCCTCCCCACTCTGGTTGCGCATCCGAACGGTGTAATTGTTCCGTATCCCGCCATCTGAAAGCGTGACAAACAGCGGGTTGCGCGAGGGTTCGACCGACATGGTGATGTCGGAACGGATGAACAGAGCCACCAAGAGCCCCAACCCGACCGATGCCCAAAGCACCGTGTACAGCATCGTGCGCGGTCGGATGATATGCTTCCAGACCGGTCTGGGCGGCTCACCGGCCCGTTCGCGCGGCTCATCGGAGAGCGTGCAATAGTCGATCAGGCCGCGAGGTTTGCCGATCTTTGCCATCACGTCATCACAGGCATCTATGCACAGCGCACAGGTAATGCACTCCAGCTGCTGCCCGTCGCGAATGTCGATGCCCATCGGGCAGACATTCACGCAGGCCATGCAGTCAATACAATCACCCGTCGTGTTTTCATGTTTCTTGCCGCGCGGTTCGCCGCGCCAATCGCGATAGGCGACGGTGATCGTCTCTTCGTCCATCATCGCGGCCTGAATGCGCGGCCACGGGCACATGTAAATACAGACCTGTTCGCGCATGAACCCCCCAAAGACAAAGGTGGTTGCGGTCAGCAGAGCGATCGAGGAATACGCGACGAATGCCGCCTGCCCGGTGAGCAAATCGATCAGCAGCGTTGGCGCGTCGGCAAAGTAGAACACCCAGGCGCCGCCGGTGGCCAGGGCGATCAGCAGCCAGACGGTCCATTTGATCAGTCTGAGCCGCCACTTCCGGATCGTCCACCCGGCGTTCCACAGCCGGACGCGGGCGTTTCGGTCGCCCTCGATCCAGCGCTCAACCAGCACAAAAAGATCTGTCCAGACGGTTTGCGGGCAGGTGTACCCGCACCACACGCGGCCAAGGGCCGAGGTAAACAGAAACAATCCCAACCCGGCCATGATCAGCAGGCCGGCAATGAAGTAAAATTCATGCGGCCAGATCTCGATCCAGAAGAAAAAGAACCGACGGTTTGCCAGATCCACAAGGACCGCCTGATCCGGCAGGTTCGGCCCCCGGTCCCATCGGATCCAGGGCGTCAGGTAATAGATCCCCAAGGTGACGGCCATGATCCACCACTTCAACGTCCGGAAGAACCCGGTCACTCGACGCGGGAAAACCGGTTCTGCGGCCTCATAAAGCTTGGGTGGGTCTGCGGGCACACTCATAGGAGGGCACGCTCCTTCCTTGGTCCTGTTCACATCCCACTGATCGCAAATTCGCTATGCCCGAGCCTTGACCCAGATCAACTCGCCGCACGAGAGAGGACTGTGCAAAGCAGTTCTCCGGTGCTAGGGGATAGGCGACTGCACACCCCTGTCAGAAAGCCGATGCACGCATGACCCCGGTCTTTGCCATACGCCTGACCTTTGCGCTGAACGCGATCGGCCTCGCGGTCTGGTTTCCGCGTATTCCGGACGTGAAGGCGCTGCTTGACGTGGATCTTATGGTCCTGTCGTTTTGCTTTTTCATGCTGCCTGTCGGTGTCATTCTTGGATTTTTCTCGGCGCCCGCGATCCTGGAGCGATACGGCCCAAGGCGGGTCTGTATGGTGGCGGGCCCACTGTTCATTCTGATGTTTGTCCCGCCCGCACTCGCGACAACCGCCGTCGAACTGGCGGGTGCGCTGTTTCTTGCCGGGCTGACCATTGCCTCTATCGAGGTTGCGATGAACGGCAAGGCGGTGGAAATCGAGCTGACGTCAAAGCGGCGCATCATGTCCAGTTGTCACGGGTTCTGGAGTATCGGTTCCATGACGGGTGCGCTGTTGGGCGGCGCGGCCGGGGCTATCGGGATGACGTTTCTGCAGCAGCAACTTCTGCTTGCCCCACCGCTGGCCTTGGCGGCGTATTTCATCGCGCGCATGCTCCCCCATGACGTGCCGGGCGCCGAACGCGCGGGGCCGCCGCGGCTTACGCTTCCCAAAGGCGCGTTGCTGGCGGTCTGCATCATGCCAATGGGCGCGTTGATGATCGAAGGCGCGATGATGGAATGGTCGGCACTGTTCTTGCGTGGCGATCTGGGCGCGGGCCCGTTTTGGGCCGGGGCCTGCTTTGCCGCGTTTTCACTTTCGATGGCGCTTGTCCGCATGAGCGGGGACATGTTGACTATGCGGCTTGGCCCCGCGAACGTCCTGATCGGCTCGGCTATCGTGACCGGTATCGGGATTGCCGTGTTCGCACTTTCGCCGCGGGTCGAGGTCGCCTTTTTGGCCGCCATGGTCGTCGGCGCGGGGGCCGGGAATGTCTACCCGCTGGCCATGTCACGGGCGGCGCAAGTTCCCGGACGCTCGGCCGAAGATAATATTGCCGTGGTCGCATTTACGGCGTTTTCGGTGTTTTTGCTTGGCCCGCCTCTGATCGGGACACTGGCGCATTTCCTTGGGTTGCCCATCGCGCTCTTGTTGCTGACGCCGGCGGGCCTTTATCCGCTTCTGCTCGTGAATGCGTCGCTGGGCGCGCAACCCCAAGGATCCACCGGATGACCCGACCCAAAGCCGTGATCTTCGATATCGGTAATGTGCTGATTACCTGGAACCCCGAACGGCTCTACGATCAACTTTTGCCGGATCGTGCGGAACGTGACGCGCTGTTCGCTGAAGTGGATCTGCATGGCATGAACGATCAGATCGACCGAGGCGCGAACTTTCGCGACACGGTTTATGCCCATGCCGAGAAGTATCCCCACTATGCGGACCTGATCCGGGTGTGGCACGACCGCTGGATTGAAATGGCCAGCCCACTGATCGATGGATCGTGGGACATCCTGCATCGCCTGCGGGCGCAGGGTACCCCGGTGCATGCGTTGTCGAACTTCGGCATTGAAAGTTTCGCCTATGCCGAGACGCAGTATCCAATGCTGTCGGACTTCGATCAGCGCTTCATTTCAGGCCATATGGGTGTCATCAAACCGGAGGTTCGGATTTACGAAATGGTGGAGGAGGCTTTGGGCCTTCAGGGCGCGGATTTGTTCTTTACGGACGACCGCGCGGACAATATTGAGATGGCCGCCGCGCGCGGGTGGAGCACCTATCAGTTCCAAAGCCCCGAGGGGCTGGATGCCGCTTTGCGGGAACTCGGAACGCTGTAGCGGGTCCATTCACTGCCGCGTCACCGGCGGAAGGATGCGCAATCCCAGATGACACGGCGAATTCAGCCTAGACCGCCACCCTGGGGCGGTTTATCACAAGATCTATGGCTGATCCCACAGATACCCCCGATATACCGGCCACTGGTGAAGTGGTTTCGTCACTGCGCAGGGCGCTGGGCGACCGCTATCTGACCTATGCGCTGAGCACGATCACCGACCGTGCGCTTCCCGACGCCCGCGATGGGCTGAAACCTGTGCACCGCCGGATCCTCTATACCATGCGCAACTTACGGCTGGATCCGAACGGGCCGTTCCGAAAATGCGCCAAGATCACGGGCGAGGTTATGGGGAACTTCCACCCCCACGGAAATCAGGCGATCTATGACGCGCTTGCGCGTCTGGCCCAGGATTTCAACATGCGTTATCCGCTGGTAGACGGGCAGGGCAATTTTGGCAATATCGACGGCGACAATCCGGCCGCCGAACGCTATACCGAGGCCCGTTCAACCGTCGCGGCTGTTGCGCTCATGGACGGTCTGGGTGAGGATGCCGTTGACTTTCGACCGAACTACGAAGGGTCGGATAGCGAGCCGGTGGTTCTGCCCGCGACCTATCCCAACCTGCTGGCCAATGGATCCAGCGGAATTGCCGTCGGGATGGCCACCAACATTCCGCCGCATAACCTGGACGAGGTGATCGGGGCCTGCCTGCATCTTATCAAAGCTCCGAACGCGCGCGACGACACCCTACTCGAATACATTCCCGGGCCGGATTTCCCGACCGGTGGAGTTTTGGTTGAAGCACCCGAAGCAATCGCCGAGGCCTATCGAACCGGACGTGGCGCAATGCGGGTACGTGCAAGTTGGGAGGTCGAGGATCTGGGCCGCGGCCAATGGCAGGTGGTGGTCACGGAAATTCCGTTTCAGGTACAAAAGTCCAAGTTGATCGAAAAGATCGCCGAACTGATTACCAACAAGAAGACACCGATCCTGGCCGATGTCCGCGATGAGAGCGCCGAAGATATCCGTATTGTGCTTGAACCCCGCGCGCGCACTGTGGATCCCCGGGTTCTTATGGAAACGCTGTTCCGGCAATCCGAGCTTGAGACCCGCTTTAACCTCAATATGAATGTGCTGATTGACGGACGCACGCCAAAGGTCTGCAGTCTGCGGGAGGTATTGCGGGCCTTTCTGGATCACCGCTGCGACGTGCTGCTGCGGCGTACGCGGTTTCGATTGGAAAAGATCAAGCACCGGCTTGAAGTGCTTGAGGGGTACATCGTCGCGTTCCTCAACCTTGATCGGGTCATTGAGATTATCCGCTCCGAGGATGAGCCAAAACCGGTGATGATGGCCGAGTTTGATCTCACCGATACGCAGACCGAAGCGATCCTGAACATGCGACTGCGGAGCCTTCGAAAGCTGGAAGAGATCGAACTGCGCCAGGAACGGGATAAGCTGACTGAAGAGCAGTCGGGCCTGCAGGCGCTGCTTTCGGATGAGGCGCTGCAATGGCGGCGTATCGCAGAGGAGCTGCGTGAAGCCCGCAAGGCCTTCGCCAAATCTGCCCCCAACGGGGCCCGCCGGACACGGATCGAAGCCGCCCCCGAGGTCGAGGACGTCCCGCTTGAAGCGATGATCGAGCGCGAGCCGATTACCGTCGTATGTTCGCAGATGGGCTGGATCCGCAGCATGAAGGGGCACATCCCGCTCGATCAGGACTTGAAGTTCAAGGATGGGG
>JBCCYF010000102.1:0-15740 GCA_039190275.1 Pseudomonadota bacterium | reverse complement strand
TGCGCAAGGCTACTGCACCCGTCGAGAACACCCGCGGCGGTATTTCCAAGGCCTCGATGAAGCTGAACGATGCAACACCGCAGATCGAGGTGAATCCCGAAACCTATGAGGTGCGCGCCAACGGTGAGCTGCTGACGTGCGAGCCCGCCGAGGAGCTTCCGATGGCACAGCGGTATTTCATGTTCTGACCTTCCCGTCTGCAGCTGCCGCGAAGCACCTGTTCGACAGCGCCATCTGATCTTCGGTTCCAACCCCCGTGCATACCGGCTTTGCGCCTGGCCCGGGTTGCGCGATCTCCTGCCTGCGCCAAATGTGTGTGTCAGGGGAGGAAACTTTTCGCTGTTGCAGGAGGTTTCCGATGAACACCACAAAACCACTGACTATGAGCGCATACGCGCGCGAACTTGCCACCGTTGCGCTGCGATGGCTCCGCCGTCGGCTTCAATCCGTGGCGTCCGCTGTTCTGCGCTGGTCTGAAATCGCATCTCGTGCGGATGAGATCGAAAAGCTGCGGGCGCTTAGCGATACCGAGTTGGCACAACGGGGCCTCAGGCGGGACCAGATCGTGCGCTACGTTTTTCGGGATCGGATGGTCTAGAGCCCGTTCCATGTAGTCTGCGTTCGTTTGGACATGATCGGGGCGCTTCAGGCATGGTGAACTCTGTATCGCTGTCAAAGCGACAACGTTGCAATGAATTCGCACGGACTGGCGTATTGACACATCCGTAAGTCATAACTTACGGTAAGTAATGGCTTACGAACAAATTCTTGTCGCCCTTGCCGATCCGACCCGCCGGGCCCTGCTTGAGGATCTGCGGACCGGTCCCCGCGCGGTTGTGCGGCTGGCGGACAGGCACCCGATCAGCCGTCCCGCAGTCTCTCAGCATCTCAGGGTGCTCGAACAGGCCGGACTGGTGACGGTTCAGTCCCAGGGAACGACCCGTCTCTATCAGGCCAATCCGGCCGGTTTGGCGCCGCTCAGAGCTTATCTGGATGAGGTTTGGGGAGATGTTCTGGATGCCTTTGCCGAGGAAGTGACCAGACAGATGGAGGATCAGAATGCCCGCACCCGTGATCAAGACCGTTGATGTCCCCTGCAGCCCGGACATCGCCTTTCGGATCTTTACCCAAGACCTGTCGCACTGGTGGCCAAAGGACAAACACTCGGTCTCGGCCATGACCGGAGCGCCTGCCCGGTCGGTTTCGCTTGAGGCACGCGCCGGGGGTACGATCAGCGAAGTGGCCGCCGATGGCACGCATCACCATTGGGGCTCGGTCAGTGTTTATGATCCATACCGGCGCTTTGGGCTGTTGTGGCACATTGGTCAACCGGTGGAAAAGGCGACCAGGGTCGATGTCCTTTTCGAACCGACCGAGGATGGAACCAGGGTCACCCTGACCCACAGCGGTTGGGAGGTCCTGGGCGGGGATGCTGCCAAAAGCCGCGATGGCTATGACAGCGGCTGGGTGCATGTCTTTGAGACCTGTTTTGCTCGGGCTTGCGCGACCACTGTTCCCTCATAGGACCGCGGGCCCGGGTTCGGAACGAATTGCCGCGCCATAGCCATGTAACGCTGGACCTTAGCCTGCCAGGCCCAATAGTGTGGGCGCAAACCGGAGGTTCACCGTGATCCGCGCAACGCAAGTCCTGCCCGAGGATTCGGGCCACAACGATACGATCACGCTGGACTACGAGTCGCGATACCGCCGACGGTTTGCCATGATGGGGGACAGTGGTACGTCGTTCCTTCTGGATTTGCCCGAGGCTGTTGAACTGGCGGCGGGGCAGGCCTTGCTGCTTGAGGATGGGCGGATCGTGGCTATTCGGGCCGCTGACGAAGATCTGATGGAAGCGCGTGCAAAGACGCCCCAACAGCTGATCCGGACGGCTTGGCACGTTGGAAACCGTCACTTGCCTTGCCAGATCCTTTCTGACCGGCTGGTGTTGCGATGGGACCATGTGATCGCCGCCATGCTGCAGGGACTGGGCTGCGAAGTGACCCGGAGAACGGGACCGTTTACGCCCGAGGGCGGAGCCTATGGCCATGGCCGAACCCATGGGCACGCGCATTGAGGGCGCAGGATCAGCAAATCCTGCAATCCTGGTTTTCGCCTGCCTATCCGGTGGGTGGTTTCAGCTATTCGCACGGGCTTGAGGCGGCGGTGGTTGCCGGTGATGTGTCAGACACCGCTAGTCTGCTGGCCTGGCTGGACGCAGTGGTGCGCCACGGCGCGGCGCGGTCCGATGCGATCTTGCTGGCGCACACCTATGCGCACGGACCACTGGAAACCGCAGATCTTGCATCCGCGCTGGCAACCTCGCGGGAGCGGCATCTGGAAACCTGGGATCAGGGCCGCGCTTTTGCGAGGGTGACGCGCGACGTCCATCACATTGACGTGGCCGATGCGCCCTTCCCGGTGGCCGTCGGTGTTGCCGCCCGGGCGCTGAAACTGCCGTTGGAGGATACTGTGCGCCATTATCTGCATGCGATGATGGCCAATCTGGTTTCGGCCGCTGTCCGCTTTGTTCCTCTTGGACAAACCGACGGCCAACGCGCGCTTGCGGGTTTGTTTCCCCAGATCGCGGAAACCGCAACGCGGGCATGCGGCGCCGGCCTAGAGGATCTGGGCAGCATGGTGCCCGGCGCGGACCTGGCAGCGATGGAGCATGAAACCCTAAGCCCGAGGATTTTTCGAACATGATGGAGCGTTGCCCGCGCCGAACTCCGGCCAGATCTCAACCATTTCGGGACGGCACTGGCCGTCTCCGGTACGGTCGTCCATCGCCGACGTCCTGCATCCAAAGCGGTTTTGGCGCGGGGATGGTTCCGGGACCCGTCCAATGAGCCGGAACGGCCCATTGCGCGTTGGCATCGGCGGTCCCGTAGGGGCCGGGAAAACCACCCTGACAGATCGCTTGTGCAAAGCGCTTCGCGACCGGTACTCGGTGGCGGTCATCACCAATGACATCTATACGCAGGAGGATGCCGAAGCGCTGGTCCGCTCGCAGGCTCTGCCCTCCGAGCGCATTCGCGGAGTGGAAACCGGAGGGTGCCCGCACACCGCGATCCGCGAGGATGCCTCGATTAACCTGGCAGCGGTCGCGGACCTGAGCAGCCGTTTTCCCGACCTTGATCTGGTGTTCATCGAAAGCGGCGGTGACAATCTGGCGGCGACCTTTTCGCCCGAGTTGGCAGACATGACGCTCTACATGATCGATGTCTGCATGGGCGAGGAGATCCCCCGCAAAGGCGGGCCGGGGATCACCCGCTCGGACCTGCTGATTGTCAACAAGACCGATCTGGCCGAGTATGTGGGGTCATCGCTTGAAGTTATGGCGGCCGACGCGGAACAGCAACGCGGTGAACGTCCGGTGGTTTTCGCCGACCTGAAGTCCGGGCACGGTGTGGCCGATGTGGTGCGGTTCCTTGAGCACGCCGGTGGATTGGCGACGGCGTAGGGTGTCTTCTTGGACGGTGTGTCGCGGCTTGGATTTGCGTTTTGCCCTCAGCTGCACATGCGGGATATCACCTAACGCGTTGATATCTCTGAATTCAGGCAGCGCTGGGCGAGACAGTATATAGGCAAGGCGACTTGGACGCTGGCCGCTGTAGGTTGCTTTGCGGTTTGCACTGTACTCCAACGCGCGCCGGGGGCGGGGGGCCCGTGGGGGGCCACCGCGCACCGTTCTAGATAAAGTCGAAGTTGTCCGAGTCGCGCAGTTGTGCGACGCGGATATCCTCAACTTCAATCTCGATATCCCGTACCGATACGATTGTGCTGGATCCACGCTGGTCGAAATCCAGTTGGCCCAGTCGGTCGATCCCGTTGGTAAACTGGATGATGTCCTTGCCCAGTTCGAAGTCCGCGATGGTGTCCGATCCGGCGCGCTTGTCGAACTGGAAGACATCGGCCGACTTGCCGCCGATCAGCAGATCGTTGCCCTTGCCGCCGTTGACGATGTCCTTGCCTTTGCCACCGTTGACGGTGTCCGTCCCGCGGCCCCCCAGCAGATCATCAGCACCGTTTCCGCCGCGCAGGATATCTGCGGCATTCTGGCCACGCAGGTCATCACTTCCTTTGCCGCCCAGTAGCAGGTCTGACCCGTTTCCGCCCCGCAGCAGGTCATTCCCGTCACCGCCGTCTAACAGATCATTGCCAAAGCTGCCGATAAGATCATCGTTGCCGTTTCCGCCAAAGACCTGGTCGTCGCCGCGCAGCGCATTGATCCGGTCGTCGCCATCGAGACCGAAAATCGCGTCGTCGACACGGGTCCCATCAATCCGGTCAGGCTGATCCGTACCAATAACCTCGTCGTCCTGGATCGTTGCAACCCCGGTCGGAAGCGAGCCGATCGCCGATATCGGTGAAGGCAGAGGCGTGCTGATCGACAGCGAGAACGTCTCGGTGCCTTCATCCAGCAGATCATCCTTCAGCTTGACCTCGACCGACGCGCGCGTCTGCCCCGGCACGAAATTGATCGATCCGCTTTTGGCGACATAGTCGCGGCCAGCTACCGCGCTGATATCGGCGGTCGAATAGTTCAGCGTCATCGCAAACGGTGCAGGTTCGCTCAGCTCGATGTCGAAGACGGCCACGCGCCCTTCGCCCAGCAGGCCCTCCTCGACCACGGGGCTACTGACGTGCAGGGCGATATTCGGTCCCAGACCGGCATCTGGATCGTCGCGCAGGAATGCCGTTTCGCGAACTTCGGGAACATCCCCCTCAAGCCGCGCGTTGACCGGGTTGCGCAACGCCAGAACGACGGACTCGTCCGACTCGTCCAGCCGGTCAAAGAAGTCGGTCACACGGATGGTCTTGCTGGTCTCGCCCACGGCAAACACCAATGTGCCGTTTGCCGCGCTGTAATCAGCCCCGGCGGTCGCCGTTCCCCCGATGGTCGCGTAGTCAACACTGACCTGTTGTGTAGCCGGTGCCGACAACGTCACGATGTACTCGATGCTGGCGCTGCTGGCCCCTTCGACCGCCGAGTATCCGGTGATGTTGAGCACCGGCTGCGCATCTGGTGAATCGTCATCCATGATGGTGGCCTCGCCCACCGCATCGATTGCGCCGCTTGCGATCACCGCTTTGGGTGTCACCGCAAGGCTGAAGTACTCGCTGACTTCAACATCCCGGTCGCCCGAGACAAGCACCGAAACATAGGCTTTGGTTTGTCCGGCAGCAAAGCTGATGGTGCCTGATTTCGCGGTGTAATCCTGTCCGGCGACTGCTGAACCATTGATGGTCCTGTAGTTCAGCGTGATGGCGCTTAGCGGCGGCTCGGACAGCTGGATCTCGAAGACCGCGCGCTGGCTGCCGCTGTCCCCCTCGACAAGGGTCGGGCTGGAGACGTGAAGAGCAAGGTTTGGTCCAACCCCGGCGTCAGGGTCATCCAGGATAAACCCGGTTTTTCGCAAGGTCGGCGCGCCGCCTTCAAGAACCCCGCCGGTCGGATTGAACAGCTCCAGGGTAACGGCCTCGTCGGTCTCATCGCGCCGGTCGAAGAAATCGGCGATGTTGACCAGCTTCGACGTTTCACCGGGGGCAAATGTGACCGTACCGGTGCTTATGGCATAGTCCTCCCCGGCATCTGCCGAGTCCTCGGACAAGGTACGGTACGCGACCGTGACAGACTGCAGGCTGGGCTCGGACAGCGTCACGATCGCCTGCAGCGAGGCACTTGAGGCACTTTCAGAAACCGGGCGCATTTCCAGCGAGATGGTGGGCTGGGATCCGCCGGCATCATCGCCCAGCAGGGTCGCCGTCCCGACCGCGCCAACAGGACCGCTGGCGATCACCGCTTTCGGCGTGACCACCAGATCAAAGGTCTCGGTGCCCTCGATGGCGTTGTCGCCACGGGTGGTGATGCTGACAAAGGCCTTGGTCTGACCGGCCGCAAAGGTCACCGTGCCCGATTTGGCCGTATAGTCGGAACCGGCAACCGCATCGCCGTTGCGGGTCGTGTAGTTCAGCGTGATCGGTGTTTGCGAGGGGCGCGACAGGGTCAGCTCAAACACTGCCGCTTGCGTCCCGCTGTCCCCCTCGACCAGGACAGGATCCGACACATCCAGCGCCAGATTGGGGCCGACGCCCGCGTCAGGATCATCCCGAATGAACGCAGTCTCGCGCAGTACTTTCTGATTTCCCGCCAGAACGCCGAAGCTTGGATCAAAGAACTCGACGACCACCGCTTCATCCACCTCGTCCAGACGGTCAAAAAAGTCGGATATGGCGATGTTCAGGGTGGTTTGTCCCGGGGCAAAAGTGGCAATGCCTGCGCTGACCGCGTAGTCCTCTCCCGCAGTCGCCGTCTCGCCGTTCAGGGTCCGGTAGTTCACGGACACCGCCTGCAGCGACGGCTCGGAAAGATGCAGGGTCATGATCAGGCTCGCGCTGGACGCGGCTTCCACGACCTCAAATCCCTCGACCGAGATCGACGGCTCCGAGTTGCTGGCGTCATCGTCCAGAATGGTTGCGGTGCCGACAGCCCCGGCTGCGCCATTGGCAATCGCGGCCGTCGGGGTGACGACCAGATCGAATGTCTCGCTTATTTCAGTTGCGTTGTCGCCAAACACGGGGACCGAGACCTGGGCGGTTGTCAGGCCAGCCGGGATTGTCACCGACCCACTTTTGGCCTGGTAGTCCTGACCAGCCACGGCCGAGCCGTTTTTGGTGGTATAGTTCAACGTGATCGGAGTGGCGGAAGGGCGCGAGATATCGATAGTGAAGACGGCTTGCGTGGTTCCGGAGTCCCCCTCAACATACACCGGGCTCGACACTTGAAGCGCCAGGTTCGGGCCGAGCCCCGCGGTTGGTTCGTCGAGAACGAAAGCGGTCTCGCGCAGCGTGACCTGATCGTCTTCGAATTCGCCCCCGACCGGGTTGAACAGTTCCAGAATGACAGACTCGTCGGTTTCATCGCGTCGGTCGAAGAAGTCCCGAACAGAAATGGTTTTCAGCGTCTCACCCGGGGCAAAGGTGAGCACGCCGGTTGTGTTGGCGACATCCTCGCCAATATCGGCCGTGCCCAGCTGGATTGTCCGATAATTCATGCTGACCGCGCCCAGGCTCGGCTGCGAAAGAGTGACGGTGTAAACAAGATCTACGCCCGAGGCGCTTTCAGTCACATTTGTGGAGGTAACGGAGATGATACTAGCCATGGTCGGGGTCCTTAATTACGGGAGCTGATGCTGGATGCCGGCGGCTGCGCCTCTTGTCCGAGGCGGGACACGCGGATGTGCAACGTGCAGGCTGAGGCGCATTCCGCACCAATCGGTGCGGAAGAGCTGACCTAGCGATTGCGCATGAGAAAAGACGCCAATTCCAGACACTTAGGACACCACCTACACAACCAAAGAGCTTCAGCGTCGAAGCCAACACCCGGAAAAAGATTCGTCTTGGGGCAAAGGTATCGCCTAAGTGGCATCGGTCAACAGCTACGTTTACCTAATGTTAACTTAACGGAAGCGATTGGGCTTTTTGTGCCGCGTCACCACATTTTCGCCCCACAATTGCCGTGATTGGCCCACGTGCAACCGGTTGCCAACAGTATGGGCTTCAGCCAATCTGTCGGCATGCTGGACTATGGTCACAATCCGTACCTGGTGGCGGCGTCACTCGCGATTGCGCTGATGTCCGGTTTTACCGGACTTTCGCTGACCCGCGGTGCATCGGCAATGCCCCCGGTGCAGCGCAAGCTGGTCGTGGCGATGTCCGCAGTGGCGCTGGGCGGCGGTATCTGGTCCATGCATTTCGTTGCCATGCTTGGGCTGCGACTTCCGGTGCTGTTCTACTACGACGCGCTCGTGACCCTGGCTTCAGCCCTGGTGGCTATTCTGTTGACGGGCCTTGCGTTGCTTCTGGTCCATTTTGGCGAGCGTACGCCACGCCGGATTGTTCTGGCCGGAGCAACGATCGGCGTCGGGATACCCGTGATGCATTACCTTGGCATGTCGGGAATGCAGCTATGCCGCCCAGTGTACTCCCCGGTCGGTGTGGGTTTGGCCGCGCTCTCGTCCTTGATGCTGTGCATCGGTTCGTTCTGGATCTGCTATGGCCAGCGGACAGCACGCAGCATCCTGTTGGGCACAGTTGGCTTTGGCTTCGCCGTTTTTGCCGTGCATTTCATTGCCATGGCCGGAACCGGTTTCGTAAAGGTCGAAAGCGCGACGGCGATCGGTCCAGCGCTCAGCAACGATGTGTTGGCGTTTGGCGTGACAATCGCGGCATTCGTCATTTCGGGTGGGTTTCTGTTGACCGGCGTGACTTTTGCCGAGCACCCCGCCCAGGCCATGGTGCCAGCGCCCGACGCACCGGAACCGGAGGCGCAACCGCGTGAGATCCTTCCCATCCGCATTCCGTTTGAAAAGGACGGCCGCACTCATTTTCTTCCCGAGTGCGATGTCGCGGCGGTGCGTGCCGAAGGTCACTACTGTTTCATATATGCGGCGGACGATCGGCTGTTCAGCCCCTGGTCCATCACCATGATGGAGGAGAACATCACTGATCCGGCCTTTGTCCGCAGCCACCGCAGCTATCTGGTCAATACGCGTTTTGTGAGCAGTTTCGAGCGGAAGAAGGACTCAGCCGTCTGCTATTTCGACGGTGTCGATGCGCTTGAGAAAGCTCCGGTCAGCCGCTCGCGCATCGGGTCGGTGCTTGAGCGTCTGGGCCTCTGAAAGACTGCGCAACTGCAGCATCAAAATGTTGCGACTGCAAACGCCATTCGTGCGTGAGAGGCGCCATTCGTGCAAAAACTGTCGGCGTTCAGGTGCGGTCGCTGGCCGTTGATCTCCCACATGACAGTTTCCATCTAAAATCAGAACGTTTGGGAGATGTGCATGATACCCGGAGCTTTTGAATACCACAGACCCTCGGATGTGTCGGGAGCGCTCAGCGTGTTGTCACAGCATGGCGACGATGCGCGCGTGTTGGCAGGCGGACACAGCCTGATCCCGATGATGAAGCTGCGGATGGCCGATGTACCGCATCTGATCGACCTGCAGGACATTGCGGAGTTGAAGGGTATTCAGATCGACGGGGGCGTGGTCACCATCGGGGCCATGACCACGCAGCACGAGTTGATCGACCACGCCGGTCTGTCCCGCGCCGCGCCTATCCTGCGCGAGGCATCGCTGCAGATCGCCGATCCCCAGGTCCGCTATATGGGAACGATCGGCGGCAATGTCGCAAATGGCGATCCGGGCAATGATCTGCCGGGTCTTATGCAATGTCTGGACGCGACCTATACCCTGGCGGGAACGGATGGCACGCGAAAGGTCCAGGCGCGCGACTTCTACGAGGCGGCCTATGTCACAGGGCGCGACGACGAAGAGATCCTGACGCATATCACTTTCAATGCGACCTCGGGCGGCTATGCCTATGAGAAGCAAAAGCGCAAGATCGGCGACTATGCGACGGCCGCTGCCGCCGTGCTGCTGACGCGTCAGGGCGACAGCTGTGCGAGCGCATCGGTTGCAATGACCAACCTGAGCGATACGCCGGTGTTTTCATCGGCGGCTGCCGCGGCACTTGTCGGCTCGGTCTGCGGGCCCGAGGCAGTTGCGGCGGCAGTTACCGCCATGCTGGAGGATATAGATCCTTCGGAAGACAATCGCGGTCCCGTGGCGTTCAAGCGCCATGTGGCCGGCATCATCATCTCGCGCGCGATTGAGCGTGCCTGGTCGCGCACATAAGGGAGCCCGCTCATGAGCAAGCAAATCGTCAAGATGACCGTGAACGGGGAGGTGAAGGAGATCCTGGCCGAGCCGCGCGAACTGTTGATCTATGTCCTGCGGGAGAAACTGGAGCTGACCGGTCCGCATGTCGGTTGCGAAACCTCGCACTGTGGTGCCTGTACGGTTGAGATGGACGGCAAGTCGGTCAAGGCCTGTACGGTTTTTGCCGCGCAGGCCAATGGCGCCGAGATCACTACGATCGAGGGGTTGAGCACGCCCGACAATCTGCATGTTCTGCAAGAAAGCTTCAAAGAGCACCATGGTCTGCAGTGCGGTTATTGCACGCCGGGGATGATCACTCGTGCGCACCGCCTGCTGCAGGAAAACCCAAATCCGACAGAGGAGGAGGTGCGGTTCGGTATGGCCGGAAACCTGTGCCGCTGTACCGGATATCAGAACATCGTCAAGTCGATCATGGCGGCCGCTGCTGAACTGAATTCCGCCAAGGAGGCTGCAGAATGAACGATCTGTCACCCCCCACCCGCGCAGAACGCTCGGCCAAGCTCAAGGGTCTGGGGTCGAGCCGCAAACGCGTTGAAGATGCGCGATTCACCCAAGGAAAAGGCAATTATGTCGACGACATCAAGTTGCCGGGCATGCTGCACGGCGACTTTGTACGCTCACCCTACGCGCATGCCCGTATCGTATCGGTGAACATCGACGCGGCAATGGCGCTACCCGGTGTCCATGCGGTGTTGCTGGCAAAGGATCTGGAGCCGCTGTCGCTGCACTGGATGCCAACGCTTGCCGGTGACAAGCAAATGGTCCTGGCGGACGGAAAGGTCCTGTTCCAGGGCCAGGAAGTGGCCTTTGTCGTTGCGGACGACCGCTATGTCGCGGCCGATGCTGTCGAACTGGTCGAGGTTGAGTACGAAGAGCTCCCGGTTTTGACCGATCCGTTCGAAGCACTGCAGTCCGATGTCGTTCTGCGCGAAGACCTTGAGCCCGGCGCTGATGGTGCGCATGGCCCACGGCGGCATCCCAATCACATTTTTCTTTGGGAAGAGGGGGACAAGGCCGCTACCGAACAGGTGATCGAAAGTGCCGACGTCGTGGCGGAAGAGATGGTCTACTACCACCGCACGCACCCCTGTCCGCTGGAGACCTGCGGCGCGGTTGCCTCGATGGACAAGGTAAACGGCAAACTGACGCTGTGGGGTACATTTCAGGCGCCGCATGTCGTGCGCACCGTTGCTTCGCTACTATCCGGGATCGAAGAGCACAATATTCGCGTGATCTCGCCCGATATTGGTGGCGGCTTCGGCAACAAGGTGGGTGTCTATCCGGGCTATGTTTGTTCGATCGTGGCGACGATTGTGACCGGCAAGCCGGTGAAGTTCATCGAGGATCGGATGGACAATCTGATGGCTACCGCCTTTGCCCGCGATTACTGGATGAAGGGGCGGATCAGCGCCACGCCCGAGGGTAAGATCACGGCCCTTGAGTGTCATGTGACGGCCGACCACGGCGCATTTGACGCCTGCGCCGATCCGACCAAGTTCCCGGCCGGGTTCTTTCACATCTGCACCGGCTCTTATGACATCCCTGTCGCCTACGTCGGCGTAGATGGCGTCTACACGAACAAGGCCCCGGGCGGTGTTGCCTACCGATGTTCGTTCCGGGTGACAGAGGCCGCATACTTCATCGAACGTATGATCGAGGTGCTGGCGATTGAACTGAATATGGATGCGGCCGAGTTGCGGCGTATCAACTTCATCCGCAAGGATCAGTTCCCGTATCACTCCGCCCTTGGATGGGAGTATGACAGCGGTGACTATCATACGGCCTGGGACAAGGCGCTTGAAGCGGTGGACTACAAAGGTCTGCGGGCCGAGCAAGCCGAGCGCGTCGCCGCCTTCAAGCGTGGTGAAACCCGAACGCTGCTGGGCATCGGTCTGACCCATTTCACCGAGATTGTGGGCGCGGGCCCGGTCAAGAACTGCGATATACTGGGCATGGGAATGTTCGACAGCTGCGAGATCCGGATCCATCCCACGGGGTCAGCGATAGCCCGGCTGGGGACAATCTCGCAGGGGCAGGGGCATGCCACGACCTTTGCCCAGATCCTGGCAACTGAAATCGGGCTGCCCGCCGACAGCATCACCATCGAGGAGGGCGATACCGATACGGCCCCCTACGGTCTTGGTACCTATGGCTCGCGCTCGACCCCTGTGGCCGGGGCGGCCACTGCGATGGCCGGTCGAAAGATCCGGGCCAAGGCACAGATGATCGCAGCCTATTTGTTGGAAGTTCACGACGATGACGTGGAATTCGACGTGGACCGGTTTCAAGTCAAAGGCGCGCCCGAGCGGTTCAAGACAATGGCCGAGATCGCCTATGCTGCCTACAATCAGCCGATCCCCGGCGTTGAACCCGGGCTTGAGGCGGTCAGCTACTATGATCCGCCAAACATGACGTACCCCTTCGGCGCCTATGTTTGTGTCATGGAGGTTGATGTGGACACCGGCACGACCGAGGTCCGCAGCTTCTATGCGTTGGATGATTGCGGAACCCGGATCAATCCGATGGTGATCGAAGGCCAGGTGCATGGCGGTCTGACCGAGGCTCTGGCGATCGCCATGGGTCAGGAGATCGCCTATGATGCGATCGGCAACGTTAAAACCGGAACGCTGATGGACTTTTTCCTGCCAACCGCCTGGGAGACGCCGTCATACACCACAGATTTTACCGAAACCCCCAGCCCGCATCACCCGATCGGCGCAAAAGGTGTTGGTGAAAGCCCGAATGTGGGGGGCGTTCCCGCATTCTCGAACGCGGTCCATGATGCATTCCGGGCCTTTGGTCTGCGCCAGAGCCATATGCCGCATGATCATTGGCGGATCTGGAAAATCGCGCATGACCTCGGTTTGCATAATAGCCGCTAAAAAGCTGCGGGCGGGCAATGCGCCCGCCCATCCGGTGGGGAGCGTGGTGCGATGAAAACCTGGCATGACCTTCAGTCGGCGATGGCGGGCACCGGCTACATCGCCGGAAATGATTTGGCGATGGCGCTCCATATCGCTCTGTCCCTCGGCCGGCCGCTGCTGCTGGAAGGGGCGGCCGGGGTCGGAAAGACCGAAGTTGCCCGCGTCCTAGCGCAGGTCAACGCCTGCGATCTGATCCGGTTGCAGTGCTACGAGGGGCTTGATGCCGCGCAGGCGATCTACGAGTGGAACTACCAGCGCCAGTTGCTGGCCATACGCGCCGCGGCGGAGGACGGCGAAACCGGTCGGGCCGTCGAGGAGCGGATTTTCTCGGAAGCCTATTTGCTCGAACGGCCGTTGCTTAAGGCGCTCCGCCAACCGGTCGCGCCAGTGTTATTGATAGATGAGATCGATCGCGCAGATGAAGCCTTCGAGGCTTATCTGCTTGAGGTTCTTTCGGATTTTCAGATTACCATCCCGGAACTGGGCACAATCGTCGCAACAACACAGCCGCATGTGATCCTGACGGCGAATGGCACGCGAGACCTGTCCGACGCACTGCGCCGCCGCTGCATTTATGCCCATGTAGACTACCCGGATCGTGCGGCGGAACTGGCGATCCTGCAGGCGCGCTGCCCGGGCGTTGCCGAGGATCTTGGCCGACAGATCATCGGTTTCGTTCAGATGATCCGCAAGGAGGAGCTTGAGAAGACGCCGGGCGTGGCCGAGATGCTGGATTTTGCCGCAGCGCTTGGCGGTCTTGGGATCAATGATCTGAGCGCCGATCCGGTGGTCCTTCAGGCGTGCCTATCGACGCTGCTCAAGACCCAGGCCGACCGCGCGGCCGTACCGCCCGAGGTTGCCGCGCGATTGGCGGGTAAGGCGGCATGAGCCGGATCACCCGCTTTGCCGCTGCCGACCCAGGCCCTGCCGCGCGGGTGTCGGGGTTCGTGGCACATCTGCGCGGTAACGGGTTCCGCCTTGGCGTCGGCGAGAGCAACACCGCGCAGCGGGCTTTGTGTCAGATCACCGCAACAAACCCCGAGGAAACGCGGATGGCGCTTAAGGCGGTATGTGCCGGTTGCGCCGAGGATGTCGCCCGGTTTGATGCGCTGTTCGACAGCTATTGGTGCAACGGCGGGCGTGTACGCGAGAAGGTGGTCCCGGCCGAAACGACCTCCCGCCCGGCCAATACCCGCAATTCTCGGGATGCGACCGGTTCGACGTCTCGGGGCGGAGGCGTGCCCCATAGTCCCCAGAACGGCGACGATGCGGCAGACGGCACGTCGGATGGACAGGGAAAACTGGTCGCGTCGCACGTCCGCAACGTTATGAAAAGGGATCTGCGCGAGGTTGTCTCGCCACAGGACATTCGCGCTGCCGAAGCGGTTGCACGGCGGTTGGGCGCGGCCCTCCGGGATCGCCGCTCGCGGCGTCGGCGCGCGGCCAAAAAGGGCGCTCAGCTCGACTTTCGGCGGACGGTCCGCGCGAGTCTGGCCACCGGCGGCGAGCCGTTTCGTCTTGCCCGGCGGGCGCGCCCGGATCGCCCGATGAAGATCGTCGCGCTCTGTGATGTTTCGGGTTCGATGACGCTCTACGCCCGGCCGTTTCTGGCATTTCTGGCAGGGCTGATGCGCGCCGACCAGGACACGGACGCGTATCTTTTTCACACCCGCCTGGTCCGCATCACCGAGCCGCTGCGCGACCCCGATCCGTTGCGTGCGCTCAATCGCATAACCCTGCTGGCGGACGGCTTCGGCGGTGGCTCTCGCATCGGCTGGAACCTGGCGCAATTCGCCCAGGGCTATGCGCGAAAATTCGTCGACGGGCGCTCGGTCGTTATCATCCTGTCGGACGGGTATGATACCGGCCGGCCCGACGCGTTGGGACACGCGCTGCAGCGGTTGCGCAAACGCGGTTGCAAGGTGATCTGGCTGAACCCGCTCAAGGCATGGGCGGGCTACGAACCGGTGGCGCGCGGCATGGCGGCAGCTCTGCCGCATCTGGACCTGTTTGCCGCGGCCAATACCCTTGAGGATCTGGCCGCGCTCGAAACACATCTGGCGCGCCTATGACCATTTCCACCAGGGATCATGCGCGCCTTGAACAGCAGGTGCAGGACCTGAAGGCTGCGGGGACCGCGTTCGCGATGGCGACAGTCGTCCGGACACTTGCGGCGACCTCTGCCAAGCCGGGGGACAAAGCACTGCTAAGCGCTGATGGCAGTGTGATCGAGGGTTGGATCGGCGGTGGATGCGCGCGTGCGGCGATAGCGAGCGCGACCCGCCGGGCCATAGAAAGCGGGACGCCGCAGTACATCTCACTCCGCCCCGAGGATCTGTTGGACGCCGAGGGTGTCCGCGCAGGGGACGAGCGTGACGGGATCCGATTCGCCCGGAACGGCTGCCCGAGCCAGGGGTCGATGGACGTCTTTGTCGAGCCGGTATTGCCGTTGCCGGATCTGGTGGTCTGCGGCAGCGGGCTGGTCGCGGATGCGCTTTCCGACCTGGCCGCACTGCATGATTTCAATCCTCTGCGATGCATCTCCTCCGGTGCGCAGCCGATCGACCGGCGGACCATTGAAGGGTTCGACTTCTCTGATCATGTCGCAACTGCCCCCTTTGTGGTTATTGCCACGCAAGGCAAGGGCGATCTGGCGGCGCTTCGGTCCGCCCTGTCCGACGAGACGCGCTATTTGGGGTTTGTCGGTAGCCGACGAAAATTTGCCACCCTGTCGCAGGGTCTTGTGACAGAGTATTCAGCCGAACGCCTGGCCCGGGTACATGCCCCCGCCGGTCTTGATATCAACGCGATCACACCGCAGGAGATCGCGCTGTCGATCATGGCCGAGATTATCGCGCTGCGCCGACGGCGTGATCGCCCCGAAGCCTCTTCAACCGGCTCATGAAAGGACCCTCATGGAACTTAAGGACGAAATTCTGATCAACGCTCCGCAGGCGGAGGTCTATGCGGCGCTCAACGATCCTGAGGTGCTAAAGGAGTGCATTCCGGGATGTGAGGAGTTGATCAAACACTCCGATACCGAACTTGAAGCCCTTGTCGTGCTGAAAATCGG
>JBCCYF010000101.1:0-15806 GCA_039190275.1 Pseudomonadota bacterium | reverse complement strand
TTCATGGGGCGTGTTGCGGCGGCTCATGTCATTGCCAAAACTCAGCAGACCGCTTTCGATGCGCTCAATGGAATTCGGGCAACCGGCACGAACATCAAGATCCTTGCCCGCCTCAAACAGAGCGTTCCAGAGCGGCATGCCAAGGTCAGCACCGATGACATAGATCTCGAAACCGCCCTGCTTCGAATACCCTGAGCGCGCGATGATAAGGTCCCGACCCTGAAACTGATACCAGCCAAATCGGAAAAACCGCAGGTCGCGCATCTCTTCCCCGAACACGCGGGCCATCAGATCGTCTGCCAGCGGACCCTGTACGGCCAGCGGCGAGACATCCGGTTCCTCGACCAGCACGTCCAGTCTGAGACCATAGGCGACACCTTTGACCCACATCAGAAGGTCACTGTCAGCGATCGAAATCCACCAGCGGTCATCCGAAAGCTTCAGGGCGACTGGATCGTTCAGCATACCGCCGGTCTCGTCCACGATGGGCACATAATAGCATTGACCGGGCAACATCCCGCGCAAGTCTCGCGGCGTCAGCATTTGCATCAGGCGACTTGCGTCCGGGCCCCTGAGTTCGACCTGCCGCTCTGCGGAAACGTCCCAGACCTGCACCTTTGTCTTCAGGTGCCGGTAGTCCGCCTCCAAACTCTCGAAGTAAGCTGGCAGCAGCATGTGATTGTAAACGGTGAACGCTTTGACCCCAGCGGCGGCAACGCCCTCACTGAACGGGGTACGGCGCAGCCGGTGGGAGAGTGCGATTTCGGCCATGGCGGGCCTCCGTATTGTGCGTCAGCGCGGACCTTTCCAATCGATCTGGCAGATTTCGGCGGACCGGCCGTCAAAATCCCAGACACGGCCAAATGCGCGAACCCGCCCTTTGGTGGCTGTCGCAACAGTAATGTCCGGACCCATCCAGTATTCGGTATTGCTCACGACCATATCCGTGTCCGGATCCTTGCCGGACACCGGAACAATCTCCCCCTGAATTTTCTTTCCGACCATCAAACGACGGGCCTTGCCCTCGGTCTCGAACACGACAGGGGCGCGTTCTGCGCCTAGAAAATCGCTCACTAGAATGCTGAACAGGCCGGTGGTGCCCCGCGCCCGACCGCTGAAAATGTTGACCAAACCATCAAAGGCTGCCTCGCTGGCACGTTCATCGATATAGGCGGCCGCAGTCCAGTTTCCACGCGCCATCAGACCGGGGATTTCCAGCATCAGGCCGACGTTCAGCCCGCCGATGTCCTCGTCGCCATAATGCCCCTCGTCGATGCGGATGCCCGACCACGCCTGGCAGTACCCCTCGGTCGGGGCGTGCTTACCAAGCGATACGACGCAGGGGCAGAAAATCGTGCAGTTGCAATTCAGGATCAACTCGCCCTTGATTGCCCAAGGGACCGTACCAACTTCCATCGCGTCCAAAGACATACCGCAAACCCTCCCGTTTTATAATAGTTGTAGCGTGGCCCAGATCAGCAGCGCGGCGCCCAGCGGGCGGGTCAGATGACGGCCAAGATCGGGCAATTTTTCAATCAGCATGAGCACCATCGCCAAGCCCATGAACGCCAGGTTCATGACACCGCCCACAAAAGCGAGCATCATCAGCGCCCAGCAGCATCCCAGGCAGACCAGCCCCAGTCGCAACCCGTTGCGCCACGCCCCTTCGTCCCAGTGCTCCATAAAGAACGCCAGCGGCGCGCGGCACTTGGCCAGGCACGCGTCCTTGAGCGGTGTGAACTGGTAGGCGCCTGCTGCCGCCAGCAACGCAGCATTAAGCAGCGTCGAGCGGCTATCACCGAAGGAACTGACAAGATCCGCATGCCACAGCGCCATCTGCGCGGCCGCGGCAGCAATGGCAAACCCGAACCACACCACCAGGTATCCCATGACCAAATGCCAGAACCTGACGGTGGTGCTGCGGCCCAGATCCTCATAGGTCGCAAGCGCCGGAAGCGCCGTGGGCGCCATCATCGCGGCGGACATCAGCATCCACATTACGGCGACCCTCAGAAACCCGGCGGTATCCGGCGTGATTGTGCAGAAACTTTCCCAGAATTCCCGACCAAAGATCTCGCTCGCGCTGCGTAATTCGGCCGGCACAGCCATTGCGTGCAGCACGATCCAGGCCGCAAGGATACCGCCGAACAGCACCAACCAATGCGGCGCAGCCATCAGGCGAATCCGATCCGAAAACATGCTGACCTCCCAATTCAGCGCTTGATTCCGCAATGGCAGGTTTTTAATTGTCTGACAAATGAAAATTGATCCCTCAAGCCCCTCCGATTTATCGACGCAGATTGCCACAGCACTGCGCGACGCGATTGTCGCGGGCGACCTGCTCGCGGATGCGCGCCTTCCTTCGGAAACAGAACTGGCGGATCACTTCGATGTATCCCGCCCGACCGTGCGCGAGGCGCTCAAACGGCTGGCGGCACAATCACTTATCCGGACCCAGCGCGGCGCGTCGGGCGGGGCATTTGTCAGGCGGCTGTCCTATGCCGAGGCCTACGGACAGCACATCACGACCTCAACGCTTCTGTTGTCCATGAATGCGGTCAGTTTCGAATCCGCCTGCGAGGCCCGATACGTGCTCGAGCGGGCCTGCGCGCGGCTGGCTGCCCAGCGCCGGGCGGTGTGGCATCTGGCTCAGATGCGTGCGGAAATCGCTCGACAGGCGGATCCGGAACTCAGCGACGAAGACTTTTGTGCCTCCGACGTGCAGTTTCATCGTGCACTGGTCGACGCCGCCGGTAACCCCGTGCTGTCCTACCAACTGGCCGGTGCGGTCGAGGCAATGCAACCGCTGATGAACATGATCACCTTCACCGAACGATCACGGGCGCGTATTCTTGAGTTGCATGGTCGCGTGTTGGAGGCGGTCGAGGCACAGGATGGTGACCGTGTCGTCGGTGCGCTGGATGATCTTGCGGACTATACCCAGTGCCTGGGCCGCGATGCTGTCGCGCGCCGTTCGCAGACCAAACCCCGCCCTACCCCGGATGGTTCGCGTGCCGCGCATCCCAAATCCGCCCCGGGAACACCGGCGGCGTAAGCCCGGCCTGAAACCACTGCACCAGAGTATATATTGAATACACGGGCAATCCGGTGGCCTGACGCACATCGGGTGCAAAGGGAACCATATTGGTACACTCCAAAAGGATCGCCCCCGTCGCCGGATGATCGCGTACCAACCGCACACCGGCCTCAACCACCTCACTTCTGCACGCCTCAAAGTCGATCGTGTAGGCGTCACCAAGAACATCGCGGGTAAACACCCCCCCATCGGTGCCTATGACCGGAACATCCTGGGGAACACCGGCCGCCAAAAGATGCGCCGAGGTCAGCGTATTTGCCGAAATTGTTACGATGCCCACATGCGTATCGGCTGCCAAAAGGCGCTGGATCATGCCCGCTTGCATAAGCGCCGAACTTGCCACCGGCACCCCAAGGGCTTGTTTCAGTGGCTCTTGCAACAGGCTCAGAAATCCACAATTCGTGGTGATCCCGTCACATCCCATGGCGACAAGTGCGCGCCCGGCCTCAATGAATGCGTCAAGCCGTTCCAACGGATCCCCGCGCACGACATTGTCCGGCGTGGCCCCTTCGGCCACACGATAGTGCACCGGAAAGGGCCATGTCCCGGCGTTCCCGATATCGCCGGGTATGCGCGGGAATCGTGTCTCAAGCATCAGTATGCCGACGCTTGCCCCATATACCGTTTTGCCGCCCCGTTGCTGCATGGGTATCTCCTGTCCGGTCCAAAATGCCGATTTGCCGGGAAATGAAAAGCAAATAGCGCGCGGGGCGTTGACCCTGTTCAAGCGATGCACAATCTTCGGTGCAAACATCGGGGGTAGAATGTCAAACAGCCTGAACGGCGCCGAAGCGATGGTGCGTATGCTGTCAGCGCATGGGGTCCGGCATATTTTCGGCCTCTGTGGCGATACCAGCCTTCCGCTGTATGACGCGCTTCGTACGCCCGGCCATGGCATCACTCACATACTTACCCGTGACGAACGCTCGGCGGCTTACATGGCTGACGCCTATGCCCGGCTGACCAACCGGCCCGGTGTGTGCGAGGGGCCGTCAGGGGGCGGAGCAACCTATATCCTGCCGGGCCTTATCGAAGCCAACGAAAGCTCCTATGCCGTTCTGGGGATTACCACCGATATCTCGGTCGGGACATATGGGAAATATCCGCTGACCGAGGTTGATCAGGAGGCGCTGATGCGGCCTCTGACCAAGTGGAACACGGTGATCAAACAGGCAGCGCACATTCCGCGGATGGTGCGCGGGGCGTTTCGCGCGATGACCACGGGGCGGCCCGGTGCGGCGCATCTGGGCCTTCCGTATGATATTCAGTACGACCAGGTAGACCCCGAAGACATTTGGGCCGACCAGGAACACAGCGCCTTTCCGGCCTACCGCGCGGGCCCGAACCGCGGCGCGGTTGAGCGTGCTGTTGAGGCGATGCTGAGCGCCGAGCGCCCGTTGATCGTCTGTGGCGGCGGCGTGTTGATCGCTGGCGCAACGACCGCCCTTGCCCGGTTGTCGGAACGGCTGGACATCCCGGTTGCCACATCCATCTCGGGCAAGGGTTCGCTGGCCGAGGTGCATCCAAACTGCATCGGCGTTGTCGGCTCGAATGGTGGAACCGATGAAACCTGGGAGGCGATGGACGCCGCCGATCTGGTCGTGTTCATGGGCTGCCGGGCCGGTTCGACCACAACCGCGCGCTGGGAAGCACCCAAGCCAGGCTCCCGCATCGTACATTTTGACAGCGATCCGATGGTCATCGGGGCAAACTACCCGACCGACGCGGGTGTCGTCGGGGATCTGGCCCTGGCTTTGGACATGGTCCACGAGGTGCTGGATGGCGTTGGCACACTGCCGCGTTTTGGCGGTGCGGACCGCGCTACCGGCATAAAAACCCGCAAGTTCAACATCTTTAACAGCCACGCCACCGATCAGATCCCGATACGACCTGAACGTGTGATCAAGACGCTTACCGGCGAACTGGGCGAGGATGCGGTGATCCTGTCGGATCCCGGAACAAGTTGCCCTTACCTCTGCGCCTATCATCCGCTGCCCACCGCAGGTCGACACTTCATTACCAACCGCGCGCATGGCGCATTGGGTTATGCAATGTCTGCGGCCCTGGGCGCCTGGTATGCGCGCCCCGGCGCTAAAATTGTGGCGCTGATGGGTGATGGCTCGTTCGGGTTCACGGCTGGGGAACTCGAAACCGTCTGCCGCGCCCGTGCCGATATCACCTACATTGTCCTGTCGAACGCCAGCTTCGGATGGATCAAGGCCAGCCAGAAGGATGACAAGGGCGGGCGGTATCACAACGTTGACTTCGACCGCGTGGACCAGGCGGCAGTCGCTGCTGCCTACGGCGTAACGTCATGGCGGGTCGAGGATCCCGCGGATCTGCAGCCGGTCCTCAAACAGGCGTTGGCACACAATGGACCGACATTGGTCGATGTAATTGTGCAACCGCTTGAACAAAGCAACGCGCCGGTGCGCCGATGGATGGGCTGATGACCGCCGAACGCATCACCGCGTTTGACGTCTGGCATCTGGCAGTACCGGTCAACGCCCGGCGGTCGCACGGTATCGGTACGGTCAGCGATCATGTGGATATCGTCGTTCTCAGACTGACCTCGGAAGGCGGAACAAATGGCTTCGGCGAGGCCTCGACCTGGTCGGTTTTCACCGGTTCCGCCGAGGCCAGCTTTGCCGCGCTGGATCGCTACATCCGCCCGCTGGTGACCGGGCGTCGGGTGGACGAGCGTGCGGCGATCATGTCCACTGTACAGCATGCCGTCGCTCACTGCACCGAGGCCAAAGCAGCGCTGGACTCAGCCCTGCTGGATCTGCAGGGCCGACTTGCGGGACTGCCGGTCTGGGCCTTGCTGGGCGGCAAGGCGCGGGGGACTATCCCCTTGTCATGTTCGATCGCCAATCCGGACTTCGACGCCGATCTTAGGCTGATGGAACGGATCCGCGCGGATGGATTGCGGATCATCAAGCTGAAAACCGGATTTCAGGGCCATACCTTTGACATCATGCGGCTGGAGCGGTTGCGGAAGGACTTCCCCGAGTTCGAGCTGAGGGTCGACTATAACCAGGGCCTGGATCCGCTCGTGGCTCTGGCATGCCTTCGGGATGTGGCAACCTTCGAGCCAAGTTTCATCGAGCAGCCGGTGCGAGCGCATCTGCGCAGCCTGATGGCCGACTTGCGGGAAAAGATCGACGTTCCGCTGCTGGCGGACGAAAGCGTCTTCGGCCCCGAGGATATGCAGGATGCCATCCGACTGGGAATCGCCGATGGGGTGTCGGTTAAGATCATGAAAGCCGGTGGGATCACCCGGGCGCAAACAGTCGCCCGCATGGCGGCGGCCGTCGGCATGTCGGCCTATGGCGGTGACATGTTTGAAACCGGGCTGGCGCATCTGGCCGGGACGCATATGATTGCGGCGACACCCGAGATTACCCTGGGCTGCGAATTTTATCAGGCCAGCTACTTCCTGACCGAGGATATTCTCGACGGTACCTTTCCGGTGGGAAATGGACAGGTTGTGGTTCCCGATGGTCCAGGGCTTGGGCGCGATGTGAACATGGATGCTGTCGAGCGCTACGCCCTGCGCCGAAGCGGCACTACGGTATGAACAGGGTGTGCGTGATCGGCGCCGGGATCGTCGGCGTCTCGACCGCGATCTGGTTGCGGCGGTTCGGGTCCGAGGTAACGCTGGTGGATCGCGCCCCGCCCGGGCAGGGAACATCCTTCGGCAATGCGGGTGTCCTTGCGGCCTGTTCGGTGGCACCCGTCACCGCTCCGGGGCTGATCCGCAAAGCGCCCGGCATGTTGGTGGATGCCGAGTTTCCATTGTTCCTGCGCTGGGCCTATCTGCCCCGTCTTCTGCCCTGGCTCCTGCGCTATCTGAGCCATGCAAACGACGCCGATACCCGTCGCATTGCCCGGGGCCTGACCGATATTGTCGCGGATAGTGTCGAGCAGCACACATCGCTGGTCAAGCAGACCGACGCTGCGGATTGGGTAACCCAAAGCGACTATAGCTTCGCCTATCGCAGCCGGGCCGCATTTGACGCCGACCGCTACACGTGGGACTTGCGGAAAGACGCGGGCTTTGAACCGGTCCTGCGCGACGGGGCCGAGGTTCAAGATTATGACCCTGCCCTGGGCCGCGACATCCAGTGCCTTGCCACAGTGCGCGATCATGGGTTCATCCGCGATCCCGGCGGCTATGTGGCCGCACTCGGGTCGGTTTTTCAGGGATTGGGCGGCACAATCGTGACGACCGAGGTCCGGGACTTCGACGTCAGTGACGGGCGCATCAGTGGGATCGAGACGGATGCCGGCCGGTTCGACTGCGACCAGGCGGTGCTGGCCACCGGCGTCTGGTCCAAACCGCTGATGCGCAAACTTGGCATCGACGTCCCTCTGGAGTCCGAACGCGGGTATCACATCGTGTTCGAGAGCCCGTCCGGCGGACCACACAGCCCCGTCATGGTTGCGTCAGGCAAGTTCGTCGCCACTCCGATGGCCGCAGGGCTGCGGTGCGCGGGTGTGGTGGAGTTTGGGGGGCTGCGGGCCGGACCGACGGACGCACCTCTTGAGTTGCTGCGAACACAAACCAAACGGGCCTTTCCAGACCTGACCTACACCGATGAACGGCAATGGCTGGGTCACAGGCCAGCGCCCGCTGACAGTTTGCCGCTGATTGGTGAGATTGGCGGCACGGGTGTGTACGCCGCATTCGGACATCACCACATCGGCCTGACATCGGGACCCAAAACCGGCCGACTGATTGCCTCGATGATCACCGAAAGACCTCAAAACATTGACATGACGGCTTATGATCCACAAAGATTTGCGATCAAGGGGTGAAACAACAAAACCCTCAGACAGACCAACAGGAGAGCATCTATGAAAAGACCCCTAGCGGCCGCGGCCGTAACGATTGTGGCGGCCACAACGCTTACGGCCGCAGCGCCGGCTTTGGCAGAAAAATGGGATATGCCGATGGCCTATTCCGGTTCGAATTTTCACTCGGTCACCGGCGCTGAATTCGCGCAATGCGTCACCACCGGCACCGGCGGAGAGATCGAGATCACGACCCATCCGGGTGGCTCGCTCTTTGCTGGCGCGGACATCAAACGTGCGATCCAGACCGGCCAGGTTCCGATCGGCGAGCGTCTGCTCTCAGGTCATCAGAACGAGGATGCGATTTTCGGCTGGGACTCGATCCCCTTCCTTTCGCCGTCATTCGACGACCATGCAAAGCTGTGGGACATTGCCAAACCGCAGCTCGAAGCCAAGCTCGCCGAGCAGAACCTGACGCTGCTCTATTCCGTGCCCTGGCCGCCGCAGGGTTTGTACTTCAACAAGGAAGTCTCTTCGGTGGCGGATATGGAGGGGATCAAGTTCCGCTCCTACAACAACGCGACCAACCGGCTGGCCGAGCTGACCAAGATGCTGCCGGTTCAGATCGAGGCTGCCGAAATCAGCCAGGCCTTTGCAACCGGTGTGGCGGAATCCATGGTCTCTTCGGGGGCGACAGGCTATGATCGCAAGGTTTGGGAGAGCCTGAGCCACTTCTACGAAGTCGATGCCTGGCTGCCGCGCAATTACATCATGGTGAACTCCGATGTCTGGGATGGCGTTTCTGACACCAGCAAAAACGTCATTACCGCCTGCGCAAACATCGCCGAATACGCCGGTACCTGGCGCGCAAAGGAGTACACGGGCTTTACCCTGCAGGGTCTGCGCGATGGCGGCATGACGGTCGAACCGGCAAATGATGCCCTGATGGGCGAGCTGCGCGAGATCGGTGCGACAATGACAGCCGAGTGGCTGGAGGCGGCCGGTGAAGAAGGTCAGGCTATCGTGGACGCGTTCAAGTCCGAATGATCCATCACTGAAACTGAACTGCAGACCACCCCTGCTCAGGGGGTGGTCCGGCAAGGTCTGAGGACAGCTATGGCAAGCCTTCTGAGATCCCTGCGCGCTGGTCTGGACTGGCTCTATCAGGTTGCGGGTGTGCTTGCCGCACTCTGCCTGATTGCGATACTCGCCCTGATCGTTGCGCAGATGGTCGCCCGCTGGACCGGTGCCTTGTTTCCCGGGGCCGCCAACTATGCCGGTTACTGCATGGCCGCGGCCAGTTTTTTCGCTTTTGCCAACGCATTAAACCGTGGTGCACATATCCGCGTCTCAATTCTGCTGAATGCGGTGCCAAAGCGTGCCCGCTGGGCGCTTGAAATCTGGTGCTTTGCGCTTGGCGCGGCCATCGGCTGGTATTTTACCTATTACGCCTACTGGTTCACGTATTGGTCGTGGAAGTTCAACGAGGTGAGCCAGGCACAGGACGCAAGCCCGCTGTGGATCCCGCAATCTGTGATGGTTATCGGGGGGGCGATCCTGTCCATCGCGCTGACAGACCACCTGATCCACGTCATTTTAAAGGGGGATCACCGTATGCAGCGTGACCTGGTCGACGAAAGCTTCGGAGAGTAGTCATGGCCGAAGTCTACGCCATCAGTTTGTTTCTGTTCGTCCTGTTCCTTTTGCTCGGCACCGGGGTCTGGGTCGGCCTTGCGTTGATGGGCGTTGCTTGGGTCGGCATGGAGCTGTTCACGTCAAGGCCGGTCGGCGATGTGATGGTCACGACCATTTGGGCGACCTCATCCAGTTGGACGCTTACTGCCCTGCCCCTGTTCATCTGGATGGGCGAGATCCTGTACCGCACCCGCCTGTCCGAGGACATGTTTCGCGGTCTGTCGCCGTGGCTTGCACGGCTCCCGGGTGGACTGGTCCATACCAATATCGTCGGCTGCACCGTTTTTGCCGCCGTTTCG
Organism: Pseudomonadota bacterium; assembly: GCA_039190275.1. GTDB lineage: Bacteria > Pseudomonadota > Alphaproteobacteria > Rhodobacterales > Rhodobacteraceae > Halovulum. Next base: position 5,918 of record JBCCYF010000101.1, on the reverse strand, counting down.
GGGTCTTCGGCTGCGACGCTGACCACGGTTGGAAAGATGTCGATCCCGGAATTGCGTGCCCGCAACTACCCCGAACCGGTCGTGATCGGCACGCTTGCCGGCGCGGCCACATTGGGCCTGATGATCCCGCCGTCACTCGCGCTGATCGTTTATGGTGTCACCGTCAACGAAAGCATAACACAGCTGTTTTTTGCCGGTGTTTTCCCCGGGCTGATCCTCGCGCTGATGTTCATGGGCTATGTCGCGGGGTACTCGATCCTGTCCAAATCCTGGAATCCGACTGCGGAACAGCGCATGACCCTCGCCCAGAAGATCGAGAACTCCCGCTTTCTGGTGCCGGTCATCTGTCTGATCGTGGTGGTCATCGGGTCGATGTACCTGGGGTATGCCACCGCGACCGAGGCCGCGGCCTTCGGCGTGATCGGTGCGCTGGTTCTGGCGGCAAGCCAGGGATCCCTGACCTGGGGCACATTTAGCGAAAGCCTGATGGGTGCGACCCAAACGTCGGCCATGATCGCGCTTATCCTGGCCGGCGCGGCGTTCCTCAAGTTGTCCATGGGTTTCACGGGCCTGCCGCGGGCGCTGGCCGACCTGATTGCGGCGATGGAGTTGAGCCGTTTTCAGCTGCTAATGGCGCTGCTGGTGTTCTACATCATTCTCGGCATGTTTCTGGACGGAATATCATCTGTTGTTCTGACCATGGCTGTCGTCGAACCGATGGTCCGGGACGCGGGCATTGATCTGATCTGGTTCGGCATCTTTGTCGTGGTGGTGGTCGAGATGGCGCAGATTACACCGCCAATCGGGTTCAATCTGTTCGTGCTGCAGGGCATGACCGACCATGAAATGGGGTATATTACCAAGGCCGCCCTGCCGATGTTCGGCATCATGGTTCTGATGTGCTTTATTCTGATCTGGATCCCCGAGATCGCCACCTGGTTGCCCGACAACCTGCGGCAAGGTCCGAGCTAGATGCGGTAAAAGGACACCGCGGTATCTCGATAAAGCATCTGCTGTTCGCAGTCCGACAGTGACCCTATCGCCCAGTCCAACGTATCAATCCACGCGCCATAGCCGATGGCCAGCGTTGCGACGGGCCAATCACCTCCAAACATCGTGCGCTCAAATCCGAACGCCTCGATTGCCGCAAGAATGTACGGCTTGAGTTGGTCGCGGGTCCAAGTCTGATGATCTGCCTCGGTCGCGACCCCAGACATTTTCAGCCAGACGTTGGGGAGCCGTGCCAGCTCGCGTATGTGACTGGCCCATGGCTCTAACCCTCCCCCGCGAATGTCCGGCTTGCCAATATGATCCAGGACCATGCGGACGTCAGGACACTGTTGCGCAAACGGAATGACGTTGGGCAGTTGGGTATGGTTTACACATATGTCAAAACTCAAATCGAAGTCGGACAGCTTGCGCACGCCGGACAGGAACTCCGGCCGCAGGCAATAGGAAGGGTCGGCCTCTCCTTGCAGAATACGCCGCACGCCGCGCACCTTCCCGTATTCGGCGAGCACTGCAAGCTCCGCCGTCACCGCGTCGCCCTTCTCCAGCGGCACAGAGGCGACAATGGCCTTTAGACGACCGTCAGCCCTGGCCAGTCCCGCCACCCAATCGACCTCGGCCATCGCATCGGATGTGGCGACATCACATTCCAGAAACACCATCCCCTCGACCACAACGTCGGCCCGGGCCTCGTCAAACTCAGCCAGTCCGAAGCTGCGGTTCAGCGCCGGAAGGTCCGTAATCCATGGGATACTGTGGCGGATCGGATCCCACAGATGCACATGGCTGTCGATAACCGAGATGTTAGGCATATTCCCCCCACCAATGCCTTACCTATTAGATTGTGCGCGCCAGAGCGCGCAAGTCTTCTGAGCCTTGACAGGCGGCTGGTGCCCGGGACCTCCGCCACACCAGGCCAAACTGGCTTTTGAACGCCACGGGAACGATGCTTTCGCACAATCGGGAACGCCGACGGCCTACATTGAAGCTGTTGATCGCCAGATGCCGAGAATTGTGGACCTGGAGGGATGCGCCCAACCGCGCGTCAGCGCTTATAGGCGCGGCGCGGGACGCGCCTCAATTAACCAGTTGAGAACAGGGTTTCAGAGCCTGGCAGGGGCGGGGGGACTCGAACCCACGACCCTCGGTTTTGGAGACCGATGCTCTACCAACTGAGCTACACCCCTCCAGACTGCGGACAGGTGTTACTGGCAAGGTACGGGTGATGCAAGAGAAACCCGCAGCTTCATGCTCGGGCCAAAATATCCGCCGCTGTCTCGCGCAGTGCCTCCTCGGCCGGATGGAACGCCATCTTCAATACGTCCCGCGCTGCCGCATTGCTCAGGTGCGGGTGATCGCCCAGTTGCGGCAGGATGGACTTTATCGCCGGATCAAACAAAGCCAGAACCCGCAACAGCCAGCGCGGCGCGAGACGTGTCGATATCCGGCGGTCGGGGTACTCTGACTTTAGCGCATGTGCCAATTCCTGGAATGTGAGGGTGCGGTCGGCGAGGATAAACCGCCGTCCGATGCTCTCCTCCTGGTCCAGCGCGGTAACATGCGCGCGCGCGACATCTGCAACGTGGACACAGGGAAAGGAGATATCCGGAAGCGCCGGATCCTTGCCAGCGAGCAGTCGCTCGATCACTTCGTAAGTGGTACCGGTGTCGCTATCCAGGGCGGCCCCCATCACGAAACCCGGATTGATCACCGTAAGGGCGAGCGGCGGATCCTCCCCGGCCATGGCCCAGGCCGCCCGCTCGGCCAATGTCTTGGACCGGGCATATGCATTGGCCCGGGCGTCGCGCGGATCGGTCCAGTCGGCTTCGGTCAATTCACCGCCGCGGGCGGAGCCGGGTCCAAACATGATTGCGACGATCGATGAAGTCAGAACCACGCGCGAGAGGCCTGCGGCACGCGCGGCTGCAAGCGCCCGTTTGGTCCCTTCGACAGCTGGGCCAATCAGCTCATCGGGGTCCTTTGGTTGGTCCAGCGGAAACGGAGAGGCTGTGTGGATCAGAGCATCGGACCCGGTCATGGCGCTGTCCCACCCGGCGTCGCTGGTCAGATCAAGCTCGACAAAACTAAGCGTCTCATCCAACGCTTCGGGGTTCTGGACATGCGCCGCGATGGTGTGGCGCGTGGCATCTGCCTTAGCACGGCTCCGGGTCGACCCGCGGACAGCCCAACCCGCATCCAACAGTTGGCAGACAATGTGTTTGGCAATGAAACCCGAAGCTCCGGTCACAAAGGCGGTTTTCCGGTTGGACATTGTGATCGCTCCTTGAAGTTAGAATGTCTAACATAGCCTACGGAGCGATCCGGCGTCTAGATCACTTTGCCCGGGCGCTCCGCAGCAAGGGGGTGATCCGGCGAACTGTCGCCCTGCGGTTTTCCCGTGCCGCACCTTGTGTGTCGACCAGCAGGTAGTTCTCTCCATAGCCCTGCACAACCAGGCTTTCGGGCGGCACGTTAAAATACTCCGTTAGCGCCAGAGCAACCGATTCCGCCCGCCGGTCCGAAAGCGCCAGGTTTGATGTTTCAGAACCGATGGCATCGGTGTGTCCCTCTACCAGGAAGACCTCGTCTGGATTATCCAGGATCAGATCGACGATTGCATCGCCTAGATCCGCCAAAGCGTCTGCCTCCCGCGCCGTGATAACCGCAGAACCGGTTCGAAAGTTGATCTGATCAAGATCAATCGGCGGAATCATCTCGCGCAGCGCAACATTCTGGCGGATCTGGCGGAGCGAGAACCCACGATTCACCGCCCGGGCGTCCCGCCGCAACGCGGCCCGAAGACTGTCACGCTCGGCGGCAGCCGTGTTAAGCCGTTCCGCGCGTGCCTTGCGCTGCGCCGCTCGAATAGCCTCGAGATCCGCATCCGTCAAAGCGTCCGACGCGTCGTCCGCCGTATCGTCGAACAGCACAACCTCGCGTCCATCGGTGAGGAGGCGGGTCCGGCGGATCGAGTTCCCGTCCGCATCCCTGATCGTGACGACCCGGATACCGTTCTCCCGGGTTACGGTCGATCTGCTGCTGCCATCAGCGAAGGTTTCCGTCTGAATTTCGGATCCCGGGCGGCGCAACAGCGCGCCCTCATCCTTGCGTACCAGCAATTCCCCGTCCCGGCGGACGATCATCCTGTCCCCGTCCTGACTGACGACCTCGTCCCCATTGGCCAGCAGCTGCCCAGCCACAAGGGCGGCGCCGGCGACTCCCAGCAACTTCAGAAGATCTGCATTGGATCCGTTCGAGGAACCATCGGCTTCCTCGCTGCTGGAGCGTGATGTGTCTTCCGTGACAAGTTCTTTTTCCACTTCAGCCGGCTGCGCATTCCCGTCAGCCGCCGCACGGGCCGCCTGTCGCTCCGCGCGTTTGAGGCGGCGCAGGGCGCGCTCCTCCTTGGTGAGTTTCGGTTTGGGATCGGCAGATGCGACCGGTTCGGCCGCGGCCCGCCGCGATGCACGCACGATCTTGCGTGCGGCTTGACGCGTATCGTCAGAGGCATCGTCTTGTTGGATCACCCAGGCCGCCAGTTCCAGTGTCGCCGGATCGTCCCTAAACGCCTCGGGAACGTCGGCGAAAAAGCTGTCGATACGCCGGGCTACGCGGTTTATGCAGGCCTCGGCATCTGGATTTTTGCACGTCACCTGCACGCCAAGGCTGTTCACCAGCTCAATGCGCTGCTCCACAGTCAAATTGACCGCGTCGCCGCCTTCCGCCACCGTCGGCGATTGTCCCAGAGCCTGAACACCGATGACCGATAGGAGCGCGGTGCACAGCAGGCCGCGCATCGCCTTGCGGGTTTGGGATTGATACGCCATAGACAGTCCTCCATCCATTTATTCAGCTTGCCGCCCTTATACCGCGAAGCACTATCAGCACGCGTTCAAAACAAGTTACACGATACAACACTCCAGCCATTCGGCCCGGAAACCGTGCTGGTTGCAGAGGACCCGACCTGCTATGTCGCGCTGTGAAACGACGGGTCCGGACCACGTAAATCGGGGCAGCTTATGGTTGAAGATGACGCATTTGATATCCATGGCATCAGGGTGCCATGCGATCGCAGCGTCCTGACAGATCTCCTGATCAAGCAGTTGAGCGGGGGCTGGTTTGAAGTCGACGAGGTCACGGCACTCAAGAAAATTCTTCGCCCCTCCGACCGGGTTCTCGACGTCGGTGGCGGGCTTGGTGTCACCTCGGCGGTAGCCGCCAAGGTGGCGGGCGTTGCATCGGTCACCACGTTCGAGCCCAACCCTTTTACCCAGACCTTTTTACGCACCATGTTTGATCACAACGAGGTCACCGTCGACCTGCGCGAAGGCATCATTCTTCGGCAACCGACCAGTGAACCGCGTGACTTCTACGCGCGCCCTCACATCTACGGCTCGTCGCTGTATGATCGTGGCGATGGCAGCGGCAAGGTCGTAAAGGTTCGTGCGTTCGGGCTGGCCGAGGTCTTGACCGAGGTCCGGCCAACGGTGATCAGTTGCGATATCGAAGGCGGCGAAATAGAGCTTCTCACTGGCGCCGCTTTGCCCGGTGTCCGCGCCGTCATTGTCGAGGTACATCCCGACATTAGCGGGCAGCCGGCCATTGACACCATGCTTGCCCACCTTGCCAGCATCGGCCTCAAATTAGTGCCGAAGTTGACAACACATGATGTCAAAGTACTGCAGCGATCGCCGTTTGATCTTCGGCGCCTCTTCCACCGCTAGCGGATGGACCGCAGGCACAAAAGGCGGCCGGGGGGATGGTCCCGACCGCCCGTATTTGTGTTTACTCGATGATTTTGGAGACGACGCCTGATCCGACGGTTCGGCCGCCTTCGCGGATGGCGAAGCGCAGTTTGTCTTCCATGGCGATCGGCGCGATCAGTTCCACGTTGAACTTCAGGTTGTCGC
>JBCCYF010000100.1:0-15849 GCA_039190275.1 Pseudomonadota bacterium | reverse complement strand
GGCTGCCGGATCGTGACAGTCGTGTTCTGTCCATGCTCGATGCCGTGGGTCTGCCGCGCCGGTTCCGCTTCCGCCTGCCGCACCAACTGTCGGGCGGGCAGCGCCAGCGCGTCGCAATTGCCCGCGCGCTGATGCTTGAACCGCCTGTCCTGCTGCTCGATGAACCTACCAGCGCCCTTGACGTCAGCGTTCAGGCCGAAATCCTCAACCTGCTGAAGTCCCTGCGTGAAGAGAAGAACCTGACGTTCCTGCTGGTGACGCATGACTTGCCGGTTGTAAGCTTTCTCTGCGATCGGTTGGCAATATTGAACGCGGGTCGCATCGTGGAAACAGCAGGCAGCGCCGCCCTGCGTTCGGGGACACTGGTGTCCTCGTATGGGCAGGAGTTGTTTCAGCGTTCCACATACGGGTAAGCTGCGACCGGGAACACCTGTCCTTGTTCGAGATTTTTCGCAGAGTGCGCGCGTCTACGGGGTAGCGGCGGACTGATGCGGCAGGTGGCGCGCGCGGAGGGTCGGCCTGCGGACCCTGACTTCTGCCTTATCTACTGGTTTTTGATGCCTCTGCTGCCATCAGCCTGGCCGAGGCCGGTCGCAAAGGCGAGAGGGAGGACAAACAAAAGAATTTCGCTTACCGCTTTGACCAGGCTGCCAGTTTGAACCAAAGTGTGTCCATGGCGTCGCTTACTCAGATCGAAGTTCTTTTACCCGAGTTCCGGGCGTATGCGACAGCCATCTGTGCATCGTCCGATGATGCCGAAGATCTGGTCCAAGATGCGATCGAGCGGTCGCTCAGGGCCGAAAACCGTCCGCAGTCGCTTGACGAGTTGCGTCCATGGATGTTTCGGGTGATCCGCAACCTGCACTATGATGAACTTAGAAAAAGACGGGTGCGCCGGGAATACTTGGCGGCTGAAAAACGTTTGTCTGATGAAGCAGGCACTTCGGACGCGGCGCGTGACATCCAAATTCGAATGGCGTTTGAAAAATTGCCGCCGGCCATGCGTGAGGTGCTGTGCCTTGTGGACATTATGGGATTGAAATACGCCGAGGCGGCGGATGTGATGAACGTGCCGAACGGCACGGTGATGAGCAAGATCAGCCGCGCGCGCAAAGCCCTTTTGGCATTGGTCGAAGGGACAGGTGCACGCGAAATCGTAGAGAAACGCACCAAATGAGCGAGTTGAGCGAAACCGACTGGGAACTGATCAACGCCTACCATGATGGGGAGCTGGATACAGCGGAGCGCCAGGCGTTGGAGGCTCGGCTGCACCTTGAACCTGTGCTCGAGCAGGCATTGAAAGACGTTATGGGCGTTTCGGCAAGTCTCAGCGCCCTCCGTCCGGGCGTGCAGGAAACATCCCCGCCGCAACCCGCTAAAGCAGCCAACCTCAACAGGCGACCGCCCAGGTGGGTTTTGGCTGGCGCGCTCACAACCGCAATCGCTTTGGCGGTGGTCTTGGGTCCTCAGTTTTTTGAGGAGCCCTCAGTTTTTGACATCCACGCTGAATTTTCAGCGAGCGCCCTTTCTGTCGAAATGGATGACTTGCGCGCGGTTGCGGCCGAGAACAACGTCGATGTCCCGGACCTTCTGGGGGCAAACCTCACACCTGTTGGACTGCGCCGGTTTGAGAGTGGCAGTGTGGCGCATTACGCGGGCCGCAATGGTTGCCGATTGTCCTACTTTCGGGGTGCCGTCGAATTGGACAACCCTGCATCCGCCGGGGCACATCAGGTTGCCGTGTGGACGACGGCGGGCACGGTGCGTCATATGATCATTGCAACAAGCATGGACCAGGACAAGTTCGACGCCATCGCAGAGTACCTGAAGTTTGTGACCCGACAGCAGGGAACTGATCAAATGGTCGCATCCCTGGCGCATATAACCGCGCATTCCGAGCGCTGTTTGAGCTGATCGGCGCAACGCGGGCGCGCCACGGAAGCTGGCCGGGCGCAGGGACCAACCAAACTGCCGCACCATGCGCGTTCCAAAGTTTGTGGACCCGGTATCAGTTTCCCATAGGGGGCGGAAAGTTCGGCCTGTCCGTATTGTAGTTTTCCGCGAGATAATCCAGGATTTCAGTCCGATCGGGCCCGTCGATTTCTGACATCCCTTGTTCCTCAACCATCCACACAAGCATGTCGTCCCACTCCTCGCGTGTCAGCCCCTGCTGGGCGACGATCCTTTCGGAATGGCAGGCGACGCAGTAGTAGAAGGTCGTGTCAACCCCCGGGGCATCGAACAGCACTCCGAACTCATATTCATCGGCGTCGTCCGCTGAAGCGGGGTCGGCGTCGTTGCTGGCCAAAATGGTGAACGGCCCGTCGGAAAACCTGTTCAGATAGGCGACAACACTCGCGCGCTCATCCTGCTTGCGCAGACCAGCAAGGCTCATCGTCGTACCTTCGTTGCCGTCCCGGGGCTCAACCAGAAGTGCATCAAGACGCTCTGGCGTCCAGTTACTGCCATAGGTGATCCCGACCTTCGAACAATTGAATCCGTCAACCGCAGCCACGGACCCATCGACAACGCCATAGATGTGTGAGCCCACAGTGGAGCTATCGCCTTGTTCGGGTGTGTAGCGGGCCACGCATTTACTGAAAGCGCGGTCCCGAAATTCGAGATCAGCTGCAGCAAGGGCGGCGTAAAGGTCGGCTTGGGCAGGCATTGCCAAGCCAAGTCCGAGCGCAATGAGAGAGAGACTTCTCAAGGGTGCGAAGCGCATGGGTTTACTCCAGTGGGAAAATGTTGTGGGGCGACGCCGCCGCCGCCCCGATATCAGCTAGCTCGCGCGCAGGCCAACCCGGTGCATGGTGTTGTTCAGGTATCCTTTCGGATTCCAGTCGATGGCAAACGGCTGCATAACGCCTTCGCTATCGGTGGCGCGCGCCCAGACCTCGTAATAGCCAGCTTGTGGGAAGGTCACCGTCGCCCGCCAGTTCTGCCATGCACCCTCATTGACCGGTGCGTCCAGGTCTGCGTCCATCCAGGTCGACCCAAAGTCTGTCGAAATCTCAACCCGGTTGATCGCACGGTCACCCGACCAGGCGTGACCGCGGACTTCGGTTTCCATCCCGATGTCAGCGCCGTTGGCGGGAAACGTTACAAGCGATTTGACGGGCATACGTTCGATGATGACGAAATCCTCTTTCGGCACGTCTTGCCCGGCGGCGACGGGATAAGACGGAACGCGATAGGATGTCCCGGTCATTTTCGGCCCGTCATGCACCTGATCGCGCAGTTCAATCCGCGTAAGCCATTTCTGCGCGGTTGATGCTGGCCAGCCCGGGACGACAAGCCGCAACGGGGCGCCGTTCATCGGATGCAGCGCGGCGCCATTCATCTCGAATGCAATAAGGATATTGTCCGTCATCGCTTTGGCAATCGGCACGCCGCGCGAAATCGGCAGCTTATCTGGATCGCCCGACAGGTGCTGATCCGCGCCGTAATGTGCCGTGTAGACCACGTTCGACTGCACGCCTGCCTTCTCAAGAACATCCTTCAGCCGGACCCCGGTCCACTCCGAACAGGCGACCGCGCCATAGGTCCACTGGTTGCCTGTGGCTGGCGGGTTGAAGAAACCACGCCCGTTGCCACCGCATTCAAGGGTCAGGGCCAGGGTCACAACCTCGAACTGGTCACGCATATCAGCGATGGTCAATTCCAGCGGGGTGTCGACAAAGCCGTCGATGGTCAATGTCCAGGTTGCGGGGTCCACATCCTCGGGTGGAACGCCGTTGTTGCGGATAAAATGGCGGCTGGTGGGCGTTATTGCGTCATCCAGTAGCTCCGGAGGTGTTTCAGCGTTGACCGGACGGTCATTGAGCAACGTCAAACCGTCTTTGCCGACCAGCACATTTTCTTGGGCCATGGCTGCCGGTACAAAACCGATGGGCATGTTTCGGTGGAACGGGATCGACGTTCCAACCATTGCGGCCATCGTCGCCAGGCCCGTGTTTTTCAAGAACCCGCGTCGGTCGGCATTCGCAACCCGACCGAAAAAGGCCTCATCCGCCGTCTGCGGATCGTCCGCAAAAAACTCCTGAATCGACCGTTTCTTATCCTCTTCAAGCGCCATGTTTTCCTCCCCTGGCTGCCAGTGCGGCGCGCGATCGCACACCGTCATTTGAAGAAGAGACGTGCGGAAGGGCCGGAATATTCCCTGCGCAAGAAATTACCTGAGGTGATCGGTCGCAACTATGTCCGCAGACTGTTGGTCGGGGCACTTGCCCAAATGATGCTCTGGGCGAAAGGCGGGTACAGAGGCTGCGACTGCAGCGGTGCGATCAGAAGTGAGCGGTCCGCCGACGTGCAGCAAATTCGGGGTTGGCAGAACGCCCGGTCACCGCCCGTAACAGAAAGGCTATCGTTTCGCATTGTGTGCCGTCCAATTTGCGGCACTGTTCATTGATGATCGAAAGGTACGGTCAGTCAGCCGCTTGCTTTTTCAGAACACCATTAAACAGTATGTCGAGGTGGGCTTCGAAATACTGCTCGAAATCCAAGGGCTGCGCGTTTTTGAACATCATCTTGTGCACCGCAAAGTATACGGCTGGCGCGATCAAAACCTGCGGTGTTTCAACAACGGGACCCGGACGGACTTCGCCACGATCTATGCCGCGCGCGAGTATCATTTTAAGAAGCTTTGTCCCCCGTTGAACCGTCATCGCGTGGTAGCTGCTGATAACGTCCGGCATCCTGTCCCCTTCTGTCAGTAAAATGCGGAACAATGCCTGGGCTTCCCCATGGACAAAACGGTCATACATATTCTTGAGAAGTTTGTTCAGAAGGTCGCGCGTTGTGCCATTTACGGCCCCAAGATCGGCTTCGCTTTCGCTCATGACAGAAGTCACCTGTTCTTCTATCGCGGCAAGAAACAGCGCTTCCTTGGACTCATAGTAAAGGTAAATGGTCCCCTTCGCGATCCCAGCCTTTTGCGCGATACGGCTGAGGTTTGCCTTGTGAAAGCCGTTCTCTTCGAATTCGGAAATCCCGGCAGCAATTATCTCGCCCGGACGAGCATCCTTTCTGCGGCGTGGCTTTCCGCTGGCCGGAGGTGTTGTGTCAGGGTCTGTCATGCCGATTGGCCTACGTTGTGCACATTCTGAAGGCAAGGCAGATCACAATACAAAAGAATTTGGCCCCAACGCTTGATCTGATGGACAGCAGACCCAGGTATCCCTACTGACCCAAAAGTCATTAAGCCGGGCAGGGGGAATTTATCATGCGTAAAGTGTTGCGATACGTCGGAGTTGCGATACGCGAGCTTTTCTGGCTGGCCGTCGCAGTCGCCATCGTTGCAGGTGGGTACTTCGGCTTCACCTATCTTGGTGAAAACCGCGAGATCGTAGAAGCAGCGCCAGCGCCGCGGCCGGAAACCCTTGTCGAGACCGCCGCGTTCGAGCGTCATATGGCGCCCTTGCCGATCCGTGGAGAAGGGTTTGTTGAGCCGTTCCGTACGGTCGCCCTCTCTGCACCGTCGGGGGGACGGATCGTGACCCTTCATCCAGCCATCACAAACCGTGGCAGTTTCCTAAAGGACGAGGTTCTGGTTGAGATCGATGCCAGTGCCGAACGTGCCCAAATCGCGCAGTCGCGCGCAAACATTGCCGCAACAGAAGCGCGGCTAGACCTGGTGACCACGCAGCTTGAGCGCGCCGAAAGCCTGCGCCAGCGAAACGCTGTCGCTCAATCGACAGTGGATGATCTGCAAGGTCAGCAAAACGAGGTGGTCGCGAACCTGGAGGCGCAACGGGCCCTGCTGGTGTCGTCGGAAGTGGCGCTTGAAAACAAAATCGTGCGCGCACCTTTTGACGGATCCGTGCAGAGCAAAGAAGCAGAGATCGGAAACGTTGTCGCGGGCGGCAGCCCTATCGCGCAAATCTATACCGATGATCGGATGGAGGTCAGTATTGCAATCCGGGAAACAGATGCGGCGTTGGTGCCGGGTCTTTTCGTCGGCAATGCCGCGCCGGCGACGGTATCGATTGACTTTGCGGGCGAGACGAAGATCTGGACTGGCGAAATCGTTCGTATTGACCCGGCGCTTGACCCGCAGACCCGCACATTGACAGCAACGGTCGCCCTGCAAGAACGTCAGGAGAGCGCAACCGAGTTCGCCGCAGGCGCGCCACCCGCGCTGATCAACGCCTTTGCCAAAGTGGTCATCGAAGGCATTGAGCCGGAAAGCACTTACGCCATACCCTCGACTGCCCTGCGTTCGGGCGCGACCGTCTGGCTATTGCGCGAGGATCGGTTGGTTTTTCATCCGGCCGAGCGTCTGCATGTGGATGGCGAGACGTCCTATGTGCAGATCACCGATCTGCTGCCCGAGGACCGGCTGGTACTGACAACATTGGCGGCGCCTCAAGAAGGTGAAGCACTGCGGGACGTGGCCCGCAATGGCGTGCGAACATCTCTGGTCGTGCGGTAGGTGAACAAGCCATGAATGCCGCCATTAGATGGATGACCCAGCACCCCGTCGCCGCATGGCTGGTGATGGCGATTGTTGTTGTCGCGGGCGCTATGACGGCGTCGAACATGCCGCAAAAGACATTTCCCGAGTTTGCGCTCGACAGCGTGTCGATCTCTGTTGCCTACACCGGGGCCTCACCAACCGAAATTCAGGACTCCATTGTACGCCCCATCGAAGACGAGTTGTCTGGCGTGGACGGGATCGACGACATCACGGCCAACATCTCGGAAGGGCGCGGCGGCGTGACCGTCACCTTTCTCGATGGCGAAGACATTGAGACCAAGCTCGAAGAGGTTAAAACCGAAGTCGAAAGCATCACGACCTTCCCGGACGATGCGGATGAGCCGGTTGTCGTGCGGTCAGACAATTCGACCCGTGTTCTGGAGATTGCGATCCACGGTGACACGAGTGAGCGCGTACTTAAGGAAGAAGCGCGCCGCCTAAAGGATGAACTGATCGCCATCGACGGTATATCTTTCGCGGAGGTTGCAAATACACGCGGCTACGAGATCAGCATTGAGATCGATCGGGACACATTACGCGCCTACGGCCTCACCGGTGGCGAGGTCGCGCGGGTTGTGGGACTGAACTCGCTTGAGCTGCCCGGTGGCTCGATCGAAACCGATAGCGTGGCCATTCCGATCCGAACCATCGGACGCAATTACACCCAGGCTGATTTTGAGAACATTGTGATCCGTACATCGGACAGCGGCGCGCAAGTCCTTTTACGCGACATTGCGACCGTCCATGACGGGTTCGAGGATGCGGATATCTCCACGTCGTTCAACGGCGATCCGGCGGTGTCGGTCAATGTCTACCGTGTGGGCGACGAGCAGATCCTTAACATCGTCGCGCTCGCGCAGGAACACTTGCGCTACAGCTTTCGGCCGTCCCTCGAACAAGGGATCGAGGCAACTGTCTGGCAGAACGAGGCCACGCAGCTTCAGTCTCGGATCGACCTGCTGGCCAAGAATGCGGTGATCGGCTTGGCACTTGTCGTCTTGTGCCTGGCGCTGTTTTTGGACGTGCGCCTCGCGTTCTGGTCGGCGGCGGGGATCGCGATAAGCTTTGCCGCGACCTTTATCGTGATGGGCGCCATGGGCATGTCCATCAACATGATCTCGCTCTTTGGTTTTATCCTTGCGATCGGGATCGTGGTCGACAACGCCATTGTCGTCTCGGAGAATATCTACAGGAACGGTGAGGCCGGGGTTGCGCCTCAAGAGGCCGCGGTCAAAGGGACGCAGCGCATCGCGGTGCCCGTAATCTTCTCGACCCTTACGACGCTGGTGGCGTTTTGGCCGCTGTTGCAGATGCCGGCGCCGCTTGGTTCCTTTCTCGGCGACATCCCAACGGTTGTGATGATCGTTCTGTCGCTGTCGTTGTTGCAGGCCCTACTGATCCTGCCACGCAACCTCTCTGCGCTGGCCATAGGGCCTGAATACAGACCGAACCTTGTGTTCCGGGCGCTGGGTGTGGTCCGTGGCGGTATCGACCGGGTGCTCAAGTGGATCATCCAGCATCCGCTTGACGCAGCACTGCGCTTTTGCGTCCGGCGTGCCCTGATCCCGATTGCGGGCGTTATCGCGCTGATGATGCTGACCGTCGGCTTGGTGTCTTTTGGCTATGTCCGGTTTCAGTTCTTCCCGTCCATCGACGGCGAGTTTGTCACGGCAAATATCGAAATGACCGATGGCATCACATTTGAACGGACCGAGGACGTCGCCGAAGATCTGCGTCTTGCTGCCATCCGGGCCGGCGAACGGCTGCAGTCCTCGCTGCCTGAGGATGCGCCCAGTGTCCTGATCGGGCAATATGTTGTCGTGGGCATTGGTGCAGGCGGGGGCGGCCCGACCGGCGATGCCGCTCCGGTTGCCCCGACCCTGGCGCAGGTTGTGGTTGAGGTGACCAATGCCTCTGCGCGCAGTTGGGAAACGGCGGAGTTCGAGTCGCTGTGGCGGGAGGAAGCGGGCCGGATCGCAGGCGTGAACAGCCTCACCATCTCGTCGTCACTGGTCGATGCTGGTGATGCCATTGCCGTCGAACTCTCGCTGCCCGACGGTCAGGACATCGCGCCCATTGTCGCTGAGCTGCGGCAGGGTTTGGCCAACATTCCCGGCGTGTTCCAGATCCTCGATGATGCCTCTGCAGGCAGGCTTGAATACAAACTGGCCCTTAAACCCGAAGCGCGCCTTTACGGCGTCACGCTGCAGGACCTGGCCATGCAAACCCGCGACGGCTTTTTCGGAGTTGAGGCGACAACCGTTCAGCGTGGCCAGGACAGTGTCGAGGTTATGGTCCGTTTCCCGCGCCAAGACCGCGACAGCCTATCGGACCTCTTGGACACGCGCATCGCATCGCCGACGGGTGATCTGATCCCCCTGTCGACGGTGGCGCAGCTTGAAGAGGGGCTGTCTCCGTCCGAGATCCAACGCCAAAACGGGCGAAGGGTGACGACGATCACGGCCGATGTCGACCAAAGCATCATCACCAACGGCGAGGCAAACCGGATCATTCGCGAGGATCTGTTGCCGCCGCTGTCGGATGCCAATCCCGGGCTCAATGCAGGTTTCGGGGGCGAACAGGAAACCCAAGGCGACGCGCAAGCGGCCCTTGGCCAGGCGCTTGGCATCGCGATGTTCGTCATCTTTGCTTTGCTCGCATTGGTCTTCCGGAGTTTCGTGCAGCCAATCGTGGTGATGATTGCCATCCCGCTCGGCCTGATCGGTGCGGTGACCGGGCACTACCTGCTGTCTATTCCATTGGGTCTTTTGAGTATCTTCGGGATCATCGGCCTCGCCGGGGTGGTGATCAACAACAGCCTGGTCATGATCGATCTCTACAACGAATACCTCGAAAAGGGATATGACGTCGCCGACGCGGTCGTGGAGGGTACCAAGGATCGCTTTCGTCCGATCCTTCTGACGTCGTTAACAACCTTCCTAGGGGTCTACCCGTTGATAATGGAAACCTCCTTGCAAGCGCAGTTTCTGATCCCGCTGGCGGTCTCGATTGGGTATGGGGTCCTGATCGGCACTGGTGTGATCATCTTTGCCATTCCGGCAGTGTTCATCATCATTCACCGCGTGACCGCCGCCATCTCCGGGCTTTTCCAGATGCTTTTCTCACCGCAAGACGAGCTGACGCGGGGGTCCGCAGAGTGATCTGGCACTATGGTGCAAAAACAGGGATCGCCCCCGTCATCACGCCGGGACGCGGCAGCGTGACCTCGGCTGACCCGGGCCGAGCCAGATCACAACGCGAGCAGGCACTGCGTTACACATAGCAACAGCGCCTTTCGCCCGGACGCGGACATAGTTCCATATGCTCCATGGGGTGAATGAACCCAGCCAGACAGACAGTCGTGCGTGACAGATTTGAAGCGCAGGCAACCCGAACACCGTTTCTTCCGGTCGCTAGAAAATATCGTTAGTCTTGGCTGTAAATGCCTGGTGAGCTTTGATGAACCTGCGAGATCTGGAATATGTGGCGGCGGTCGCGAAACTGGGAAGTTTCAGCGGTGCCGCCCATGCCTGCAATGTGTCACAGCCGGCCTTGTCTAATCAGATCCGAAAACTTGAAAAAGAACTGGGCATGGATCTGTTCATACGCATGAGCGGCGAAACGCGGCCTACAGCCTTTGGACAAAGGGTTGTCACGATCGCCGAAGAGATGCTGGTGAGCGCGCAGCGGATCAAAGACGCCGCAACCGAGTTTCGCGACCCCGAGGCGGTGCCGTTTCTTATCGGGCTGACGCCGACGCTTGCCCCCTATCTAACCAAGTACTTCTCGCAGCTTTTTAGCGAATTGTTCCCGAGGATGCGGGTCACTATGATCGAGGACTTGCCGAAGAAGATGCTGCAACGGGTTGAGGATCACACTCTTGACGTCGCCCTCGTGGCGGAACTCAACCACAACCCTACGCTGGACTTCACATCGATCTGGTCCGAACCGCTGTATCTGGCGGTCCGCCAGGGGCATCGGTTGGAAACCCTTAAGTCGATTCGTGCCCAAGACGTGCCGGTGCATGACTTCATCCGCTTGCCGCATTCCTTCGGATACGCGCTGGAGGACCTGTTGCCCCAGCCGGATCGACACGCGCGTGCGGCCAAACGCTTTGACCTGACCGCCCTGCGGTTTGAGACGATCTGCCGCCATATCTGCCATTCGGACGATTGCACGATTGTGTCCGCCCTGGCGGCCGAGCAGTTTCGGCAAGATGCGTGGCCCATGTCTTTCATTCCCTTCGAAGCCCCCGGCAACATGAGGAACCTGGGCGCAGCCTCGCGTTTGAACTGCCCTCGCAAGCCGCTACTGGCAAAAATTGTGGGCTATATTCAACGCAATCCGCCCAAAGGCGTCACACCCACAATCGGGGCGTGACGCATACTCATTCGATGAACGTTCGTGCAAGCCGGTCGCTCAGCGGCTGCGCCAGATAGCTGAGTGCGGTCCGCTCGCCAGTATTCACGAACAGGTCTGCCGGCATGCCCGGAACCAGATCCAGCCCCTCGATCGCCTCCGGTTGGTCACTGTCCAGTTTGACCCGCGCAACATAGTAGAACTGACCGGTCCGGTCGTCTTCAAGGCTGTCGGCCGAGATGTTGACAATACGCCCCCGCGCCTCGGGCACATCGCCCTGATCAAAGGCGTACAGGCGGACGCGTGAAGACTGACCAACATGGAGCTTTTCGATATCGGCGGTGTTCACACGCGCTTCGACCACCAGCGGCTGGTCCAGGGGTACAATGTCAAGGATCGGCATGCCGGGACGGACGACGCCACCCGTGGTGAACACCGTCATTTCCACCACACGCCCACTGACCGGGGCGGTGATGGCAACACGCTTCAGCCGCTCAGTCGCACCGACATATTGCGGTGCAAGCGTGGAGAGGGTTGCTTCGACCTGCGCAAGCGCGTTCGAGGCGTTCTCATCGCGCAATGTCTGCTGGCCGATCGCGGCAAGCCGGGACTCGTTGATCTGGTTGCGCGCCTGGGTCTCCTGGGTTTCAAGCGCGGCGTCGACGCCGGTCAAGCGTTCAACCTCAACACGCCGCGCGTTCACCCGCGTCCCGGCGATAAGGCCCTTGTCGAGCAGGGTTTTCAGGTCGGTCAGCTCTTGACGGGTGATGTTCAGCTGGCGGGCGTTTGCGGCGCGTTGCGCCTGCAGACCTTGCACCTGGTCCTGCAGGTTCGCCACCCGCTGATCCAACAGCGCCTGTTCCGCCGCGCGCGAGCGGCGCTCGACGTCAAACAACAGCTTTTGCGCCGCATAGGCCTGTTCCCATTCGGAGGTGTCCATCGGCACGGTCAGAGAGTCCGAAACATCCTCCTGCTCGAAGCTATCGGCGCCGTTCAACTGGGCCAGCAGCCGGGCACGGCGAACCATCAGATCGCCGAGCTGACCTTTGATCACGTCAAGGTCGACGCCCAGGTCGGTGCTGTCCAGTTCCAGGAGGGTCTGTCCTGCTTCGACCAGATCCCCATTGCGCACGGCGATATTGCGGACGATCCCACCGTCCAGATGCTCTACGGTTTTGCGGTTGCCGTCGACCACGAAAGAAGCCGGGGCGACAACTGCACCATCCAGTTTCGATGCGCTCGCCCAGTAAGCAGTACCGCCGACGAAACACGACACCACCAGCAGGCCGAAAACAACAAACCCCTTGATATCCGACCCTAAGGCCCTGGTTTGAATGCGGTTGTAGTCTTGCAGTCGCAAGATGGGTTGGGTGGAGGGATTGGAGAGTGCGGGTGTCATTGGGCCAGTCCTTTTTCCATGGGTTGCTGTGTGCCGGGTGCCGCCACTTGTTTCGGTTTGGCCTGGGCAAGCTGACCTTGCTGGCGGGGGCGCAGCATGTCGTCCCTGTCGCCAAAGCCGGTCTGCGTGCCCTTGCTGAGGGTCAGCACCTTGTTGACCGCCTCAAGGGTGCTGGGGCGGTGGGTCATGACAAAGACAATAGCCCCGCGTGCGCTGGCTTCACGGATCGCGTTGCGCAACGCCCGTTCCCCCTGATCGTCAAGGTCCGAGTTCGGTTCGTCCAGCACCAGCAGGAACGGGTCGGCATAGAGCGCGCGCGCAAGCGCGATCCGCTGGCGTTGACCGCCCGACAAGTGAAAGCCAGAGCCAATTTCCGTCGCATAGCCATCGGGCAATCCGCTGATCAGCCCGTGCACGTCCGCAGCCATGGCGGCCGCCAGCACCTTGCCATCGTCGATGTTTGTGGAGAACCGCCCGATATTTTCATGGATGGTGCCATCGAACAGCTGCACGTCCTGAGGCAGATAACCCACCAGCTGGCCTAACTCTTCGGGTTCCCATTTGTCCATCGGTGTACCGTCAAGGCGGATTGTACCGCGTTGCGGCACCCAGATCCCGGCCAACATGCGCGCCAGTGTCGACTTCCCCGAGCCGCTGTGACCGATCACCGCCACCACGTCACCTGCGGACAGCCCAAACTCGATCCCGCCGATCGTTGCGGTCTTGGCCATGGGCGGCCCGGCCTGCGCAATCGCCGCGTGCAGCGCGGTTTGGGGGCGCGGCATGGACAGGCGACCGGGCAACTGGGGATAGGTTTCGGACAGGGCGCGCAGGTTTGAGTACGACCCGCGCGCGGCCAGAAACGTGCGCCACTGCCCGATCAGCTGATCGATAGGTGCCAATGCCCGGGACAAGACAATGGTGGCGGCGATCATCACGCCGGCGGTGGCGTCGCCGATCACGGCCAGGGCTGCGCCCAGACCCAGCATCCCCGATTGTAGCGCCATGCGAATGGTCTTGGACACCACCGAGAAGCTCGCGATACGATCGGCAACGCGGGTCTTCAGGTGATGGGCGTCGTGTTGCAGAGCTGTCCAGCGACGGGCGAGATCACCGGTCATACCCATCGCGTGAACAAGCTCTGCGTTCTGTTCACTGGTGGTGAACAAACTCTCGGACCTGGCGCGCGCGCGTGCTGCGTTTTGCATCACGTCCGCAGAGCGCGCGTTGTTGACCAGGGCCATGACTGCCAAAGTCAGCGCACCGGCCAGGCCAAGGGCGCCAAGATAGGGGTGAAGCACATAAAGCACACCCAGATAAAGCGGGATCCACGGCGCGTCGAAGAAGGCGATAAGCGTCGGACCCGAGATAAAGTCGCGCAAGCCGTTGACATCAGCCGCCGGGTTTTCAGCCTTGGGGCGGCCTTGTACCTGCCGGCGTATGGCCGATTGCAGGATGGGTGCGCCTATGGTCAACTCAAACCGTGCACCAAGACGGCCAAGGATGCGCATGCGGATCAGGTCCAGTATCCCGGTCACCACAAAGACGCCGCCCAACAGAATGCTGAGGGCGATCAGCGTGTCCATGTTGTGGCTGGTCAGGACCCTGTCGTAGACCTGCAGCATATAGAGCGGACCTGCGAGCATGAGAACGTTCAAGATCAGACTGAAGAAGCCGATGGCAAAAAACCCGGGGCGCAGCGCGCTCCATGCGGATGTGACGATGGATGGTCTCTGAAACATTTGGGTGATCTCCTTTTGGGATGGAGGCGGGATGGCGGCGTGGGCCGCCATCCCGCAGGATCGTGCCGGATCAGCCGATGAAATCCTCATCCGTCAGGTCCGCGCCGTTGACCCCTTCGAGGCGTACCGAAGCGTCTGAGCCAAAGCTCAGCACGGCGTCTTCACCATCCTGGGATATGGCAAGCGTATCGCCGAAATCCGGACCAAAATCCGAGAAGTCCAACCGGTCGACCCCAACCTCGTAGTCGGTGATGACGTCGTGGTCGAAACCGTCTTCGAAGATGAAGGTGTCGTACCCTTCGCCGCCGATCAGGATATCTTCGCCGCCCTCGCCGTTCAGGATGTCATCGCCAGCCTGACCGTTGAGTGTGTTGGCGCCCGAATTGCCGGACAGGATGTCATCGCCGCCGTTGGGGCTGCCTGTATTGTTCGACCCGTTGATGTTCTCGAAGTTGAGAACCTGGTCGAGCGTGGCGCCGCCCGGCGCGTTGACGGTTGCGACACCATTGCCGTCTTCGTCGAGGTCAAGCGCAACGCCCGCACCAGCCGAGAACAACGCGGTGTCGACGCCTTCGCCGCCGTCAATGATATCCGCCCCACCGAACGAGTGGATACTGTCGTTGCCGCCCAGCCCTTCGAGGAGGTTGATCTCATTGTTGCCCAGGATCAGGTCATCACCATCCGAGCCACGGACGTTCTCGAAGTCGTCGACTTCGATGATGACCTCATCATCAACCAGGATGGCACCTTCTTGCGACGCCGGTCCGGGCTGTGGTGTGTTGATGTCCAGATCAACGGTCACACCATTGAAACCGCTCAGGTCAACCGTGTCGGTATCGTCCGAGCCAACGACACGTTCGATTGAGCTGAGGACATCGGTTTCGACAACTTCGTCGATCACATCGGTGCCGGACACGCCCAGCGTTGCCGTACCGTCGACCACTGCACCGGCGTCGACCAGCGTGTCCTGCACAATCGGACCATTAACCCCGGCAGGCGCATTGTGCAGGTGGATAGCCGACACAACACCGGGAACCGGCGTCTGCAGGTCGTCCTCATTTAGGCCGGTCACGCTCAGGTCCGACGAATAGATTACCTCGCCCTGCGCGTTGAAGGTGATGGTCAGCGTTGCTTCGCCCGTGGCTTCGCTGTCTGAGGTGGGTCCAGGTTCCTGACTTGCGTCCAGCGCGCCTGCAAGCTCGATCACGCGGTCATGCCCGTCGCCGATGTCGCTGACAACGAACAGCTGACCACGGATCTCACCGCCAGGAAAGTCGGCTGTGTGGACGTTGTAATAGAGGTTCCCGGCAAGGGCCTCCTCCACAAACCCGACGCCACTGTCGATGTTTGGCGTGGGCTGCAGCGAGGCGCCGACCACGACATCCTGCACCGAGACCGAGAATCCGGTTTCGCGTGTGGCCGTCCCGTTGCCGTTCTCGTCCAGCGCGACGGTCACAGACACATCCAGATCCGAGAAGTCAGCCGTGTCGAATCCGTCGCCGCCGTTGATAACGTCGTTGCCCAGGCCACCGACGAGCACGTTGTCGCCGTCACCCGCGATCAGAACATCATCGCCCGCGCCGCCGTCGACAACACCGTTGATTTGACCAAGGTCCACAACGATGTCGTCTCCATCGCCCAGCAACACATTGCCATTTACCACACCCTCGTCATCGTTGACGAAAGTCACGCTGCCTGCTTCGGTCGCATCGATTGCATTCACCGTGGCGGTGATCTCGCCCTCGTTGA
Source organism: Pseudomonadota bacterium (assembly GCA_039190275.1). Lineage (GTDB taxonomy): Bacteria > Pseudomonadota > Alphaproteobacteria > Rhodobacterales > Rhodobacteraceae > Halovulum. Next base: position 122 of record JBCCYF010000100.1, on the reverse strand, counting down.
TGATCGCACCCAGCAGGTCCAGGCCACCGTCGATCCGGATACCCGCAGCAACCTCGCTGTCTTCGGATCCGGCGATGATGCCGTCGTTCTGAACCAGACCGGCAAAGCCCACGTCTTCCTGG
>JBCCYF010000099.1:0-15945 GCA_039190275.1 Pseudomonadota bacterium | reverse complement strand
GCGCATCCGGATGCCCCCATAGTGCTAAGCGTGGGAGACGCTGCGCTGATCTATCGTCGGCGCCGATATGCGCTGGGCCTGGGGTGCGCGCGTGGTTGCCCGCCGGAGGAAATGATCGGGTTGGTCGGTCGAACCCTTGCCGGGGCGGGGATCGCGCATGGAGATATTTCGGCCGTGTACTCGATTGATCTGAAGTCGGATGAGGCCGCGGTGCACGCAATGGCGGATCACCTGGGCGTCGAGGCACGCTTTTTCACGCCTGCGCAGCTGGAGCGCGAATTGCCCCGTCTCGCCAATCCTTCTGATGTCGTATTTGCCGAGGTCGGCTGCCACGGGGTGGCCGAAGGCGCAGCGCTTGCGGCCTGTGGTCCGGATGGGGCGTTGGTGGTCGAAAAGACCAAATCGACTCGGGCCACATGCGCGCTTGCGCGCGGGGCTGTCCGGCCGCCCTGCGGGCGTGCGCGAGGGCGTCTGGCGGTCATCGGGATCGGCCCGGGGGCAGCAACCTGGCGCACGCCGGAAGCCACCCGGCTGATCGCCGAGGCGGACGAGCTTGTGGGCTATGGTCTGTACCTCGACCTTCTGGGGCCGCTCGCCGCCAAGACGCCTCGCAAATCCTTTAAACTGGGCGATGAGGAGGCACGCTGCCGCTATGCTCTGGAAGCGGCCGGAGCAGGGCGTAACGTCGCGTTGATCTCGAGCGGGGATGCCGGCATCTTCGCGATGGGCGCATTGGTGGCCGAGTTGCTGGACCGTCCCGAAGACGCCGGCGGTGTTTCAGCAGCAGCGCGGCGCGTCGATGTGATCAACGTGCCGGGTATTTCCGCCCTGCAGGCGGCCTCGGCCCGTGCTGGCGCGCTGTTGGGCCATGACTTCTGCGCGATTTCCCTGTCCGACCTGCTGACCCCGCGCGCGCAGATCCTGCGGCGGTTGAACGCGGCGGCGGACGGGGATTTCGTGATCGCCTTTTACAACCCTGTATCGCGGCGACGCCGCACCCTGCTGGCGGAGGCTCGCCGGATCCTTCTGCAGCACCGCCCCCCCGACACGCCGGTACTGCTGGCCAGTAACCTGGGGCGCCCAGAGGAGGCGCTGCGGCGCCGAACGCTGGACACGCTGGCTGTCGACGAGGTTGATATGCTGACCGTGGTTCTGGTGGGCGCAACTCAGAGCCGGGCGTTCCAAACCGGCGATCTGAACGCGGGCGTCGAAGGATGGCGCATGTACACGCCGCGCGGCTATGCCCATAAGAAAACCGTTGCACTGTCCAGCGAGGAGATCTGAGATGCGAGAGGGCGGATGTTTGTGCGGTGCCATCAGATTTGTCACTTGGGGTGACCTGCGGCCGGTGATCGGGTGTCACTGTGTCCAGTGCCGCAAGACATCGGGGCACTATGTGGCGGCGACTTCGGTTCGGCGCTCAGACCTTACCGTGACCGGCCCCGTTGCCTGGTACCAGTCCAGTGCACATGCCAAACGCGGGTTTTGTGGCACCTGCGGATCCAGCCTGTTCTGGGAGGGCGAAATGTCCGATCGGGTTTCTATCCATGCCGGGGCGTTTGACGGGCCTACGGGGCTGAGGCTTGCCGGACACATCTTTGTCGCCGACAAGGGCGACTACTACACAATCGAGGGCGATGTACCGCAGGCGGCACAGTGCGATTCAAACCTGACGACACGGTGGTGATGTGAAGGTATATTTCATCGGGGCGGGTCCGGGCGACCCGGAACTTCTGACGCTCAAGGCTCAGCGCCTGATCAGCACTTGCCCGGTGTGCCTTTTTGCCGGGTCGCTGGTTCCGGAAGCCGTTGTCGCGGGCACACCGGACGGTGCGCTGGTGCGCGACACCGCGCCCATGACGCTGGATGAGATCATGGCTGAGATTGCAGCCGCCCGGGGTCGGAACCAAGATGTGGCGCGCGTGCATTCGGGCGACCCGTCGCTTTATGGCGCGATCGCCGAACAGATCCGCCGACTGCGCGCGCTGCACATTGACTATGAGATCATTCCTGGCGTGCCAGCCTACGCTGCCGCCGCCGCTGTCATGGGACAGGAGCTGACCATACCGGAAGTCAGCCAGACGCTCATCCTGACCCGCACCTCAATGAAGTCGTCCGGTATGCCCGAGGGGGAGGACCTTGAAACACTGGGTCGGACCGGTGCCACATTGGCGATCCATCTGTCGGTGCGGAACCTGCTGCTTATCGAACGTCAGTTGACCCCGCACTACGGTTCGGATTGCCCGGTCGTAGTCGCCTATCGTGTGGGATGGCCGGATCAGAATATCCTGCGCGGAACGCTTGCAGACATCCGTGGAAAAGTGCAGTCCGAGAAAATCACGCGGACAGCGCTGATTTTTGTCGGACCGGCGCTGGGTATGTCCGATGGATTTCGCGACTCGGCCCTCTATGATGGGGACTATCCGCATGTGCTCAGGCCGAAACGGGTAGGGTGAGCACAGCCGCATGACCGGGGCGAACCTCGGGCTGCCCATCTTGTGATTGCCTATCCGTCTGGCTGCGGGTGTCAGGCACACCTGGGCGAGTGGACGCTATGGACTTTCGAGCCGGGGTCGATGGTCAACGCAAATCTCGGGGTGCGTTAGCCCGGCGCGATGACATGGGCGAAAGAGCCACTGATCAGATTGCGGCGCAAACCCATTGCAGGGAGCGCTTGGCCATCGGCATCCTCGGCGTCGAACAGACGCGGATGGTCCGGCGGTTCGGCGATGATCGACGCATAGTGGAACTCATGTCCGTTCAATGGCCGGGACCATAGTGCACCCGGCAGCGGCGTCAGCCGCCGATAGCCGAGCGTTCGCTCGCGTTGGGCAAAGCTTGTGTCGAGCGGAAGGAGGCCGGTCATCCGGTGGCGTGTCCCGGACGCATCAACCAGACCCTGACCCAGGGTCATGTAGCCCCCGCACTCCCCATAGATCACGGTGTCGGGCCGCAGCCCTTCCATTCCAGCCCGAAACACCGTCGCGTTGGCCAGTGTCTCGGCATGCAACTCGGGGTAGCCACCGGGCAGGAAAACCGCATCGGCCGAAGCATCTGGTGCCTGATCCGAGAGGGGCGAGAAGGGCAGGACCTCGGCCCCTTGTGCGCGCCAGCCGTCCAACAGATGCGGATAGGCGAAGGCAAAGGCCCTATCCCGGGCGACCGCGATCCGTTGACCAATCGGCGGAAGGCCCGCAGCGGGGGCCGCTGGTGCCCGCAGGGGCCCGGCAACGGCAGCAATGGCAGCCAGGTCGCAATGTTTCACCAGCGCTGAGGCCGCGCCCGCGATGACCCTTTCGGTCCCGGCGTGTTCGCCCGCCGGGACAAGGCCCAAATGCCGCTGGGGGAGGTCGTACGCCGCCGACCTGGGCATCATGGCCAGAACCGGTATGTCCAACCTGTCGAAAGCGTGAGACAGGATCCGACCATGGCGGGGTGAGGCCAGATTGTTCAGAATGACGCCGGCCAGTTTTAGCGAGGGGCGCAACGCCCTCAGTCCGGCCAGCGGAAGCACGGCGGACGCGCCGCTGCGCCCGGCGTCGATCACCAGTGCCATCGGTACGTCAAGAGCCTCGGCCGTATCCGCTGCCGATCCGCGACCCTCCATACCCGCACCATCGAGCACGCCCATTGCACCCTCGACCAGCAACAGTTCCGCGGCGCAGTCTGCGGCCTGTTGCCGGAGTGTGTCGCGGGACATTGCCCAGGCGTCGAAATTCAGCGACGGGCGGCCGCAGGCGGCATGATGGAACGTCGGGTCAATGTAATCCGGGCCGCATTTTCCACCCGCGACCTTGTGGCCCGCGTCGTGCAACGCCCGAAGCAGGGCCAGTGTGACGGTTGTTTTACCGGCGCCCGATGTGGGGGCCGCGATGATCAGTCCGCGCGACGCCATCAGGCGCTGTCGGCAAGGCCGTGTCCGATCCCAAGCGGATCCAGCGACCGGGGCTGTGCACCCGCAAGCTGCGCCGCCCAGTCCAATGTTTGACGCAGGGCAACCACCCGGCCGATGCAAATCACGCACGGCGGCTCCATCTGCTGCGCGGTCACATCCGCGGCGGCCCGAGCCAAAGTCGTCTCCAGCACCCGTTGATCGGGCAATGTGGCATTTGCGACGACCGCGACAGGCTCGGACGGATCCCGCCCGTTTTCGACCAGCGTGGCGGTAATCTGCGGCAGGTGCTTGATGGCCATGTAGAGCACGAGCACCGGCGCGCCCCGGGCCAGCGCCTGCCAGTCCAGTGCCGCAGGTGCCTGCCCCGAGGCGTCGTGTCCCGTCACAAATGTAACGGCCTGATTGACATCACGGTGGGTCGCCGGAATTCCGGCATAGGCCAGTCCCCCGATCCCCGCAGTGATACCGGGTGTCAGGCGGATCGGGATGCCCGCCTGAACCAGGGTTTGCGCCTCCTCCCCGCCGCGCCCGAAGATGAACGGGTCGCCCCCCTTCAACCGCAACACCCGCTTGCCCGCGCGCGCGAGTTCAATCAGCCGGAGCGAGATGGAGCGTTGTTTTGGAGAGGGTTTGCCGCCACGCTTTCCGGCATACTCGACCGTTGCACCCGGGCGCCGCCAATCGAGTAGCCGCGGATCCACAAGCGCATCATACACAATGACATCCGCCTGGCGCAGCGCGTTCAAGCCATGCAGTGTCAACAGCCCGGGGTCGCCGGGCCCGGCCCCCACAAGCCAGACCAACCCGGGCGCGAAGCTGGGCCAGTTGCCATGCGGCAGGGGTTGGGGGGAAAAACCATCCATCGCGACAGTCTAGCCCCGGGGATCATGGCTTGGCGAGGCGAAAGCGACATCTGGTGTCGGTGTTTTTCGGGGATTAGGGTGGTGGCATGACGCGTACAGCAGTTGCAGATCTGCGCACCGGTTTCACCACCGGTGCCTGCGCCACAGCGGCGGCAAAAGCGGCCGTTGGCGCGCTGACTGGCAAGGGGTGGTGCAACCCGGTCGAGATCACACTGCCGCGGGGACAGAAGGTGTCTTTTCCACTTGTCGAGGCCTCGGAAGGTGCCGGGTGGGCGCGTGCGGTCGTGCAAAAAGACGCCGGTGACGATCCGGACGTGACGCATGGCGCTTTGATTGCCGTCACCGTCCGCACCGGAGCCGATGGAAGCGGCGTGACCTTTCGCGCTGGCGAGGGGGTCGGGACGGTCACCAAACCGGGGCTGCCCATCGCCGTGGGGGAGCCCGCGATCAACCCGGTTCCCCGACAGATGATGAACCAGGCTGTGTCCGAGGTTGCCGACGGCGACTTCGAACTGGAGGTCTCGGTCCCCGGAGGCCGCGGCCTCGCCTTGAAAACCTGGAACCCCCGACTGGGCATCACAGGCGGTATTTCGATACTGGGAACAACTGGCATCGTACGGCCATTCTCCTGCGCCGCATGGATCGCTTCGATCCACCGCGGCATAGATGTGGCGCGCGCGACCGGCGTGCCTCATGCGGTGGGTGCCACCGGCGCGACGTCCGAACACACGGCGCAGGCGCGGTTCGGACTGCCGGACCATGCAATGCTGGACATGGGCGATTTTGCGGGGGGCTTGCTAAAGTACCTTGCAAGGCACCCGCTGCCGCGGCTGACAATTGCTGGCGGTTTCGGAAAGCTTACAAAACTTTCGCAAGGCGCGTTGGATCTGCATTCCAGCCGCTCCCAGGTCGATTTTGCCGCTCTTGCGGCAATGGCCAATGCGGTCGGTGCCGACGGCTCGGCCGTGGCAGCCGCAAATACAGCGGCCCATGCGTTGGAACTGGCGGGACCAGACCTCGCAGCCGAGGTTGCACGGGGTGCGAAAAGGGTTGCGTCCGACGCCCTCCGTGGTGCGGAGGTGGCGTTGGACGTGATGGTCGTCGGACGCGATGGGGCCGTGCTGGCGGCCAGCGACGGGCCGCCATGATCAGGCTGCTTCTGCTGGCAGGGACGGCCGAGGCGCGGGCGCTGTCGACGTCCGTGCAGGGGGTTGAACTTGTCACCTCGCTGGCGGGTGTGACAGCGGAAACCGCCATCTACGGAGGTCAGGTCCGCCGCGGCGGTTTTGGCGGCGTGGCCGGGTTGGCGCGCTATCTGAGCGTGGCCGGGATAGACGCTGTTGTCGATGCGACGCATCCCTTTGCGGAGCAAATCAGCCGGCACGCGGTACTGGCCTGCAGGTCGCTGGACCTTCCCCTGCTGCGTTTGGAGCGCCGCCCCTGGTCGGCGGAGCCCGGGGACAGCTGGTTTCCGTTCGAAAGTCTAAACCGCGCGGTCGGCGCGCTGCCGCCTGGCGCGGTCGGCTTTGTCGCCGCTGGCCGCTCGGCCGCCACTATCCTTCCACCGCATCATGTTCGCCTTATCCTTCGGACGATTGAGGCGCCAAAGAAAGTCGCAAAACGGGTCATGATCCTAAGAGCGCGGCCCCCGTTCCCGGTTGCCGACGAAACCCGGTTGTTTCGTGCTCACGGCGTCACACATCTGCTGTGCAAGAACGCAGGGGGATCGACCGGGTTCACAAAGTTACGCGCGGCACGGGCGCTTCAACTGCCCGTCCACATGGTCACAAGACCGCCCCAGCTGAAGGTACCGCATGTGGAAAACGTGCGCGACGCACTTGAGTGGATCACCTGTGTCGCAAAACCGACACCAGGTGGCGCCCAACGTGCTTGACACTCCACCTACCTGCGCACACCATCTGGTCTGAGGTTCCCGACGCACTTGCAAAGCAGGACGAGGGATCAAAAGGGAATGCAGCAGGGGTCGACCCACATTGGGGACCCCGGGATGCAGCCGCCCCCGCGACTGTAGGCGGAGAGTCGGTGTCCATTATGCCACTGTTCCATCCGGGACGGGAAGGCGGACACAGACCTTGACCCGCGAGCCAGGAGACCTGCCTCACCGATGAAACAGTAATGCTGTCGGGTGTGACGGCAGAGGAGAAATATAATGCACATAGAACCCGGAGTTTTGGACGGGATAAAGTTTGTCCTGAGCTATGGAACTGCGGCCGCCGCCGGTGCGTACGCCGTGAAATGCGGCTGGGACGCTGCCGCCGAACACGGTATCGCGTCGCTTGCGCTTCGCACGATTGCGGCAACCGGCCTCGTCTTCGCCTTTTTCGAAGTCCTGCCGCATTATCCGGTTGGCGTATCCGAAGTTCATTTCATCCTGGGATCTACGCTGTTCTTGCTGTTCGGGGTGGCCCCGGCTGCATTTGGATTGGCGATGGGGCTGTTCATACAGGGCGCGGTTTTCGCGCCCGGTGACCTGCCGCAATTCTTTGTGAACGTCACGACCCTGCTGGTCCCGCTGTTCGCGATCGAGGCGCTTGCCCAACGGATCATACCGCCGCACACCCCGTATGTGGAATTGAAGTACCGCCATGCCCTTGCGCTGTCCACGGCGTACCAAGGTGGCGTTGTCGCCTGGGTGGCATTCTGGGTCCTTTACGGTGGTGGCTTGGGTGCTGAAAATCTAGGCGCGGTCCTTCTTTTCGGTGTTGCCTACATGCTTGTTATTATTGTGGAACCAATCGTGGACCTCGCGGTGCTGGCCCTGGCCAAAGTGCTCAGGAACCTGTCCGACTACGGTCTATTCACCGGGCGGCTGCACAACCCCGCTTAACACATCCGACGTCAGAGACTGGGCGGCGCCGCTGTTGCGGGTGCCATGCCCTCCGTTGATCAACACACACGGGAGAACCGATATGGCCGGCAAAATACCCACCACCGTAATCACCGGATTCCTGGGCGCAGGCAAAACCACATTGATCCGCCACATGCTGGAAAACGCAGATGGCAAACGTATCGCACTGATCATCAACGAATTTGGCGATCTGGGCGTTGATGGCGGTATTTTGAATGCCTGCGGCATTGAAGGCTGCGATGAAGAGGACGTCATGGAACTTTCCAACGGGTGTATTTGCTGCACCGTTGCCGAGGATTTCGTGCCAACACTTCAGACGCTGCTCGACCGGCCCGAACCGCCCGATCACATTGTGATCGAGACCAGCGGACTGGCCCTTCCTCAACCGCTCGTACGGGCGTTCAACTGGCCGGAAATCCGGACACGTGTAACTGTCGACGGTGTGGTCACGGTGGTTGACGGCCCGGCGGTTGCGGACGGGCGCTTTGCGGCCGACGTTCATGCGGTGGACGCCCAGCGCGCCGCAGACGACCAGCTGGATCACGAGACGCCGTTAAGCGAGCTGTTTGAGGACCAGATGACCTGTGCCGATATGATAGTCCTCAACAAGACTGATCTGATGGCGCGCGCTTCGGCCGAGCAACTGGCCGATACACTCCGCCAGCAATCGCGTGCTGGCGTGCAGGTGATCCGGACGCAAATGGGCGCGGTTGATCCGGCCGTCCTGCTGGGCCTGGGCATTGCTGCGGAAACGGATATGGATGCCCGCAGAGAAGTTCACCACGCGCATGACCACGATGATCACCATGATCACCATGATCACGAAGATGACCATCACCACAGTCACAGCCACGAACACGGGCATGACGCCTTTGGAAGTTTCGTGGTCAACCTGCCGGCGCTGGACGATCCGGCCGGTTTTGCACAGCGGATCAGCAGCGTGATCGCCAGGCATGGCATCTTGCGCCTTAAGGGGTTCGCCGCCGTGTCGGGCAAGCCCATGCGCTTGGTTATTCAGGCCGTCGGACCGCGCGTCGACACGCATTTCGACAAACCGCTCTCCGCCTCCGACCTGAACACAACGCGGCTTGTGGTGATCGGTGAAGCCGGGATGGATCACGCAGCAATTCGGGCAGAACTGGCGCATGGGCTGGAACTGGTCGCGTGACCAACACCCCGATGCGACCGGTGTTGCCTTTCTTGCATGGTCCCCCGGACCGGGCGTGATGGGACGCCGATAGATCTGATGCACATGCTTGCCGCTACACCCGGCGCGGTGACCGACGGGACCGAGCCGATCGATCCCGGACAGTCCCCGGCGGATGTCATTTTCCTCAGTTCAGCGGATACTGAACTCGCTGCGTTGTCCGAAGCGCGGGCGCAGTTGACTGACGGTGGGTCAGACGCATACCTCCCAAGCCTAAGGCTGGCGCAATTGGGATGGCTGTCGCATCCGTTCTCGGCGGATCGTTACCTGGACCAAACGGCTTGCGCGTCCCGTTTGGTGGTCGCGCGTATTCTCGGGGGGGCGGCATACTGGCAATACGGGCTCGAGCAGTTTTCGATCCGTCTTGGTCTGGCTGGCGTGCCGTTTGCCGCGCTTCCCGGGGACGATAAGCCGGATCCCGAGTTGCTTGGATACTCTACTGTCGCGGCCGAAGACTGGCAGGCGCTGCTGGCGTATTGCATCGAGGGCGGGCCCGAGAATGCGGCAAACCTGCTGAAACTGACCGCGCATATGCTGGGCGAGGCTCCGCGCCCGCCCGCGGCCCGTCCCCTGCTGCGGGCTGGCCTGTATTGGCCCGGTCAGGACACCGCGTTGCTGGATCATGTTCGACAGAATTGGACCGACGGCGCACCGGTCGCCGCTATAGTGTTCTATCGCGCCCTGTTGCAGGGCGCCGGTCTTCAGCCGGTCAATCGCCTGGTCGAGGCACTGCTGCACGAGGGTGTCAACCCCATGCCGATATTTGTCGCCTCGCTCAAGGATCCGGTGTCCGTCAGCGCCCTCGAACAGCTGTTCGCGCAAACGACACCGGATGTGGTCCTGAACGCCACCAGTTTCGCGGTTTCCTCTGCTGCGACCGGCTCGGCCCCCGGGCCGCGGCCGGGCACACCACTCGACGCTCCCGGCGCCCCGGTGATCCAGGTGGTCCTATCATCAGGGGATGAAGAAACATGGGCGGGTGCCCCGCGCGGACTTGGCGCCCGGGATATTGCCATGAACGTCGCGTTGCCCGAAGTGGACGGGCGGCTCTTGAGCCGGGCGATCAGTTTCAAGGGCACGGCATATCATGACGCCGCAACCGAGTGCCCGATTATGGCGTATCGCGCGCGCAGTGACAGAGTGGCCTTTGTCGCCGCGTTGGCGGCAAACTGGGCCCGCTTGCGGCAGGTGCCGGAAAGCGGCAAGCGCGTTGGGCTAATCCTGGCCAACTACCCCAACAAGGACGGGCGGCTGGCCAACGGGGTGGGTCTGGATACGCCTGCAGCAACAGTGGGGGCCCTACACGGGCTGCGCGATGCCGGTTACAAGGTTGATGGTGCACCCGCCGATGGTGATGCCCTTATGAAAACCCTCCTTGAGGGGCCGACGAACTGGCTGGCCGACCGGGCCCAGCGTAACGGCGGCAAGCGTCTTGAACTCGCCCGTTACAAGGCCTTCTTTGCCACCTTGCCGCAGGAAACCCGCACCGTCATCCAGGACAGATGGGGCCCGCCCGAGGACGATCCGTTTCTGGGAAGCGATGGTTTCGCATTGTCGATCCATGAATTTGGAAATGTGGTTGTGGGCCTGCAACCGGCGCGGGGGTATAACATAGACCCCGAGGCGACGTATCATGCACCCGACCTGCCGCCGCCACACAATTACTTGGCGTTCTACGTCTGGCTGCGACACGTGTTTGGCGCGCATGCGCTGGTCCATATGGGCAAACACGGCAATCTCGAATGGCTGCCTGGCAAGGCTGTGGCCCTGTCCGAGGCCTGCATGCCCGAAGCTGTGCTGGGCCCGACACCGCATCTGTATCCTTTCATTGTCAATGATCCGGGTGAGGGGACCCAGGCCAAACGCCGGGCGCAGGCCGTGATCATCGATCACCTGACGCCGCCGCTGACACGGGCGGAAACCTATGGCCCGTTGCGTGATCTTGAGGCTTTGGTGGATGAATACTACGAAGCCTCAGGCGTCGATCCGCGTCGCGTCACTTATCTGCGCCAGGAAATACTGGGGCTGATGGACAGCACCGGACTGGACCATGATATCGGTGCCAAAATGGGCGAGGACGCAGACGCGCGTCTGGCAAAGCTTGATGCCTATCTCTGCGACTTGAAGGAGGCGCAGATCCGCGACGGCCTGCATATCTTTGGGCAAAGTCCTAAGGGTCGGCTGAAGCGCGACCTCGTCCTCGCTCTGGCCCGGGCGGAGCGCGGCCAGAGCCCCCCCGAGGCTGCGCTGCCCCGGGCGCTGGCCAGCGACATGGGCCTCGACTTCGATCCGCTCGACTGCTCCCTGTCGGCGGCATGGACCGGGCCCAGGCCAGCGGCACTGACCCTGTCATCGGATCCCTGGCGGAGCACCGGCGATACGGTCGAGAGGCTGGAGTTATTCGCCATGGCGCTGGTTGACGGTCAGGCCGTGTCGCCAGGGCCCGCGACCGACGCCGTTCTTGAAACCATTCAAACCCAGATCGCCCCGGCTGTGGACGTCTCCGGGGCGGCCGAGTTGCAGGGCCTGCGGGATGGCCTCGCGGGCCGGTTTGTCAGCCCCGGACCGTCGGGCGCACCCAGCAGGGGCCGCCTGGATGTCCTGCCCACAGGGCGGAATTTCTTTAGCGTCGACAGCCGGGCGGTTCCGACGCGGACCGCGTGGGCGCTTGGGTGGAAATCGGCCAGCCTGCTGATCGAACGGCACCTTCAGGACCATGGCGACTGGCCCCGCGCAATGGCTCTGACCGCCTGGGGAACCTCGAACATGCGGACCGGGGGCGATGACATTGCCCAGGCGCTCGCGCTGATGGGGGTCAAACCCCGCTGGGACACCAGCAGCCACCGCGTCACCGGGTTCGATGTCCTGCCGCAAGGTGTTCTTGGACGCCCGCGGGTCGATGTCACGGTCCGGATTTCGGGGTTTTTTCGCGACGCGTTTCCAGCGCAGGTGGACCTGTTGGCCAGTGCCGCACAGGCGGTCATGGCACTTGACGAGCCCGAGGCCGAGAACCCCGCGGCCGCCCGTTTCCGGGCCGAAGAGCCGACCCTTGGTATCGCCGCCGGGTACCGGGTTTTCGGCGCAAAACCCGGGGCCTATGGCGCCGGACTTCAGGCGATGATCGATGAGCGCCTTTGGGACAATCGTGCCGATCTTGCCGAGAGCTATCTCACCTGGGGCAGCTATGCCTATGGTGCCGGAACCGACGGCACCGCCGCGCGCACCGGCTTTGAGCAAAGGCTGACCATGACGGAGGCCGTGGTCCAGAACCAGGATAATCGTGAGCATGACCTGCTCGACAGTGACGACTACTACCAGTTCGAAGGCGGCATGTCGGCCGCGGTTGAAACCCTTCGCGGCCTGCCCCCCACAGTCTATCACAACGATCACTCCCGTCCGGATCGCCCGGTGATCCGCACTCTTGAGGAGGAGATCGGCCGTGTCGTGCGGTCTCGCGTGGTGAACCCCAAGTGGATCGACGGTGTAAAGCGACACGGCTACAAGGGGGCGTTCGAACTTGCCGCGACGGTCGATTACCTGTTCGCCTTTTCGGCGACCACTCCTGCCGTGCGCGGTCATCACTTCGACCTGGTCCATGCCGCCTATCTGGAGGATATTGAGACCCGCGATTTTATTGGCACGCACAACCCGGCGGCGCTGCGCGAGATCGCCGAACGGTTGGCCGAAGCCATAGATCGTGGCCTTTGGGTTCCCAGATCCAATTCGGCGCGGGCGTTGCTGGAAGCGTTGACCGCTTAGGCCCTTTCGCCGAAGTGTAATGGCACGCAGCGCTGCCTGAGGCCAATCATTTCAAGGCCCTAGGTAGTCTTTTGTGTTTCTGGGCGAAGGCAAACTACTATACTCGGCCCTGCGCAACGGAGATCGCTGGTATGCTACAACCCCAACTCCTTAGCGCCATAGACCAGCGGCAAACCTGCCGTGTCGCAGGTGGTCACAAAGGTCTCAAGGGCGGCTTGATACTTGCGAGAAAACTCGGGCAGGCCATCGTTGATCCGATACAGCAGAGTTTTCGGTGTGCTCGACATCACGTCCTCGGTCGACAGGGCCGGCAGACCCAGATAGCCGGTTAATTCCCGCACCCGCGCATCCCGATAGACAAATCCGGCCGGACGCCCGGCCTGCAGAAATGCGACGCCGCCATGAAAACGGTCGCCGATATACGCATCCCGCCCGGCTGCGTATCCACGCCAGATATCCGGGTTGTTAAAGACATAGTGGCGCCGGAACACCGGATCCTGCTTTGTGATCCGCTTCTCGCGTTCGGCAAATTTCGCGCGGTCAAGCTCTCCGGTCAGGTAGTTGTATCCGACCTCCGCGTTCGGAAACCCCTTCAGTGCCAGAATGTCGTTCTGGTAGACGTAGTCCAGATCGGACGCGCGCCCCAGATGCAGCAATGGCTGTAGCCGCTTGTGCTCCATGCCCAAACGTGTCAGCCGCCCGGCGGTCGCAAGGCGGGTGTCGTCGGATACGGGGGCGGGGGCGATACGCCGGGTCACTGTCGGGTTGACGAACAGGCTTGGGCAACCCAGCGTGACCGCCGATGAAATCCCGATGGCGTGCAGCCAAGCAGCCGTATCCGGGCCACGCACACCCAAAATATCCGCCTTGCTGTCAAGCGTCTTGAGCAGGTCTAGCAAGGACGGGTGGATCGCATCAGCCTTTGGTGGCAACTGGTCCTGGATCCCCATGCCGAACGAGAATGTCTGCCCTTCAAACCCCTGAACCAGGCGAGACAGGTTCCCGAACCGCATCGACGCGGCATCCTCCATGTCGATTTGGCCCGAGGGATCCCGCGCCTTGATGATGTTCGCAAACGACAGCACCAAAGCGTCAAAGTTCTTGTTAAGGTAGTTGATGTCACGCCGCAGTGCGTTCGGCTTGGGGTCGCGGATACCCGGCAGGTTGCCAATGGTCGATGCCGCGGTGTCACACTTCACGATCCGCGCCATCGCTTCGCGGTGGATGATATTGCCGGTGTTGGGTGAGTGCAGCGTTGGGACCAGTTGCTCGGCGTTCGTAATCGCCTGGTTCGGAAGGGTAAATCGCCTGCGATTTTTTGACGTATGTATGCCGTAGCCGGGCCCCTGAACCAAAAAGAATGCACGCATGCCCGTTCCCTTATGCCTGTTTTCGCGCCACGATACTGTTGAAACTCGGAACGTCAACGAGATCTGGTAGGATGGACCGGACGGAGCGGGACCTGCTACGACATGCGCCGTTGGTCGCGCGGCCAGACGCAGAAAGCGCCCTGTCCAGCACCTCGATCAAAGGATTGCAGACGGCGATGCCTTGAGGCAGACCGTTGCCTATGGTCCGCTGCACGGCCAGGCAAGGAACCAATGCCCGTCACAGGGCTCGATAAGGAAAGCAACATGACCGAGGATACCGAGCGGCACAATGCGAAGATGGCCAAGAAGAAAGTCGCCCGCGACAAGATCATGGCCACAAAGACCGACGAGAAAGGGCTGATCATCGTCCATACCGGCAAGGGAAAGGGCAAATCCTCGGCCGCGTTCGGCATGATTTTTCGCTGTATCGCACACGGTTTCCCCACGGCCGTCGTGCAGTTCATCAAGGGCGGTATGAGCACCGGAGAGCGTGACCTGATCACCAGCCGTTTCTCCGACCTCTGCCAGTTTCATACGATGGGCGAGGGATTTACCTGGGAAACGCAGGATCGGTCCCGGGACATCGAAATGGCGCAGGCAGCCTGGCAACGCGCGCAGGAACTGATCCTCGATCCGACCAACAGAATGGTATTGCTGGACGAGATTAACATCGCCCTGCGCTACGATTACCTGGATATCAACGAGGTCGTGGCATTCCTCGGGGCCAAGAAACCACCGATGACCCATGTTGTGCTGACCGGTCGTAATGCTAAGGACGCATTGATTGAAATCGCCGACCTGGTAACCGAAATGGAACTGGTCAAACATCCGTTCCGCTCTGGCGTGAAGGCGCAAGCTGGTGTGGAATTCTGATGTTCGACCCCAAGCTACCGACCGCGTCTCGTCAGCATGAACAGGTTTACAGGGCATTCGAGTGGATCAATACGGTTGTGGAACTGTCTGCGGCCCTCTTGTTCCTGATCGGGTCTTTGATGTTCTTCTCCGAAGACTGGCTTGGAACCGGGATATGGCTTTTTGTCTTGGGTTCGGCCGCATTCGCAGTTCGGCCGGTCTTGACCCTTGTGCGGGAGGTTCGGCTGGCGCGAATTCCACTGACCCCCGACCAGCGTCAAGCGGGTCTTTCGCGTTGAGGCGCAACACGTACCGCACCGGTGGTCACATCTGGTGACCGTGTCTGTAAAAACATGGGCGGTATGCCCGCCGCGATGGCGTGAGGGGGCGTTGCGTATCGTGATGATTGCGGATCTGCATGCCTGTTGGCCATGGATGAGCGCGCGGCGGATCGAGGCGATCGTGGCCCAGGCCAACGCATTGCGCCCGGACCTGATTGCCCTGCTAGGGGATTATGCTGCGCACATCCTGCTGTCGCCCCAACTTGAACGGCGTATCGTCGCACAGCTGCTGAGCGCATTGGATGCACCCTTGGGTGTTTGGGCCGTTCAGGGAAATCACGACTGGTATGATGCCCACGCCGTCCCCGGGAACTCGGCACCGGTTTGGGACAAAGCGTTGGAGGCCGAGGGGATCCAGGTTCTTGAAAACCGGTGGGTCCACATCGCGCATGGTGACGGGTTCACGCTTGCCGGGCTGGGTTCGCAACGGGCCTATCGCCGACCCGGTCCGGACGGTCGGCGCGGCGTCGATGACCTGGCCAAGGCCCTTGCTGGCGCCGATCCGGCGGCGTGCACGATCCTGTTGGCGCATGAACCGGATGTATTCCCCGACCTGCCGGAGGGGGTGGACCTGACCCTGTCGGGTCACACTCACGGCGGTCAGATCCGGGTTCTGGGGCATGCGCCGGTCGTCCCGTCGCGTTACGGCAACCGGTATGCCTATGGTCACATAAGAGAGCGGGACCGCGATCTGGTGGTTTCCGGTGGGCTTGGATGCACAACAATACCGCTGCGGATTGGAATGCCGCCCGAGATCACTGTGGTGGAAGTCTCGTGACCCGAAACCGT
>JBCCYF010000098.1:0-16179 GCA_039190275.1 Pseudomonadota bacterium | reverse complement strand
TGCACAGCAACCCGTTTGGAAAAGTCTGAGTTCTGGTCCATTGTGGCTCCTTCACGTCTCAACGCAGTATGCACTGCGCAACATTCAACCCGAAATCAAGCATCGGTTATGCGCCTGTTTCCAAGGCGGGACCGATAGTGCACGCTCTGCATAGGTGACGTCTACCCGATCGGATTTGGGAAAGCCCAAATACCACCGGGACGAATTGAAGGTCACCCTTAAGCATTTGACGAAATACCTGACGCATCATGCATCACCTAACGCGCTGAAATCTTTAATTTCAGGCAGCGTTAAGTGATTCAGGTCTTTTGCATAACGCTCTGGTTGGCGCGGTGGCGGCCGGTGCCCTTTCGGGAAGATCCGGAATTCGCTGTGATGGCAGTGCTGTCCAACATCCCTAGCGCCTGCACCGGCTGTGTGGCCGGTGCAGGCTTCTGGTTGATCACTGTCCATTTGTTGGCAGGATTTGAACCCGCCATCGCGATCCAGTGCGTCGAGACGGCGACGCGCCTTTGGGCCAGATCAGTCCTGCGGGCGCACGACCTATTCGAACAACTCGGCCTGCCATGTCGGATTGGGCAGCTCCTCGACCACCTCGAATGTACGGACCAGCGTAAAGCTTCGCCCGTGTCGGTCGGTGGTGCGAACCTCCATCTTATGGAGGCCAACCGGCAGGCCAGCAGGCATCTCCACCCGCCACAGATGTTGGCTGTTGTCGGTCAACATCCAGCGTGGAAACGGTCCCGGATCGCCAACCCATTCGGTTCCCTGCCATGTGGTGTACCCTGCGGTATCATCCCCTCCATCTATTGACCGTGACGCGACGCGTCCCTGCGTCGCCTGTTTGGCCAGCGCCAGTGGGTCCGCGTATTCGACGCCTTTCAGTTTGGCCTCCCCGGTACCGGTTTGCGTGCGTTCGGCCTGAAGCGCAGCGCCATCGTTGACCGACACCGACACCGTCGAGCTTTTGGATCCGTTCCACACATTGACGACCGCCCAGGTGCCGTCCGCAAGATCATCGGTGGTGATCATGTACAGATCCCCCAAATCGGACCGGATCACCGGGGGCGATTGATCAAAACCCACCGAGTACAAATCCCGGTAGGCGATCAGCCGCTCTGCCCACTCCCGGAACCGCGGCGTGTTGAACGAGACATGCATCTGCTGCCCGGCATCGCCGGCGAAGGTGTGAAAGGTATCGACATAGCCGGATCCGTCGAAATCCAGTTGATAATATCCGCGCGGGGAACCCAGTCGCTGCGTCGCGTGTGGTACGCCGCGATCATTCAGGTCCCCAGCCCACCAGCTGCCCGAAACGGCGCCGGTGATGATCTGGTGAAACGGCACCGGGCCGGTTCCGGTGGCCTGTTCCCAGCCGTCATAGTGCTCACCCACTTCAAAGTTTTCAGTCGTATGGGTATGACCGCTTAGACCCAGCGCCGGGCGATCGCCAATGATCTCGTATAGCTCGGCCAGATTGTCGGTTTGGTGTTTTGCCGCCGTATTGTCGGTAAAGGTCACAAAAGGAATATGGGCGGTCAGAACGATCAACCGGTCGTCCGGAACGCGCGCCAAATCGTTGCGCAACCACTCCAACTGTCGGGTCGAGATCACCCCGTTGTACGTATGGTTTGCATCCGTTGCGCAGAACGGATGCGGATCGACGCCGTTACAGGGGTACCGCACGTTGTCCAGACCTACGAAATGCACACTCCCGATATCAAAGGAGTAGTACTCCGGCCCCCATTCCCGCCGAAAGGTGTCGAAGGAGTCCAGATCCGTTTCGGCATCGAAATCCAGATCGTGATTGCCGCCGACAAAATACTGCGGCACTCCCCCGGCGGCGACCACCGCCTTGAACCGCGGCAACAGCGACAGATCATCGCCCATGATGTCGCCGGCAAAGATCAGGCACTCTGTCCGGCTGTTGTCGCGGCCCACCAGCATTTTCCCCACGGTTTCGCGGACATATCCGATCTCGGTGTTCGTATAGGCCTGGGTATCGCCGAACACTAGGCAATCAAAATTCGCGCCCAGCGGATCCTCGATCAAAGGAAAGTTGACCGCCTGCGGCAGCGGCCCGGTGGGGTCGATCCCGCCAAACCGCAGAGGAGGGGAGCCTTGGGCTTTATGGATGTAGTAAAACTGTGGAACCATCTCGGGATTGAGCGGTGTGCTGTAGCCCGCGGGTTTGGTGATGAACAGGTTCATATCGTCATAGGCGGGCAACGCGTAGCGCCCGTCCGAGTCGGTCACGACAACCTCGCGTCCGTTCGAGACCGAAACCCCCTCAATGCCTGCCTCATCCGGGTCGAATATGCTATTGCGGTTCCCGTCCATAAAGACCGTTCCCCGCGCCATATCCGCGGCCACCGTCGTCTGAATGACCTCGACCGACCCGATATAGGTGATGTCCTTGGCCCCAGCCGAGGTGACGAGTGCGAAAAGCGCTGCGGTCTGAATAACATACTTCATGCTGCTAGTCCCCGTTGTTGCGGTCACAGAGTAGAAGATCGCCCAGCTTAGTTACGGCACAGCTGCCAATGCGTGACGGTTGGTAGAAACTTTCATGACGGCAGTTGCGGCGCAGGTGTTCATATCGGCCCGGCCGCCACGGTGGCGGAATGGGGCTCGGTTTACTGGGCACGTGCGACACTGCGCACAACCTCGGCAACCTGCGCCAACTGCTTGGCAAGCGGACTTGTTGAGCGCCAGACCATCCCGATCGTGCGCGACGGCTGCACATCTGCGAACCGCGCCACGCAAACCGGGGCCGAACGCGTCTCAACCTCGACCGCCATCTCGGGGATCAGTGTCAAACCGATCCCTGCCCCGACCATCTGAACCAGTGTCGACAGGGAGCTTCCGTCCAGCCCGTCGCGCCGCGCTCCGGAGGGAATGTTGCAGAACGACAGCGCCTGATCACGAAAACAGTGACCCTCCTCAAGCAGCAGCAACCGTTCGCCCTCCAGTGCCTGCCTGTCGGGGACCGGGGTGCCCGCATCGGCCCGCGGACGCACCAAAACAAAATCCTCGGAAAACAATCCAACCTCGGTCAGTGTGGGTTCCGAAACGGGAAGCGCGACAATCGCAGTATCCAGTTGCCCTTCGGCCAGTTCCTCAATCAGCTTGTGCGTCTGCGTCTCACGCACATGGATGTCCAACCCCGCGTGGGTGGCCGAAAGCTGCCGTATGATCCCCGGCAATATGTATGGCGCAACGGTGGGAATAACTCCGATACGCAGACGCCCCACCATACGTTCCTGTGCGGCCCGCGCGAGATCATCCAATTCATCCACAGCCGCCAAAATAGCGCGCACACGCAGCGCAAGCTGCTCCCCCAGGGCGGTCAGTTGCACAGCCCGAGCCCCACGCTCGAACAGCACAGCTCCGAGGTCGGCTTCCAATTCCTTGATCTGCATCGACAGCGCGGGTTGCGAGATGGCGCAGATGTCCGCCGCCCGTCCGAAATGGCCTTGCTGCGCAAGCGCTTCGAAATAGCGGAGCTGTTTCAACGTTACATTTTTCATAAGCTCAACTTATCACAACAATCAGTTTAATTAACTTAACCTAATCGATATCGTTTGGTAAAAACAGATGTCGGAGGAGGGAGCCGCCAATGCCACCAAACCTACAGACCTCAGACGTCCAGGCGTCACGCGGGGCCGGTACATCGACACATCATACATTTTTTGCAGCACACGCCACATCACAGGATCGGAGATAGTCATGGACGGAGCCGACGTTGAGAACCAAGGTAAATGCCCGGTACTGGGCGGCGCCCACCAGCATACCGCAATGGGAACAACCGCAAATCAGCACTGGTGGCCCAACCATCTTAATCTGAACATCCTGCGCCAGAACTCCGAGTTGTCGAACCCGATGGGCGAGGCCTTTGACTACGCGGAGGAGTTCAAAAGCCTCGATCTGGAGGCTCTGCGCCAGGATCTCTATGCTCTGATGACAGATTCGCAGGACTGGTGGCCCGCGGACTACGGCCACTATGGCCCGTTTTTCATACGCATGGCATGGCACAGCGCAGGCACCTACCGCATTGGGGACGGACGCGGCGGCGCAGGTTCAGGCTCGCAACGGTTTGCGCCGCTCAACAGCTGGCCGGACAACGTGAACCTGGACAAGGCGCGACAGCTGCTGTGGCCGATCAAGCAGAAATACGGTCGCAAGATCTCTTGGGCGGATCTGATGATCCTGACCGGCAACTGCGCATTGGAATCGATGGGCTTCAAGACCTTCGGTTTTGCCGGTGGTCGCGCCGATGTGTGGGAGCCAGAGGAGGATATCTATTGGGGTCCCGAGGGCGAGTGGCTCGCTGATGAACGCTACAGCGGTGACCGCCGCCTCGAAGGTCACCTGGGCGCAGTGCAGATGGGCCTGATCTATGTCAACCCTGAAGGGCCGAACGGCACCCCCGATCCGATGGCATCGGCGCGCGATATTCGCGAAACCTTCGCAAGGATGGCGATGAACGACGAAGAGACCGTTGCATTGATCGCGGGCGGCCACACCTTTGGGAAAACCCATGGCGCGGCCGATCCCGAGGTCTATGTCGGCGCAGAGCCCGAAGGGGCCAGTTTGGAGGAAATGGGACTGGGGTGGAAGAACACCTTCGGAACCGGCAAGGGCGTCGATACGATCAGCAGCGGTCTGGAGGGCGCCTGGACCAGTCAACCGGCGAAATGGGACAATGCCTATTTCGATAATCTGTTCGACTACGACTGGGAGCTTACGGAAAGCCCGGCAGGGGCCAAACAATGGACCCCCAAGGGCGGCGCAGGCGCGGATACGGTTCCGGACGCGCATGACCCGACAAGACGACACGCACCGATGATGCTGACGTCGGACCTGGCGCTGAAGGTCGATCCTGCGTACGCCAAAATCTCGAAGCATTTTCATGAGAACCCCGACGATTTCGCCGATGCTTTCGCTAAGGCCTGGTACAAGCTGACCCACCGCGATATGGGCCCGCATGTCCGCGGCTTGGGCGCGCTGGTCCCGGCGGAACCACTGGTCTGGCAGGATCCGGTGCCGACGGTCGACCACCCGCTGATCGACGCCAAGGACATCGCGCATCTCAAGGCGAAAATACTGGATGCCGGGCTTACCGTCGGGCGGCTGGTTTCGACCGCCTGGGCCTCGGCGTCGACGTTTCGCGGAACGGATATGCGCGGCGGCGCGAACGGCGCGCGGATTCGCCTTGCGCCACAGAAAGACTGGGCGGTCAACGATCCATCCGAGCTTGCTGCGGCCCTGGGGGCATACGAGAACATCCAGTCCGAGTTCAACGCCGCACAAGGCGACGGGAAACGCGTGTCCTTGTCCGATCTGATCGTTCTGGGTGGTTGCGCCGCAGTCGAACAGGCTGCTGCAGCGGCGGGGCACGGTGTTGAGGTGCCGTTTACCCCGGGCCGCACGGATGCGACCGACGAGCATACCGATGCCGAAAGCTTTGCACCGCTGGAGCCCCGGACTGACGGGTTTCGCAATCATCAGGGCGACGACCAGAGCCGGGCTCCGGCTGAACTGCTGGTCGACCGGGCGCACCTGTTGACCCTGACAGCGCCTGAAATGACCGTTCTTGTGGGCGGCTTGCGGGTGCTGAACGCCAACAGTGCAAACTCTGCACTGGGCGTGTTCACGGACCGTCCCGGAACCCTGAGCACCGACTTCTTCGTCAACCTGCTTGCGCCCACGACCAGTTGGGCAAAATCAGACAGCGAGGACGGCGTTTATGAGGGGCGCGACAGCACGTCCGGATCTTTGAAATGGACAGGTACAGCGGTCGATCTTGTCTTCGGTTCGAACTCTCAGCTGCGCGCGATATCGGAAGTGTACGCCTCGGACGACGCCAAATCGCGTTTTGTCGAGGATTTCGTTGCCGCCTGGACCAAGGTGATGAACCTGGATCGGTTCGACCTGGCCGCCTGACCCGGCCGAACACCTCTGATCAAACGGCGGCGCACACCACGCGCCGCCGTTTTCATCTGGGACGGCATGCCAACCCGATGCCGGACCGGTACATGCCGGTTTCGGGTGCCCGGCGCCGGTGGATGATGTGCATAGTCGCGGCGGGTGCTCGGCGGCAGGGAAACCCGTGCGCGCGCCGACTTGAGCCGCAATCAGCCCATGTGACCCGCGCCACAGTTTGATTTTCGACTTTCGCCTGATATCGCGGCGGTCTATACTTAAAAACACGATATCTAGTAGCATCAAGGCAAACCTACCCCGTGAGCGATACGCCGGACGACGAACCGCAGGACGACGACCGTCCGCCCTACACAGGCCCTACGATCGCGATCGAGGAGGAGATGGAAACCTCCTTCCTCGATTACGCCATGTCGGTGATCATTTCACGCGCGATCCCGGATCTGCGGGACGGGCTGAAGCCGGTGCACCGCCGCATCCTTTACGCCATGCATGAAACCGGCAATACCGCCGACAAAGGCTACCGCAAATCGGCACGGCCGGTGGGCGATGTGATGGGGCAATATCACCCCCACGGCGACGGCGCGATCTATGACGCGCTGGTGCGCATGGCACAGGAATTTTCCATGTCGCTACCGCTGCTCGACGGTCAGGGCAACTTCGGCTCAATGGACGGGGACGCACCTGCGGCGATGCGCTACACCGAAGTGCGCATGGACAAACCCGCGGACTTCCTGCTTGCCGACATCGACAAACAAACCGTTGATTTCCAGGACAATTACGACGGCAAGCAGCAGGAACCTTCGGTACTTCCGGCGCGCTTTCCCAACATGCTGGTCAATGGTGCGGGCGGCATCGCCGTGGGCATGGCAACCAACATTCCGCCGCACAATCTGGGCGAGGTGATCGACGCAACACAAGCGTTGATCAAGGAACCCGACCTGACCTCCGAACAGCTCATTGACTACATTCCCGGCCCCGATTTTCCCACCGGAGCGACGATGCTTGGCCGGTCAGGGGCGCGTAAGGCCTATCTAGAGGGCCGTGGTTCGGTCATTATCCGCGCGAAATCCACGATTGAGGAGATCCGCAAGGATCGTTTCGCCATCATCTTCACCGAGATCCCCTATCAGGTGAACAAGGCGACAATGATAGAGAAAATCGCCGAGCTGTCCCGCGACAAGAAGATCGAGGGCATCGCCCATGTCCAGGACGAAAGTGACCGGTTCGGGGTCCGCGTCGTGGTGGAACTCAAGCGGGACGCCACGGCCGAAGTAGTGCTCAACCAGCTTTACCGGTTTACGCCCCTGCAAACATCCTTTGGCTGCAACATGCTGGCGCTTAACGGCGGTCGGCCCGAGCAGCTTACGCTGCGCGGCTTCCTGACCGCCTTTGTGGCTTTCCGCGAGGATGTGGTTGCCCGCCGCACCGCGTTCGAGTTGAACAAGGCGCGGGAGCGGGCGCATGTCCTCTGCGGCCTTGCCGTTGCGGTCGAAAATGTTGATGAGGTCGTTGCCACGATCCGCGCCTCGGCCGACGCGCCCGAGGCCCGCGAGAAGCTGATGACACGCCGCTGGCCTGCCGCCGACATCGCACCCTATATCCAGTTGGTCGACGATCCCAGCCACACGATGAATGAGGACGGCACCTATAACCTGTCAGAGACCCAGGCCCGGGCGATACTCGAACTACGGCTCCAACGCCTCACCCAAATTGGCGTGAAGGAAGTCACAGATGAGCTGCAAGAGCTCGCCACCAAGATCACCGATTTCCTCGACATTCTGCGCTCGCGCGATCGCATCATGTCAATCATCTCAGAGGAACTCACCGAGGTTCGCGAAAAATTTGCAGTACCCCGCCGGACCGAGATCGTTGAATACGCGGGGGATTTCGAAGACGAGGATCTGATCGAGCCCGAGGACATGGTCGTCACCGTGACACACTCGGGCTACATCAAACGCACAGCATTGTCCGAATACCGGGCCCAAAAACGGGGTGGCAAGGGCACCCAGGGCATGGCGATGAAGGACGAGGATCTGGTCACCACGCTGTTTGTCGCTAACACCCACACGCCGTTGCTGTTTTTCACCACAGACGGGATGGTCTACAAGCTCAAGACATGGCGCCTGCCTGCCGGGGGACGCACCACGCGCGGCAAGGCCGTGGTCAATATTCTGCCAATACCGCAGGGTGTGTCGATCGCTGCAATCATGCCGGTGGACGTCCCCGAAGAGGATTGGGCCGATCTGCAGATCTTTTTTGCCACCTCCCAAGGCGACGTCCGTCGCAACGCGCTGAGCGATTTCACAAATGTCATGCGCAATGGCAAGATTGCGATGAAACTCCCCGAAGGGACCAGCCTGGTCAATGCCCGCATCTGTCATGAAGAGGATGACGTGATGCTGGTCACGGCCCAGGGCAAAGCGATCCGGTTCCGCACCACGGATGTGCGGGTGTTCAAGGGGCGGGACAGCACCGGAGTACGCGGTGTCCGGCTTGCCGAGAATGACCGGGTCGTCTCGATGGCCGTCATTCGCCACTTCGAAGCGTCATCCGAACAGCGGGCCGCCTATCTGAAACAGCGTCGCGCCGTGGCAGGCGCTGATGACGAAGGGGCAGACGCCGATGCAGAGGAGGCCGTCGCCGACATCGCCCTGCCCCCGGGCCGATATGCCGAAATGTCCGCCGCCGAGGATTTGATCCTGACCATCACCGCCAGCGGACAGGGCAAGCTCAGTTCCAGCCACGATTACCCGGTGCGCGGACGGGGCGGCCAGGGGGTTGCCGCGATCGACAAGGCGATGCGGGGCGGTCCGCTTGTGGCCAGTTTTCCGGTCGAGATGGATGATCAGATCATGTTGGTCACGTCAACCGGCCAGTCGATCCGCTGTCCTGTGTCTGGCATCTCGTTCCGCTCGCGCGGGGCGGGTGGCGTCAAGGTATTCAACACCGCCGATGGAGAAGAGGTTGTGTCGGTCGCCTGGATTGCGGAACAGGGTGATGATGGCGACACTGCTGCAGGCGCCGATCCGGCCGAGTTGCCCTAAGGCGGCCACCTTTGGATCGTAAAGCCCCACGCGGAACAGCCCCGAGCTGGACCGCGTCCGCCGGGGCGCCATATCCCCGGTCGACATCTGATGTGGGATAGGAGACACCGGAATGGTGCCAGAGATCGCTCTTGTCGATGCCCGTGCACGCACCTGGGATGTGATCATCGCCGGTTCGAGTTTTTCCGCGTTCTTTTTTCTGATGGGGCTGCCGCGTGACCTTTCGGTCCTGATTGTTGAAAAAGGCGGGTTTGCTGACCACGCACAACAACTCGAAACCGGTATCCCGGGCCTGGAGAGCTTTCGCCAAACCAACACCAGTGGCCACCCAAAGGAGTGGGTGGCGCATTCGACCTTTGGTGGCAACTCGAATTGCTGGTGGGCCTGTACGCCACGGTTTCACCCATCGGACTTCCGGATGAAGACGCTCTACGGCGTGGCCCAGGATTGGCCGATATCCTACGACACGTTGGCGCCATACTACGACGAGGTCGAGGCCACGATGGAGATCTCGGGGGGTGGCTCGGATCATATTTTGCCCCGTGATACGGCATTTCCCTTCCCGCCGCATCTCCCCAGCCGGACGGATCAGTACTTGCGCAAAACATCGCGGGACTGGTTTGCACAACCCACGGCCCGGGCAAACGGGGGCAGCCGCGCACTGTGCTGTGCGAACGGTGTCTGTGGTCTTTGCCCGGTTGATTCCAAATTCACCGTGATCAACGGCATCGAAGCCATCACCCGCCCCGAGGTTTATCGCCTGATGATGTCCGAAGTGCGCGCCACCCGCGTGGAGGGCGGGCGTGCCACTGGAGTGGTTGTCAAATCTGCCGAGGGCATCGCGGAAATTGCCGCGCACACGGTGGCGCTGGCGGCGAACGGCATCTTCAACGCAGCGATCCTGCTGCGCTCGGGCATTGAGTTGCCCGGCATCGGGGTGGGACTGAACGAACAGGTTTCCGTGCGTATGGGAATAGACGCCGACGGTATGGGTCCCTATGGCGGGACCTCGATCACCGGACATGGCTATCCGCTGTACGACGGCCCGTTCCGATCCGAACACAGTGGTGTCCTGATTGAGGTCTACAACGCCCACGCGGCAATCCGGCCCGAGTACGGCAAATGGCTGGAGCGCGCGCATCTGAAACTGATTGTCGAAGACCTGCCACAGGACGCCAATACCATGACACTTGAGGACGACGAGCCCTATCTGACCTGGGTCGGCCACCACCCCTATGCGCTCAAGGGCCTGGAGTGGGGCCGCAAACGTGTATCCGAAATGTTCGAGGCGCCGGACCGCGTCTTCAGTTCGGATCTGTCTGTGTCCGAGGCACATATCATGGGAACCCACCGCATGGGGTCAGACCTGAAGCGTGATGTGGTCGACGCCTATCATCGCTGTCATGGGGTACACAATCTGTTCGTATTGGGCAGCGGCGCTTTCCCGTCGGGCAGTATGGCGAACCCTACGCTGACACTTTCAGCGATGGCGCTGCGCAGCGCGCGGGAGGCGATATGAAACCATCGCGTCGAACCATCCTTCTGGGCGCGGGGGCAGCGGCTGTCGGCAGCGGCGGCTATCTGGCCCTTCAGGCAGGCGAACTTGCCGACCGATTTGCCGAGATTTTTGGGGATAAGGTCGCCTCCCTTCC
This sequence comes from Pseudomonadota bacterium, assembly GCA_039190275.1. Lineage (GTDB taxonomy): Bacteria > Pseudomonadota > Alphaproteobacteria > Rhodobacterales > Rhodobacteraceae > Halovulum. Next base: position 5,537 of record JBCCYF010000098.1, on the reverse strand, counting down.
GGCGGCGCGGTCGTTTGTGAGGGACTATCAAAGCAAGGTGCTGCTGGGTCAGGCCAACCCGATTGATCAGGCAATGGCCCGCTCGTTCATTCTCTCCACCAATTTCATGGAGCACCACGCCTCCGGCGAACCGCTTGCCTATGAAATGCTCTATGACCCATATGAACACCCCTGTTCAAACGTCCTGTCCGCATTCTACGCACCCGACGGGGAACATGTCTGAAGGCGGACGCAGCAGGCGTGAGAGGCTTGTCTTACCGGCGCAAACCGCCTAGGTCCCAAGCATGACCAAGCCTATTCACATCGTCGGCGGCGGCATGGCCGGTTCCGAGGCAGCCTGGCAGATTGCCCAGGCGGGCCTGCCTGTTGTCGTACACGAAATGCGACCGTCCAGGGGGACTTTCGCCCACCAAACCAGTGACTTGGCAGAGCTTGTTTGCTCAAACTCCTTTCGCTCGGACGATCATGAGAACAACGCTGTGGGGCTGCTTCATTGGGAGATGCGGCAGGCCGGCGGGTTGATCATGGAAATGGGCGATGCGCACCAGCTTCCCGCCGGTGGCGCGCTGGCCGTGGACCGACACGCCTTTTCGGCCGCAGTGACGGAACGGTTGGTCGAGCATCCGCTGATCACCCTGGATCGTGCCGAAGTTGCCGGGCTGCCGCCTGCGGCATGGGGGAGCACCATTATCGCCACCGGGCCGTTGACATCGCCCGATCTGGCCGCCGCGATCCATCACGTCACCGGCCAGGACGCGCTGGCCTTCTTCGATGCCATCGCCCCGATCGTCTATGCCGACAGCATCGATATGGACACCGCCTGGTTTCAGTCGCGGTATGACAAGGGCGAGACGGAACAGGACCGTAAGGCCTATCTGAACTGCCCAATGACCGAGGCGCAGTACGAAGCCTTTTTGGATACCATCCTTGCCGCCGAGAAAACCGAGTTCAAAGAATGGGAACAGGACACACCGTATTTCGAAGGGTGCCTGCCAATTGAAGTCATGGCCGCACGCGGCCGTGACACGCTGCGCTTTGGTCCGATGAAACCGGTCGGCCTGACCAACCCGCATAACCCTACGGTCAAACCTCATGCAGTGGTTCAACTGAGGCGGGATAACGCCCTGGGAACGCTTTATAATATTGTCGGCTTTCAGACCAAGATGAAGTATGGCGCGCAGGCCGGGGTGCTGCGGATGATACCGGGCCTGCAGGAGGCGCGCTTCGCGCGGCTTGGCGGTATTCATCGCAATACGTTCATCCAGTCACCGCTTTTGCTGGATGCGCAACTGCGGCTGCGGTCCCGCACTGATCTGAGATTTGCGGGGCAGATCACCGGCGTTGAGGGGTATGTCGAAAGTGCCGCAATGGGCCTGCTTGCGGGCCGTCTGGCCGCGGCCGAAATGCACGGGACAGAGCTTTCGCCGCCGCCGCCGACAACCGCAATCGGCGCGCTGGTCACACATATCACCGGCGGCGCCGAGGCCAGGACCTTCCAGCCCATGAACGTCAATTTCGGGTTGTTCCCCCCCATTGCTGACGTGCGCGGCGGACGGCGCGGCCGCAAGGAGCGCTACCGTGCCTATACCGACCGGGCGAAGGATGATTTTATCACATGGTTGTCAGGCACGGCCCAGGGGGCCTCGACAGAAGCGCCACTGGCGGTATCCTAACCCCCAAAGGGGGTCGGTATGACAGATGGGCGCAAGAAGTTTCTGGACAACGTCTATGACCTGGAAAGCGCGGATGCCACGCGGGACTTCTATGACCGTTGGTCCGAGACGTACGACAGCGAAGTCAGCGAAAACGGCTATGTGACGCCCAAGCGCCTTGCCGAGGCCCTGGCCGAATATGTGCCTGATCACCAAACGCCAGTTCTTGATCTGGGCTGCGGGACTGGCGTGTCCGGCCAAGCACTGCGCGATCAGGGGTTTCCCACCCTGGATGGCTCGGACTTTTCACCCCGTATGCTGGAACAAGCGCGCGCCAAGGGGATCTACCGCAACCTGCTGGTAGCCGACCTGAACACCCCGATGCCGTTCGCATCGGGCGCTTATCAGGTGATCACCGCGGTGGGTGTCCTCAATCCCGGCCACGGCCCGGCCGAGGTGTTGGACAGCGTGCTGGAAAAGCTTCCCAAGGGCGGCATTTTTGCATTCAGCCTGAATGATCACGCGCTGGCCGATCCCTCGTACGAGGCGCGGTTGATGGATCATCTGGATTGCGGGACGGCGGCGCTTCTGTTCAAGGAGTATGGTCCACACCTTCCCGCAATAGATTTGAAATCCAATGTCTACGTGCTTCAGAAAAGCTGAATGCACGTCGAACGTTTTGCCCCGTCACCAACCGGGCCGCTACATCTTGGGCATGCCTTTTCGGCCCTCACGGCCTGGGACCGGTCGTTGGCGGAGGCCGGAACGTTCCTGTTGCGGATCGAAGATATCGATCAAAGCCGCGCCCGCACCGAATGGGAGCAACAGATCTTTGAGGATCTAAAGTGGCTGGGCCTTAGATGGCCCGAGCCGGTCCTGCGCCAGGCGCAGCGCAAAGAGGCATATGAAACCGCGTTGCAAAAGCTGTGGGCGCTCGGTCTGCTTTATCCCTGCACCTGCACCCGGCGCGATATCGCAGTTGCGCTGGATGCGCCTCAGGAGGGCGACATCAGAACCGGCCCGGATGGTCCGGTCTATCCCGGAACGTGCCGCGCGCGTAGCGCAGTAGCCCCCCCTTTATCCAATCTACCGCAGGGCGCCGCATTGCGGCTGGATATGACCCGCGCGACAAGTCTTCTTGCCGAACATCAGCAGCCGGCTCCCAAGGGCCAAGGGCCGAGATTTCTGGAAACCGGCCCCAAAAATCGTGGCTGGCAGGCACTCGATTTCGACATGCTTGTCCGCAATGTCGGCGACGTGGTTCTGGCGCGCAAGGACATCGGCACCTCCTACCACCTGTCGGTTGTGGTGGACGACGCATACCAGAAGGTCACACATGTCACGCGGGGCGAAGACCTGTTCGATGCCACGCAGATCCATGTGTTGCTTCAAACCCTGCTGAAACAGCCGACACCGATCTATCACCACCATAGGCTCATCCGGGATCACGCTGGCAAACGTCTCGCCAAACGTGACGACGCGCGGGCGATTGCCAAGTACCGATCCGAGGGTGCGACACCGGCAGACATTCGCAGGATGCTAGACATCTAGCGGGGCCATGGTCACACGCTCCCGCCCGCCCTCAACATCGGTAAAGAAACAACTGCGCCGGTTCGTGTGGCAGGCTGGCCCTGTCTGGTCGACCTGCATCAAAAGGCAATCGCGATCACAGTCCACGCTGAGACGGACAAGCCGCTGCACGTGGCCCGAAGTCTCGCCCTTACGCCAAAGCGCAGCGCGGCTGCGCGACCAATAGGTCACGCGGCCGGTTACGAGTGTTTCGGACAGGCTGTCGCGGTTCATCCACGCCATCATCAAAACCTCACCAGTAAGGTGGTCCTGGGCAATTGCCGGAATCCAGCCATTGGCGTCCCAGGTCAATGTTTCAGGATCGAATTGCGTCATTTGGACTGCCCACTTTTCGTCGCTTTGTGTATGCCCTACATATGAGCGTCTAGAAGGATTGAAAAGCAGAGGTGCGGCATGAGTGGTGATGCGGACATGATCAAGCTGTATTCGCAGCGCATCCTGGCGCTGTCGGCTGAGATTCCGCATCTTGAGCGCCTGTCCGCGCCGCAGGCGACCGCAAAGAAACGGTCGCCACTTTGCGGATCCACTGTGACCGTTGACCTGACCCTTAAGGACGGGCGTATCGCCGAATACGGTCAGGACGTGAAAGCCTGCGCACTTGGGCAGGCCTCGGCTGCGATATCAGGCAAGGTGATCATCGGTCGCAACCGTGATGAGATCGCGTCGGCCCACCACCAACTCACGGCAATGCTCAAGTCCGACGGCCCGCTGCCCGAGGCACCGTTTGACGGCTATGACGTTTTGCAACCGGCGAAGGATTTCAAGAACCGCCATGCCTCGATCCTTCTGACCCTGGATGCCACTCTGGACGCTTTTGACAAGGCCCTGGAACTCGCCGCTTAACGCCCTTCCTGACAAAAAAATCGCCGCAACCCCATGCGGGGCGCGGCGATAAGGTACGTCCCGTCTCATGCGCGCGCCCCCAGGCAGGAGAGGGCTTAACCGGTCAGGCAGAACCGGCGCAATCTCAGACGATCCGCAGGCAAAGTGGTCAGAATACACTCGGTACTGTCAGGCCCACCAGCACCATGACGCAAATCGCGGCGAGCCCGATGGCATCCCCCAGCAGGGATGTGAAAGGCATGTCGCGCTGGCTTGGTGCATGGAGTTTCATGGTCGTCCCCTTCCCTCGTGTTAACGTAATGTTCCCCTTTTTGCGTATTTCGTCAAGAACTTTTAAGGAACATTTGAGAACAATTTAGGAATATTAATGATCTCAGTGCGTTATCCGACCGCGAGAAGGCGAATCGCCTGGTCCGCTTCCATAAGGTACAGCGCAACCCGCACGGCCTTGCCACGGGACGAGGTCAGTTGTGGATCCTGCTCAAGAAACGATCTGGCATCGGACTGCGCGATCATCATCAGATCCGCCTGCTTTTCCAGATCTGCAATGCGGAACTTTGGTAAACCGGATTGGGCGACGCCCAGGACATCACCCGCGCCGCGCAGGCGCAGATCCTCCTCGGCAATTCGAAAGCCGTCTTCGGTTTCGCGCATGATGGACAGCCGGGCCTCGGCCGAGCGGGTCAACGGCGCCTGATACATCAGCAGGCAGGTCGAGGCTTCGGCACCCCGCCCGACCCGCCCACGCAGCTGGTGCAATTGGGCAAGTCCGAACCCTTCGGCGCCCTCAATAACCATGATCGAGGCCTCGGGCACGTTCACACCAACCTCGATCACCGTTGTGGCCACAAGCACCTGGGTCCGCCCGGCGATAAAGTCAGCCATTGCCGCGTCTTTTTCCGTGCTGGGCATCTGGCCGTGAACCAGACCAACCCGATCGTCGCCCAGCGCCGCGCGCAGGCTTTTGAACCGCGCCTCTGCCGCCGTCGCCTCAACCACTTCGGATTCCTCGACCAGCGGGCAGACCCAGTAGGCGCGTCGCCCCTCGGCCACTGCGGCGCGCAGCCGTGTGACCACAGCGTCCAACCGATCCGAGGAAACCAGGGCAGTGTCTACCGGCTTGCGACCGGGCGGCTTTTCGTCGAGCACCGACAGATCCATGTCGCCGTAGTTCGATAAGGCAAGGGACCGTGGGATTGGCGTCGCAGTCATTACCAAAAGGTCGACCGCCCTGCCCTTTGCCCCCAGATCCATCCGTTGGCGCACGCCGAACCGGTGCTGTTCGTCCACGATGGCCAATCGCAGGTCGGCAAAAGTAACATCCCGCTGAAACAGCGCATGTGTTCCCAGCAGGACCTGGATCTCACCAGCCGCCGTCGCTGCAAGTTTCGCGGCCCGCTCGGCCCCTTTGTCCCGCCCGGTAAGAATTTCGATGCGCACGCCAACCGCCGC